>NZ_RRYV01000355.1 GCF_014861395.1 Psychrobacter sp. FME13 | reverse complement strand
ATTGTTTTATGATGTTTGCCCTAACCATAACAATTTTATTTTGAGCTGACTATATCCAAATTATAGTAAATTCACTATATCCATACTCAAGCTAGAGCATGTCACCCAGTTACCAGTGTTATCAATGCAATCGCACACTATAAATGATGACACGCCCTACTATCTGTGATTATTAATCACTATTATTATTTATTTTTACGACTAAACCCTTGGCTCTTCAGCTCTAATTTTGCAATCATGGTTTTATGAACTTCATCAGGGCCATCAGCCAAGCGCAACACCCTTGCTTGAGCATAGAAGCCTGGCAACATTGTATCTTGACACACACCCATGCCACCATGAACCTGAATCGCCATATCGACGACTTCTTGTAGTACAGTCGGCGCCACTACTTTGATCGCAGATATTTCTGTGAGTGCCGCTTTTGTTCCTTGTGCATCCATCTTCTGTGCAGCATACAAAGTCAGCAAACGAGCTTGGTCAATTTTGATACGAGCTTCAGCAATGCGCTCAAAGTTTCCGCCCAACTCTAGTATTGGCTTACCAAAAGCAGTACGAGACATACCACGTTTTACCGCAAGCTCTAAAGATTTTTCAGCAGCACCAATACAGCGCATGCAATGATGAATACGACCTGGCCCTAGACGACCTTGCGCAATCTCAAAGCCCATCCCTGGTCCACCAATAAAGTGGCTGACTGGCACACGTACATCTTTAAAGCTCACTTGGTAATCCCCCCAATAAATAAGAACACTCATAAATAGAGAGTAACTGCTAGAATA
>NZ_RRYV01000354.1 GCF_014861395.1 Psychrobacter sp. FME13 | reverse complement strand
AACTACTATAACACCATTATTCTATCATTAAATTAATCAACACATTATTAAAACACAGCCTTTACTATTGTGTAGTGACTCTTAAGCACTATAGGGTTATTTTACGAAAAACTACATCTAATATGATGGCAAATAAGTAAATACATACATGAGTTTTGTCAATAATTGGTCATTTTTAGTACATTTAGACAGATATTTATTAGATTGAGCGCATATGCTGATTTTTAGTTAAAAAAAAGCAGCCATTATCGTGGCTGCTTTTTTATTTTTCTGAGTATCTAAGGAAGGTCTGTTTTCAATTCACTTGATAGTCATCTTAATAGACTCAGATGTTTAAGTCTTGTCAAACATCGTTAAATATATGATCAATACTCTACTATCATGTGCGCTACTTTTATTATTGGACGGAATATTATCTCATTTTCATCAACATTATTAATTTATAGACAAGTCTATCCAAGCTACAACAGAAGAGAAGTGGTTTGTAATAATATGCTTGTTAAAGGCTGCGCTTAATCAGTCTCCACAACTTTCTCTATAGTAGGTTCTTTTCTATACAAAGGGAAAAAATCTGAGTTCAAATCGTGTTTAGTAAAACGTTTGTTGGCGACTAATGCAGCATATTTTTCTGGATTGACGACCAGTCTATAGGTTTTAAATAACTTAGATTAACACATGAAGTGCAATACCAAATGCAAGGTGAAAAAAAGACCTAGATGCGCTAGCATCAAAGTTTTTATCCACCGACCAAAGTGAGATTGCAACCATGAGCTATACACATCTAAGCCTA
>NZ_RRYV01000353.1 GCF_014861395.1 Psychrobacter sp. FME13 | reverse complement strand
TGTAGTGGTCAACTAATTTAGGACACCTGATAAGAGGTTTTTGTTAAAGTAGCGTTTCTCTTTTTCTAGCGGTGTTAAATAGTCATTAAAACGGTGTGGTCTCACTGACTGATAATAGCCCCAAATATAATCAATAATGGCAGTCCGAGCTTCAGCAATATTCTCATAACCGCCCTTTGGCATCCATTCTGTTTTAAAGCTCCTGAAGAACCTTTCAGTTGGCGCGTTGTCCCAACAGTTACCTTTTCGGCTCATGCTCTGCTTCATGCCATTACAACTTGCCACAGATTCAGCAAACTTCTTGCTAGTGTAATGGGTGCCTTGATCAGAGTGAAACAACACCCCACTTGGCTTTAAGCGCGACTGATACGCCATCTGCAGCGCTTTGGTTGTCAGCATACTGTCAGGCGAATCTGATACAGCAAAGCCAACAATACGACGAGCATATAAATCTAAAACGATAGCTAGGTAGCACCAGCCGCCTTTAATGCGAACATAAGTGACATCACCTGTCCAGACATGATTGGGCGATGTGGGGCTAAAGTTACGGTTCAGTATGTTGTCATGAGCTTTGTGTTCTTCATCACAGTGCTTGTATTTATGCGTCTTTAACTGACAGCTTTTAAGCCCCATGCTGCTCATAAGTTTACCTACCATATAACGGGTCAGCTTGATGCCGTGTTCATTCATTAGTATAGCGGCAATGCTGCGAGCGCCTGCTGAGCGCTTTGAGTCGTTAAATATTTGGCGGACTAATGCTTTAGTTTTGACGGCTTCAAGGCTGATGGGCTT
>NZ_RRYV01000352.1 GCF_014861395.1 Psychrobacter sp. FME13 | reverse complement strand
AATGGGTCGATTGGTTTAACAAAACTCGCATTCATAGTACGATTGGCTATGTGTCGCCTTTTGAGTTTGAGAGACGATACTATGATAGTTTTATTGAGTCAGACAAAGCTGCCTGACTCAAGCAATCAAGTCTCCGATATACTCGGGGCGGTTCACAACCGTATTAGAGAGTTGGCCAGTCAAACTAATATGACCAGAGAAGAGATCGCTAAGGCGGTTGGTATTGGGGTAGCCACCGTTTATCGTGTGTTAAAGCAGGGCTAGTAGCTGAAAGGTTTTAAATAGTAACCCATATTTTCTATTTGTATTTCCAGACGCTAGTGTTTATAAGTATTTGAGAGTATTTCAACTATAGATGCAAACCATATTAAAGATAAAATCAACTAGGGGCTGTATAGAATTGAGAAAACATTGACCACGTGCTGGTGGATTTAGTCCAGTGATTTCGTTGGTATTACGAGGACGACGTTGCCACCACATGACATAACCGCTCACACAAATTGCAATCACAGATAAGCAAAACAGCACATTGGCTAACACGCTCCATAATCCTAGCGTTCCCATATGAATAGCCGCACCCGCTGCCATAAATTTGCCGAAAGCATTGTAATCCTCAAAGCGGATATCAGCCAATATCTTCCCCGAATAGCGGTCGATATGCACCGTACGGTCAGCCGTTGGACTTTTCATATCGTAGCTCATAGAATCTTGGCTAATCGTCCACACTCCTGTCTCGCCTTGTGGTAGATTTGTAGTGGTCAACTAATTTAGGACACCTGATAAGAGGTTTTTGTTAAAGTAGCGT
>NZ_RRYV01000351.1 GCF_014861395.1 Psychrobacter sp. FME13 | reverse complement strand
AGACCGACCTTGTTTGGCGTATCATCAAAGCTCATCGTCACTTCAGACTCAGACGTTAGCCCATATTGAGCAATACCAGATATCCAGCCGCTATGAGTATCATCGTCATTGATTTGCGAGTGACCGAGACCACCACCATGCCATCTGGGAGAGGCACCGCCTTTGAGGTTATGTCGATTAGATAAACCGGCATCCTGAGTGGTAATGTCTTTCTCATCCACATCACCCATACCGATACCATCAAAGAGCGCACGGCTAATCACGGGACTGTCAATATCACCATACCAGTGGTTAAGCAGCACAGACTGACCGATGCGCGGAGCAAACTGCCACCCATGCGTCGCCCCCGATGACAGTTGTAATGCGCGTAGGGGTGGGGTGGTGCCGTCATCGTGATCACTAATACCTGACCAAACAGGGGTGGTGATGGTTTGTTGTAGATTGTCCTCAGTGATACTAGAGGCGTAACTAGGAGAGGGCGAGCGGCTCACATCTCCTGTACGCGCTTGCGTGAGGCCGTGATAGGTACTGCTGGCAAAAGACAAGCTGCTTGGATAGGGTGTATAAGGAATAGACGCATCAAGTAGCGTAGCTGATACCCATACACCAGTATCACGAGCAATATCAAAGCCATGATCGGGCATGGATGATAGCGTCAGCCTTGTGGTGCAGCGCTGCATCTGCTGCACCGTTTGCTGTAACCACTGCTTGATAAAGGCTTGATAATGATACGACACACTATCATTGTCAGGCTCAATACCGATGATGGTCACCGCGGTACAATAGGTAGACAAGTGGCCAATAGAGGGTAGGTT
>NZ_RRYV01000350.1 GCF_014861395.1 Psychrobacter sp. FME13 | reverse complement strand
ATTGCTGGTTTCCCTATAAACCCACCATCAAAAATATGCCTCAGCAGGGACAGGTGGCTACATTGTAAATAGTATCAATGAGTTACAATGTGGCTTATCCCGAACTGGGGTTCACTATAAAAAAGCCAATACGCGATAAGCATATTGGCTTTTTTGTATTTATATGAGGATGCTAGCAGAAAGAACGGCGTTTTATGCTAAGCGTTTTGTGTTAGGCCTTTAAACTCCGCACCCACTGGACAATTTGATCACTTGGCAACGCACCTGATTGGCGTGCTATTTCTCTGCCATGTTTAAAAGCCACCATGGTTGGCAAACTTCTAATATTATATGGTGCAGCGGCTTGTTCGTATTTATCCGTCTGCAATTTTGCAAATACTACTTGTGGTAATTGACTGGCCGCCACTTTAAACTGCGGTGCCATCATAATACATGGCTGACACCAACTTGCCCAAAAATCAACGATAGTCAATATGTCATTCTTTCGAATGACTTTATTCGTAGTTTGCGCGTTCAGTTCTTGAGGGCTAGCCGTCAGTAGTGACTGACCACATTTACCACACTTCGGCGCCGCATCTAGTTTTACTGCTGGTACACGGTTAGTCGCTTGGCAGTGTGGACATACCAAATGATAGTCTTGCATCTTTTTTTCACTCATATGATGACTCCTATACTGAGCATATATGTTTTGAACACAGCAACTTTGATCGACACGCTTGACCTGTTTATTACTTTATCATGAAATCACCTAATAAGTGAGTCATGTTGAACCGCCCCGGTATTGTCGGAGACTCAACATTCTGAGAGAATACGACAATGA
>NZ_RRYV01000349.1 GCF_014861395.1 Psychrobacter sp. FME13 | reverse complement strand
GTGCGAGCCATAAGTGACGCCTTGTTTCTTTGTTGTGGTAAACATTAGAGTAAGGTGTTGCTTATTTTTTTCAATGTTTTCTCAATTCTATACAGCCCCTAAGGTAATGACAGAGCTCTCAATCGAGATGCACAGTAAAGCGAATGGCGTTATACATCATCCTAAAAATACATCCCATCCCTTAGGGTTATCGCTTTCAAATTGGGACAATGGCTTTACTAAGGCATTGTTTCGGCTACTAATGCTAATAGATAACCCCGTTGATACCTTGATACTTGGGGAAAGCCGTTTACGCGAATTTTACTATGCCCTATTAAAGGGGGAATCAGGATATTCAGCACAACGCGCTTTTGGTGTGGGTAATGAAATTGCTCAATCTATCGAATACTTGTCAGCACATTTGGATGATGTGATTACTATTGAAGACATGGCCAAACACGTAGGAATGAGCCGTGCAGTCTTGCATCGTAAGTTTAAACAAGCCACCTCCATGTCACCTATTCAATTCATAAAATCCATGCGCTTGAACGCTGCTGCCATGAAGATAGCAACGGGCATGACTGTCAATACAGCAGCCATGCAAGTCGGTTACTCTAGCTCATCACAATTTAGCAGAGAGTTTAAACGTTTATATGGAAGCTTTCCCAAACAATGGACCAATGAACACCGACCTTTAAACAATCCTGCCTATTCATAATAGTCACAAACACCCTATACAGTTATCAAAAACAAGCGATGGCTATGCTTTTCGCTGTCACGTAAGTCACATAGGTCACAAAGGTCACAAAGGTCACAAAGGTCACAAAGGTCACAAAGGTCACAAA
>NZ_RRYV01000348.1 GCF_014861395.1 Psychrobacter sp. FME13 | reverse complement strand
CTAGGGCGTGTCATCAATTAAGCCAAACGACACAAGAAACTAAGTGAATGGCACTAAGGAAATGACTGGCTAACTTATCATAGCGAGTGGCAATCGCACGATACTGCTTAATCTTGGCAAAGAAGTTCTCTATTAGGTGCCTCGCTTTATAAAGCTCTTTATCGAAGTCTCTTGGCTGCAGCCGATGACACTTAGATGGTATAACTGCATTACCTTGCACTGCTTTAATCGGTTCAATAACGCGGGCATCAGCATCGTAAGCTTTATCGGCAAGCCACGTTTGGCTAATACTGACATCAAGCAATTCATCTGAGCCACACAGGTCATGAGCTGCCCCACCTGTTAGATAAAAGCCAGTAGGATTGCCTAATGCATCTGTTCGAGTATGTATTTTAGTCGTCAGTCCACCTTTGCTGCGTCCAATGGCTTGATCCCTTTTTTTCCAGCACTGTGCTGGTGGGCTTTAACAATCGTGGCATCTAGCATGGCATATTCGTCATCGGATTGTTCAGAGAGTTGATTAAAAACCTGCTCCCATACGCCTTTTTTTGACCAGCGACTAAAACGAGTATGAATCACTCTGAAGTCGCCAAAGCGTTCAGGTAGGTCACGCCAAGGTATGCCGGTCTTGTAACGGTACAGAACCGCTTCTACGAACAAGCGGTTATCCTTTGCAGTAACACCAACGTCACTTGGTTTACCAGGTAGAATGTCTTTAATTCTCTCCCATTGGTCATCACGTAGGGCATGTCGTCTTGTCATAGTCATTGAGCTCAAATTCCTAAATACGATCTAAGTATAGCTTATTCTGAAATATCTATGCTAATTGATGACACGCCCTA
>NZ_RRYV01000347.1 GCF_014861395.1 Psychrobacter sp. FME13 | reverse complement strand
TAGGGGCTGTATAGAATTCAAATCAGCGGCAGCCAGATAAAGACACAAGCGAGAATTACGGCAGCCTCATAGCTGGCTTTAAGCTTATCATAGCGTGTAGCAATGCCTCTGAAGTGTTTTAACCTAGCAAAGGCGTTTTCTACTAAATGGCGACAACGATATAAGTACCAATCTAGCGTATCGTTATTGCTTTTAGAGTTGGACTTAACGGGTATTACTGACTCAGCACAATGTTCAAAGATACAATCTCTTATGTCGCTACTATCATAGCCTCTGTCTGCTACAACAGCCTTAGTCTCTTTTTTGATGGTACTTTTAATTAAAGCGTTGGCCATTTTAGAATCATGTACTTGGCCTCCTGTCAGCGCCACATGAACAGGGTTACCACAAGCATCAACCATGAGATGTAACTTGCTGCTATTGCCAGCAACGCTGGTGCCGATGGCTTCATCACGACAACTGGCAGCGCCTGTACTGTGCTGATGTGCTTTTACCACGCTACCATCTATAAATAACCATTCACTATCGTAGTCTGCTGTCATTATGGACATCAGTTGTTGCCATTTACCCGTTTTACGCCAATAGCGGTATTGATGATATACGGTAGACCACTTGCCAAAGCAGGTTGGTAAGTCGCGCCATGGACAGCCAATACGTATGCGGTACAACATCGCTTCGACTGTTCGCCTTAGATTGGGCTTGTTATATATGTTAATTTGTCGCAATATATCAGACAGCTTTTGCCATTGTTCATCAGTGAGCATGGTACGAGCCATAAGTAACGCCTTTTCTCTTTGTTGTGGTAAACAAGAGTGTAAGGCGTTGCTTATTTTTTTCAACTAT
>NZ_RRYV01000346.1 GCF_014861395.1 Psychrobacter sp. FME13 | reverse complement strand
TAGGGCGTGTCCCTAATCTGGAAAAGTAAGTATAAAGCCTTTAAAATAAAGAGACTATTTACCACATGGCTCTCTAAATTATGGCAAGAACAGTGCTCAATGATAATACATGGGAACAACTCCAAAGTACTATGAAGGCTCATGGCTGTCATACCTGGAAAAATGACAGACAAGTCATGGAAGCCATATTATGGAAACTTCGTACAGGAGCCCCATGGCGTGATATACCGAGTGAGCTATGTCCATGGAAAACCGCCTATAATCGCTTTAACAGGTTGTCAAAAAAAGGCTTATGGGAGCAATTTTTTTTGACCTACGAGCAAGTATTGATGAAGAATGGGTATTCGCAGACGGAAGCTACATCCGCTGTCATCAGCATTCAAGCGGCGCCAGACGAGGAGAGCTTCGAGCCACTGGAAAATCTCGAGGTGGAACAACCACCAAGATTCATCTCGCCGTCGACTCGCATGGAAACCCGATTGATTTTAAAATCACTGGGGGTGACGTCCACGACAGCCAAGCGGTAGATGACATCATAGAGATGTTAACGGATGCGACCTACTTCATTGCTGATAAAGCTTATGATTCTGAAACCATTAGAAACAGGCTAAAGCAAGACAATATAAGCCCTGTCATCCCTAAAAGAAGAAATGCTAAACAACCAGATGTAGCGTTTGATCATTATTTATATAAGCTACGACACTTAGTTGAAAACACGTTTGCAAGGCTAAAGCAGTTCCGTAGTATTGCGACTCGATACGAGAAATTGGCTCGTAATTATAAGTCTATGCTGTATCTAGCTTGTACTATGATTCATTGCAAACTGAATTAGGGACACGCCCTA
>NZ_RRYV01000034.1 GCF_014861395.1 Psychrobacter sp. FME13 | reverse complement strand
TGACGTTTGCAGTCCTTGCACTGGTAGTTCTGCTTGCCATAGCTTTTTTTGCCGTGTATCGAAAAACTGGGACTGTGACAGTCGGGGCAGCTGATATCTATTTGTGTCTTCATAACCTCAAATATATCATCTTGCTTCGGCTGTCACCCTTCTTTTATTACTCCAGCATACTTTTTGATACACCACCAAAAATTCGTTATAATAGTTAAGTTATATTAAAAACTGAAATACAGCTTAGGTGAAAGTATGTTAGAGAATTTACGCGGTATGGCCGTGTTCGCCAGTGTGGTCGGACACGGTTCTTTTAGTGGTTCAGCTCGTGAGCTAGGTATTACTACCAGTGCAGTCAGCCAACAAATTCGTTCCTTAGAAAATGATTTGGGTGTGGTACTGCTTCATCGTTCAACCCGAAAACTTAGTCTAACAGAAGCTGGTGAAAGCTTTTATGAAGCAGCCAAGGATGTGGTGAGTGCTGCTGAACAAGGTAAAATTAAAGTCAATCAGTTGCGTGATGAGTTAGCGGGTAGCTTGCGTGTGGCGACAACTCCTGAGTTGGGTGTCAATCATATTTTGCCTGCACTCTCTACGTGGATGGCGGCACATGATGATCTGAGTCTCACTTATCTGGCAGACAACCATTATGTTGATATGATTGATGAGCGCATTGATATTGCAATCCGTATGAGTCCTTCGATAAACGACTCCAGCCTGAGTAATCATCCACTGACTGATGTGCGTCAGATGCTCGTTGCCTCACCACAATATCTACGCCAACATGCTAAGCTACAAACACCTAAAGATCTAGCAAATCATCAGCTAATTTGTATTGAAATCATGAAGGATGCTAACCAGATTGATATGGTTCAAACAGAAAGTGGCAAAAAAACGCGCATAAAAATGAACTCACACATTTATACCAATAATGTCTTTATGGCAACTACTTTGGCCAAAGAAGGTCATGGTTTGGTAAGAATGATGGAAATGGATATCAAAAAAGAGCTTGAAAGTGGTGAGCTCGTTGAAGTTTTGACAGGGTATCAATTACCAAGCTTTGTATTATATGCAGTTACCTTGAATGCTGAACAGCAACCAGCTAAGATTATTCGTTGCTTAGAAGTCTTAAAAAAGTACTTTCATGCCCATTAGAGCGTGCCTAAAATGAAGACACACCCTAAGAGGTATATGATAAACAGCCTCTTTATTCAGTTTAACTGACTATCGTTTCTTTAATGTACTCATCTGCAGTTTGGCTGCCCACTGTTGTTACAAAAAAACCTGCTAATTCATCTATCGGCAGTAATCCTAAGTCCGTACCTTTACTGGTACGGATTCTAACACTAGATTGCTCTAACTCTTTTTCTCCAATCAGTAAAATAAATGGTATTTTCTGTAAGGTATGCTTGCGAATTTTATAGCCAAGTTTGTCTCTACCAAAGTCACATTCCACTCGCAACGATAAATCTTTTAGTTGCTTTAAAACTTGATTGGCATAAGCCTGCTGATTTTCAGAAATAGTGATTATCATCACTTGGACAGGAGCAAGCCAAAAGGGTAGGTGACCTGCGTAATGCTCAATCAAAATACCGATAAACCGCTCAAGCGAACCAAATATAGCGCGGTGTAGCATCACCGGCCTTTGTTTTTGGTTATCTTCGTTAATATAGCTAAGATCAAAGCGCTCTGGCAGGTTTAAATCTACTTGAATAGTGCCGCATTGCCACTCTCTGCCTATCGCGTCTTTTAGCGTGAATTCTATTTTAGGGCCATAAAATGCGCCTTCTCCTTCACTGACCTCATAAGCGATATCAATGTCTTGTAAAGACTGAATTAGGGTCTGTTCTAAAAAGTCCCATATTTGCTCAGATCCTATTCTGTTTTTTGGACGGGTAGATACTTTGATAGAAATATTATCAAATCCAAAATGCTGATAGATTTTATAAATCAAGCGGATGGTACTGACACACTCTGATAGAAGCTGATCTTTGGTACAAAATATATGCGCATCATCTTGAGTAAAATGCCGAACGCGCATCAAGCCGTGCAGCGAACCTGAAGGCTCATAACGGTGAACTTTACCAAACTCTGCCATTTTGAGAGGCAGTTCTCTATAGCTTTTTAGATCATGACCATAGAGACAGACTGCACCGGGACAACTCATCGGTTTTAACGCGTAGGTTTTTTCGTCAGGGGTTTCTACCGAAAACATTTGCTGTTTGTAATTCTGCCAATGCCCTGAAATCTCCCACAATTCGCGATCCATGACATCCGGTGTATTGACCTCAGTGTATCCTGCTTCTTCTTGTTGATGACGCAAATATCCCGTTAGTAATTGAAAGACTTTCCATCCTTTCGCATGCCAAAAAACAGCCCCTGGGGCTCGTTCGTCAAAGTGTAATAAATCCAGTTGCTGTGACAGTTTTCTATGATCTCTTTTTGCTGCTTCTGCTTGTTGTTTCAAATAATCGGTCAGTTGTTTTCGAGCAGCCCAGCAGGTGACATATATTCGTTGTAGCATAGGTTGACTCGCGTCACCTTGCCAATAGGCGCCTGATACATGAGTAATTTTGAAGTGTGGCAAAAATGAAGTATTTGCAACCAAAGGGGACAGATAAACATCTTTCATGCTACCACTGCCATTATGTGTATGTGGTTGAAACAAAGTCGTTATCGATGCGCTCTGTTCTCTACACTGCTTCAAACTATGTTGCTTTAAGCTTTGTTGCTTTAAAATACATTGTTTTAAGTATTCTGATTTCAGTGGGTTCTCTAAGCTAAAGTAAGTGACAGCATCAGCTAGAGAAATATAGCCACTTGCTATAGGCTGCTTTTTTTGAACCATGTCTTGCATGACGTTTGAGATTTCATGGAGATGATCTTCGTTGAAATTAGGCGTCTCTGCAAAGTCATAATAAAAACCAGTATCTGTAGTTTGATACTGTACAGGTTTGGCGTTTGGATATAAGTGTAAAACCGACCTTGCCAGCAGATAAGCAAATGAATCGCGTTGCAGTATCGACGCCTCATCATTTTGAGCGGTGATCAGCTGGATGTGACAGTCTTCAGTTATAAGATGTTGTAAGTCAACATATTGGCTATCAACTTTAGCCAAAAACACCTTTTTATAAGCAGGCGGTTTATAGATTGCTAGTAAAGTCGCAATCGATATAGGGTCGTCAATTGAAAGTTGCTGAGCGTTTTGGTGACTGGTTATTTGGATATTCATAAGTAATCTATCAATTAGTAATTATAGTGATTAGCGTTTGTTGAATGTTCAATAGACCCTAACGGTCGATCTCAAGAGATTGACCACGGCAGTTTGGGAACAGCTGGTTTTGATGCCATGCAAGCTGTCCTGAGATGATGGTGGTGGCTACAGAATATCGAAAAGCTTTATGTGCAAAAGGCGTCCAGTTACAGTGCATATAGTTATGAGTGTCACTGACCATGACTTTTTCTTTGTTTTCTTTGAGCAATACTAAATCTGCCCAATAGCCTTCACGTATATAGCCTCGGTCTTTAATACGAAACAAGTCTGCCACTTGATGCGATGTCTTGCGTACCATGGTTTCGATACTCATCTGTTTGTCCGCAACCAACTCCATCAGTGCAGGTAAAGCATGTTGCACAAGGGGTAATCCAGCTGGTGCATTGAAGTAACTTTGCTGCTTTTCCTGCCAAGTGTGCGGTGCGTGGTCAGTGCCAATAATATCCAAACGATTGGACTCTGATACCGCTTGGATCAACGCTTGACGATCTTGTGCTGTTTTGATGGCTGGATTACATTTGATGAGGTGTCCTAATGTTTCATAATCCGTATCATCAAAACTTAAATGATGCACACAAACCTCAGCGGTAATATGCTTTTTATCGAGTGGTAGGTTTTTAAACAGACGAATCTCTTTGGCTGTGGTGATATGCAATACGTGTAGCTGCGTACCGTATTTTTCAGCCAACGCAACCGCCATGCTTGAGCTTTCAAAGCAAGCTTGTTTGTCACGAATACGGGCATGCATTACAGCAGGAATGTCGTCACCGTATTTTTCTTTATAGTGTTGCTCACGCGTTCTGATACGAGGCGTTGACTCGCAATGGGTCAGTAAGATAGTGGGTACATTTGAAAATAAGCGCTCTAGGGTTTGTGGGTCATCGACCAGCATGTTACCTGTCGATGCGCCCATAAACACTTTAACGCCACTAACGAGCTTAGGGTCTAGGTGTTCGATGATATCTATATTGTCGGCGCTGACACCGAAGTGAAAAGCGTAATTTGCCATGCTATGCGTGGCAGCGTTTAGCTTCTTTTGATGAAGTGCATTCAAATCCAGTGTCGCAGGCTGTGTATTGGGCATGTCCATATAACTTGTGATACCACCAACTACCGCTGCCATCGATTCTGATTTTACAGTGCCTTTTTGCGGTGCCCCAGGGTCTCTAAAGTGTACTTGGTCATCAATCATCCCTGGAATGAGCCAGCCACCTTCAGCATCGATGTTTTTTGCATCAGAGATACCTGTAATACTGGATTGTATTTTTTGGATGCGGCCATTTTCTATCAGTACATCACTCGTTTTTTGAATGCCTTCATTTACGATCACAGCATTACGAATGATGATTTTTGGTAGATTATCAAATGTTAGGTTACTAAAACTCATTATGTAAGGCCTTATATCCTTGCACCAGCTCGATGTTGGTACTCACCACACTTTCTGAAAACTCGCTAATAGATATGTCCATCGGGGGGAAGTCACTCAAGTCAGTCGTGGCATGAATATGGCTGATAGCGGGAACATAAAAACTATTAGGTAAGTCTTGTCCGTCAACCACAGCATTGTGTCTCACGGCACTTCTATTACCGACTTTGCAATTGAACAAAACGCTATTGAAGCCAATAAAGACATGATGTCCAATTTCGCAAGGTCCATGAATGATAGAGCGATGAGCGATAGAAGAGTTTTCTCCTATGGTGACGGCAGCTCCAGCTTTAGAGTGAATAACCACTCCGTCTTGAATGTTTGAGTTGGCACCGATGATGATAGGTTCCATTTCACCTTGTGCATCTACTTCATCAGCACGGATCACGGCATAAGGCCCAATGAAGACATTGGCGTGAATAATCACTTTGCCGCAAATAATAGCCGTTTGGTCGACATAGGCCGTTTGGTGAATGATAGGAAGGTCGCCGGATGGGTTTTTACGAATCATAAGAGGTCTTATTGGTATTGGATAAAGGATTGCTTAAGATTGATACTCGTGTCAATTCTAAGCCTAGATAAAAACAACTGGGTCGAAAAGTATGACAGGCAGCGCCATGCTGCTGAACGGAAAACAAGACCGCATCACCATCACAATCTAATTTGGCATCGATCAGCTGCTGATGGTGCCCAGAGCTTTCTCCTTTTCGCCATAAGGTTTGTCTGGAACGTGACCAATAGCAGACCCTTTTAGTGGTTAAGGTTTCTATGAGTGCCTCGGCATTGACCCAAGCCATCATTAACACCTCTTTGGTCTGCACGTCTTGTGCGATTGCGGCTATTAATCCTTGGTCATTCCAAGGAATATGACTCATAACCGTATCAAAGCAGTACTCTTGGCCTTTTTTGCCGTGTTCCATGGTCAGAAAAATAGACGTGTTTGTATTTACCATTGCCATGAGCCTTCTGCGACCGCGTCATGGGCATGCAGGCTTTCTGCATGAATGACTTTGAATTTAAATCCTAAAATATTGGCATAGTCCAAGAATGTATGATGTAGCCGCCGTACTGCATCTTCGCAGAACATCAAGTTTTGTCCGTTTGCCAGTGCAAAAGCCTGTTCATCGACACGCTTTACCGCTGTCTGTACAGGTGTGGCAAGGGCGTGTTCTGCTTGGTCAATGAGGGCGATGAGCGACAATTCAGATACAGCAGTGGATAGCTTAAACTGTAATTGAGCGACGCTACGCTGGCTGTGCGGTGTTGCAACAATGGCCTCGGTAGTCCCTAACCAATCGATAACTTCTGCTGCATTGGTCAGATCGAATCGCTCTTCGGATAAGGCTTTTTGAAACTGCTGCTGAATTAAGCTGCGTGATAGGGCCGCCGAACAAGGGCAAGTAGATGAGTAAGGAACCTCAATCTGAACTTCCACGAAAAACTGACGGTCAATAAGCTGGCAGGATAGCTCAAAGGGGTAACTCTTCCAGCCAGTTAGCGGACTGATTAATGCTGGCCGTTCGACGTATAGCTGGCTTTTTATATGTAGCTTTGCATGATTAGATAACCCCTTATGGCTGTTGAGAAAGCCCTGCAATGTCTCTTTGAGGTGGGAGGTATTAAGGTTTTTTAATTTGGCCAATTCTAGTAACTTGATATACAACCGAGACATATGGATGCCCTTGATAGCAGGATCATCTAGGCTAACAAAAGCGCTTATATCGCTTGGACAAAGTGTGTTTTCAATATAAATAGGTAGGGCTATATGTTCCATGCCGACCCAGTCTAAACAAGCAGAATTGGGCGGTGCTTTTAGGTTCGCAGAAATATCAGGAAGATCATTAATCATTAATATGCAAAACTCAGTTGAATTGTAAAATGTTATGTTATAACATAACTAAATACTTAGCAAGTATAGCGATGCTTGCTGTTTTACCTGTGCATTTTTAATGTAGATGGCTTCAAATGAAATATAGTGTCTTTATTCTGTGCTCCGTTTTTTATCCTATATGTTTTCTAACAGCTTGTGCCCATCAGTCTGTTGATAGTCAGTATGTGCCGACAGTCATGCCAAGCAATCACTCAAACCATGATTATTCAAATCAGAGCCATTCAGAAAAAAACTTGGTCAACCAGTCACGTGAAAAATTCGCCCATAGACAAGCAAAAGACCCATTAGTGCATTTGCCTTCAGTACAAAATTCAGAGCTAGTTCATCAAAAACAAACTCCAGACACTTACCGTATATGGCTAAGTGACAGCGTCAATCAGCAACAGGCTATGGAATACACTTCTTTTTTAAAAAGTAAGGGGTTGGTTGGCTACGTACCAGATCATGAGTTTTTTCAAAGTGCTAGAGACTGGGAAAAATGCGGTGCCGCAGAGTTTGAAATACCACCTACAGAGTTATGGTCAAATATTGTCCCCACACTTCAAATAATGAAAGTGCTTGTCGATGACAAGGTGGTTCGTGATTTTACCGTCACATCCGTTTATCGAAATTTTAATTTGAACCGCTGCGCCAAAGGTGCTGATACCTCGCGTCACGTATTGAATACTGCCATAGATTTTCGTATTGGAAGCGAAGCGCCAGATACATTAGAGACAATACAGATTATAGAAACTAAAAAAAGACTTTGTACGTTTTGGCAGGAGAAGGGAGCGGCGTTAAACATGGGGCTTGGAGTTTACAGTTCTGGACAAATTCATATTGATAGTGCTGGTTATCGCACATGGGGTCCTGATCATCGTAGTAGATCCTCTCCTTGCTTGTCTGTCTCAATTTGAATACTCAACAGACTCTAGACTAATCGTCACTATTTTCACTATTTTCACTATTTTTAAAGGATTCTAATTTGTTATGACCATATTTAAGAACCAGTATTTAAGAAGCAGTATTCTTTAAGCATATTTGATAACAGATTTTGATAACAAATATAGTTGAGTTCAAATAATTTCGATACAGGCAAATCGAGTGCAAGCCATACCTTAGTATGGTTAGCGAGGATGACAATGTGACGGATTTATATAGATTTGACTATATATAAATTGATAGAGAAGAGAGAGCCAATGAGTAATTCTTTAGCCATCGAAAAAAAACTGCCTGTGACAGTGTTGTCTGGGTTTTTAGGCGCAGGTAAAACCACGCTACTCAATCATATCTTGAATAATCGTGAGGGTAGGCGCATAGCGGTTATCGTAAACGATATGTCTGAAGTAAATATTGATGCAGCATTGGTCAGAGACGGTGGGGCCGAGCTGTCCCGAACCGATGAAAAGCTGGTTGAGATGAGCAATGGTTGTATTTGTTGCACCTTGCGAGAAGACTTGTTGATAGAGGTACGACGTCTGGCAGAAGACAATCGCTTTGATCAACTGGTTATCGAATCAACAGGCATTTCTGAACCGTTACCTGTGGCAGAAACTTTTACTTTTGAAGATGACGATGGTTTCTCCCTGAATGAATTTGCTCGTTTAGATACCATGGTTACTGTCGTTGATGCTTTTAATTTTTTAAAAGATTACAGCTCTTATGACAGCATACAATCTCGAGGTGAGTCACTAGGTGAGGAAGATGAGCGTACCGTGGTTGATTTGCTGATTGATCAAATTGAATTTTGTGATGTCATTGTGTTGAATAAAGTGGATTTGATTTCAGATGACGAGAAAGAAAGACTACTAGCGATTATTCATTCCTTAAATCCACGAGCTAAAATTGAGGTTTCTCAGTTTGGTCAGGTCAATTTAGATAAGCTCTTGAATACCAACTTATTTGATTTTGAGGCAGCCTCTGAGGCACCAGGCTGGTTAAAAGAGCTTAGGGGAGAGCATATACCAGAGACACAGGAGTATGGCATCAGTAGTTTTGTTTATCGAGCCCGTCGTCCCTTTCATCCGCAGCGTTTTTACGATTTTATTAATACAGAATGGAAAGGTGTGGTGCGCTCAAAAGGTTTCTTTTGGCTCGCGTCTAATCCTAAGCTGGCAGGTTCTTGGTCACAAGCCGGTGCGATGGCCAGACATGGTCTGGCTGGGTACTGGTGGGCAACAGTTCCTGAAGAGGAGTGGCCACAAGATCAGCAGAATCGTGACATCATAGAAAGTAATTGGGACGAGAGTACAGGTGACGCCCGTCAGGAAATTGTGTTGATTGGTATAGAAATGGATGAGTCAGATCTTATCGATAAGTTCAATGATTGCTTGCTCAACGATGAGGAAATGGCCCAAGGTCCTAAAAATTGGCAGTTGATGAATAACCCATTTTCAGAGTGGGCTAAATTGATTGCTTAACGGACCATACTTTTTTAAGTATTCTACTTAGAAGTAAGATTCACAACACTTATGTAAATAAATAGACCATAATGATATAATATAACAAATTAATATTTGTTTTTTTCAAAGTTATGATATGATAATTTTGGTGGTCTAAAGGAGTGGATCATTACTATTCTATTTAGCTAAACGCCAAATTTTTAATTAGATTAACTTAATAAGGATATTACCATGGCTTTATCACAATTTTTTATGCCTTCTAGCAACTTAGTCGGTGAAGGTGCTTTAGAAAAAGGTATTGAGCAGCTAGGGCGTGTCCTCAATTCAATCGATAGCCATCTAAATAGGTTAAAAATGGCTAAATCTTGCCAAACGGCGTCAAATAGCTGACTAATATCTCGATATTATCTGCGCTGTTTTCCTTGTTTGACGACAATTTATCTCATTTTTATCACCATTTTTAAAATGAGGACACACCCTAGAAAAGCTCAACTGTAAAAAGATATTCATCGTTACTGACAGTATTCTCGAAAAGATCGGTGTCGTAGATCAAGTCACAAAACCCCTTGAATCAAAAGGCATAAAAGTCAAAATTTTTACCGAAGTTCAGCCTAATCCAACAGTCGGTAATGTCGATGCAGGACTTGCAGAACTAAAATCATTTGATGCAGATTTGATGATATCGCTCGGTGGCGGGTCGGTTCATGACTGTGCTAAGGCAATCGCATTGGTTGCAACCAATGGTGGCAAGATTGAAGACTATGAAGGCCTTGACCAATCAAAAAAACCTCAACTGCCGTTAGTATCCATCAATACCACCGCAGGTACTGCCTCTGAAATGACCCGCTTCTGTATTATTACAGACGAGAATACCCATGTTAAAATGGCGATAGTTGACACCAATGTCACGCCTATTTTGTCGATTAACGATTCTGGTATCATGTCTAATATGCCTGCTGGTTTGACGGCGGCGACTGGTATGGATGCATTGACCCATGCAGTAGAGGCTTATGTATCTACAGGTGCCAGCCCGATTACAGATGCCTGTGCTGTCAAAGCTATTGAGCTCATAGCAACTTCTTTACCGACCGCCGTAAAAGAACCGAAAAACATGGTCGCTCGAGAAAACATGGCCTATGCTCAATTCTTAGCAGGAATGGCATTTAACAATGCATCACTTGGTTATGTTCATGCAATGGCTCATCAATTAGGTGGCATGTATGATTTACCGCATGGTGTATGTAATGCGCTGCTATTACCACATGTCGAAGCATTCAATGAATCAGCGGCTACAGAAAGGTTGAATACCGTTGGTCAGATTTTAAGTGACAATAATAGCGACTTAGCGGGTTTGAATACAATTGACGCGATTAAAAAACTGGCAGATATTGTCAATATTCCGAAGTCGTTAAAAGAGCTTGGTGTTAAACGTGAAGATTTCGACGAGTTAGCGACCAATGCACTTAAAGACGTATGTGGTTTAACTAACCCTGTTCAAGCAAATCACGAACAAATCGTTGGTATCTTTGAGGATGCGTTTGAAGCCCGTTCATAATTTTTCTTATTAGCCCATAAAAAAGACATAAGCCGATAAGCTTATGTCTTTTTTTATATTTAACGGTTGGTGAAATAAAACAGGCATACTTGAGTATACCTGTCTTAAAAAACCACCTCTTAAACAGAAGGTTTTAATAAGTTGATCAAACGCTCAGCCACCTGTGTGCTTTCATCACGATTCATATTAAGCGGCGGTAATAAGCGTATTACATGACCGCCTGTGACATTGATGATTAGATTCTGTTCATCACGAGCACGATTTACGAGCTGGCTACAGTCCATGTCTTCAGGTAATACAATACCAATCATCATACCGGCACCGCGACTGCTGATGTCATACTGTCCTAGCGTATCGACTACCGTCTCACGAATAAACAACCCTTCGGTGACCGCGTTATTCATAATATCGCTGTTGGCTAATACGTCATACACACTATGAACCACGCGACTGGCCAACGGCGTGCCACCATAAGTTGAACCATGGCTACCAGCGCCAAATAAGCCATTGGCACGGCCACTTACCATACAAGCACCAACTGGGAAACCGTTACCCAACCCTTTAGCCGTCGTTAGCACATCAGGGCGTGCATTGCTGTGTTGATAAGCGAAATACTTACCAGTACGGCCATTACCTGTTTGTACCTCATCTATCATAAACAACCAGTTATGAGCTTCACATTCTGCTTGTAAGTCTTCAAGATAAGCAAAGCCATTGGCCGCTGTATTGAGACCACCTTCACCTTGTATGGGCTCTACAAAAATAGCGCAAATCTCATCGTGATCTTGTGCCGCCTGTTGGATGGCCGCAATGTCACCAAATGGTACGCGAATAAAGTCTTCATTTAATGTATAAAAGCCTTCGCGCGCTTTGGGATTGGCAGTGGCTGATAATGAGAGTAGCGTACGACCGTGAAATGAATGCTCCATAACAATGACTTTTGGACGTTTGAATCCTTGTTTATGTGCATATAATCGTGCCATTTTTAATGCCGCTTCGTTTGCTTCAGCACCACTATTGGCAAAAAACACACTGTCCATCTGAGCGGCAGTGCATAGGATTTCTCCTGCACGTTCTTGCCAGTCGATACCGAATAAGTTACTGGTATGCACCAAGATGGATGCTTGCTGTCGAATGGCATCAGTCACATGTGGGTGGCAATGCCCCAGTCCACAAACTGCAATGCCAGTTAGTGCATCTAAATAAGGCGTGTCATCTTTTGTGTATAACCAACTGCCTGAACCGCGTGTAAAGCTAATCGGTTGACGGTTGTAAGTGGGCATCAAGTAAGTAGCAGACATGTAAAACATCCTTAGGATGATAAGTGAATAAAAAAATTAGAAGTTATAGTTCGTCAGAGAAAGGCGTGGTTTCCGCAGGCAAAGTGTAATCTTCATTTGCCCATGCGCCCAAATCAATCAGTTTGCATTGCTTACTGCAAAACGGTTTGTATTTATTGTCCTGCCATGCAGTTTGAGTGTTGCAACGTGGGCAAGGATAAGTCTTCGGAGATATGTTGGGAGTAGGTTCGGTCATAATAAGTGTGAGAGCATCCTCGAGGATTTTTGTATAATAAACATCGTGAATAAATATAGCTGGTTTAATAGTATTGGGACATGAAGAAAACCAATAATAGGAAAATTAGTAATAGCCTAAGCAAAAAATTATATCAAATAATAGTAAACGGCAAATCCTGCTATTAAAGCCGATTAACTATATAATAGCATGTGGTCAAATAATGGCAAAAGACAAATATTTTAAGGATAGTAGATGACTGACAATATTGAGCTTACGCATCAAAAATTGCGAGTATTTCAACCGCAAAAGCTCTCAGCACCGCGTGACTTTATCATTCCAGATATCATTAATAATAAAAATCATAGCCCTTTGGTATTAGAGATTGGTGCAGGGAAGGGCAAGCATGCGCTTGGTTTTGCAGCACACAATCCTGATAAGCATTTGATAGCGATTGAGCGTACACGCAACAAATTCGAAGCGTTTGCCAAACTAGCAGCAATACAATCTTCACCGAACTTAGATGCGATTCATGCTGATGCCATTGCATGGACAGTGCATGCTATCAAACCAAGCAGTTTGGTAAAAATCTTTATTCTTTATCCCAATCCTGAACAGCATAACCCCAATCAGCAATGGTTGAATATGCCTTTTTTTGAGTTTCTATTGTCACGTTTGCAGGTAGGCGGGGAAGTTGTGCTAGTCACCAATATTGAAGCATATATGGATAATGCAGAGCAGCAGGCAACCAGGGTATGGTGCTTACCAAACACTCGATATAAAGTAGCGGCAGACAGTCAGCGTACACATTTTGAAGTCAAGTATCTAGCGCGTGGAGAGACATGCTGGGAGCTGAGCATTTTTAAGCCAGAAGGCTATAAAACAAGGTTTGATGATTGGCGAATTGAGAGTGTTGACGAAGAAAAATAGCCTAAGTAATAAAAATAAACGGTGACAGATGATTAAGGTATATCTATTTAATAAAATATAAAATAGCCTAAGCAAAAAAAACCATACATAAAAAAACTGCCACTAAAGGGCAGTTCAAAAATCGTGCGTCGTTTAATCTATAAAAAGGGCTTTACCAACTTATCAGAGTAGGTATGTGCGTCCAAAACTGTCAAAAAAGTATACGCACCAATAAATTTTCGGCTGATAAACATAAATTCTTTTGGTGGGAGATTAAATTCAAAAGACTGCATGGCTTTTGATGCTTTAGTTGATAGACGTGAATGCAGTTTACTGTTGGCCCAAATATAACGATTATCCTGATCCAAGCTGTCAGTTGGAATATCTGGGTTTATAGTAGGGTCACTAAAAGGTTCTGTCGCCAGCAAAAACAGCGAAGCTACATCCGATCTAACTTTATCGCTCATGCTATCAAAGAAGTCATAACCAGTCATCGCTAGTACCATTGCCTGATGGTCATGATGATAACCTGCTTTTAATAAACCATGGGCAATGGTCAATAGATGTTTATCAAATTGACGAATTGCACCAAAATCCAATAATACCAACCTATCTATATCATCTTTGTCATCACTGACGCGCACCAAATAGTTACCAAAGTTTGGATCAGTTTGCATTTCGCCCCAAACAAATATCTCTTGCATCATAATTTCAATAGCGGCTTGACCAATCGCGTTACGACGCTCATGAGACAGCATCTGCAACTCTTCGGAAACTACCGTGATGCCAGGCTCATAAGACATACACAATAGGCGTTTTTTTGAGTAGTTTCGATTGATTTTAGGCACTATATAACGTGAATCATGACTGAGACGCTCATAAAAACGCTCTGTGGTCTCCGCTTCCGCTTCGTAATCAACTTCATGATGGAGTAGGTCGCGTATCTCTTCAAACCACGCATCGAGTGAACGGGTTTGCGGCACAATATTACTAACTTTTAGTAATTGCTTGAATAAAGACAGATCTGAATTGATAGCTTCTGCCACACCAGGGTATTGTATTTTTAGCACGACTTGCTCACCAGTTTCTAATACGGTTGCACGGTGAACTTGAGCAAGTGACGCGGTTCCAATAGGAATTGGATCTACCTCTAGGTCATTTAACTTATCGCCTAATAATCTACGTAAGGTTTGTTCAATCGTTGGCCATGATAGTGTGGCGGTATTATCGTTAAGCGTTTGCAATGCACGTGTGATTTCGGGAGGCAAAATATGCTCGCCATAAATCGCTAACATCTGACCAATTTTTACCACAGAGCCTTTTAACTTACCAAGCTCTGCCGCAAGATAAGTAGCTTGATCTTCCATAAAAGCTTGGTTGCGAGCTGTACGTGCTTCTTTACCTAAGAACATACCAGACACGCTATTACCTGCCCAACGACGACCAATATTTAAAGATGTTTTGGCAATCGACATTCGACGCTCAAAGCCTGACGTTTTTAGGGTATCGATTGATTGCTTATTGTTAGACGATTTAGACGTATCATTTGCCATAAATATAATCATTCAGTCAGTTGGTACTGATTTGTGGGTAAGGGAACTACAAATCAAGGGAGATACGATATACAGGTACAAAATTGTATCATATAAAACGTACTTGGTTGATGCCTCATAGAGGCTAATAGCAGTTACTCTGTACGACGTTGTTTTACAATATATAATTTTGTAGAAATAAGTATTTTTAGAAAGCTAAATTTTAGAAAAACAGCAGGATCATTAATATAGTTGAGTTCAAATAACTTCGACACAAGGAAACCGAGTGCAAGCGATACATTAGTACGGTCAGCGAGGATGACGATGTAGCGGATTCATATGGATTTGACTATATTATATTTTTAATCTAAAAAAAATAAGACCTAGCATCATGCTAGGTCAAATAATAGAGTGCAGAATTTTTTATTAATTTAAGACAAACCACTCAATTATTGAGCGTTTTCACGAGTAACAGCATGGTGACCGATATCACGGCGATATTGCGCACCATCAAAACTAATCGCACCTGTTACAACTAGTGCTGCTTGTTGAGCATCAGCAATATTGTCTGCTAATGCCGTTACGCATAGCACACGACCACCGTTGGTAATGACTTCTTTCTCAGAATCTCCAGCATTACTGTCAGAAAATGCAGTGCCCGCATGGAATACTTTCACAGCATTGTCATCATTGCTGCCTAACGCTGGTAAGCCAGTAATAACATCGCCTTTTGAAGACGTTTCTGGATAGCCTTTAGACGCCAAAACAATGCCCAGAGCAGGGCGTTTATCCCATTTAGCCTCACTAGGCAATTGACCAGCCAGTCCTTGTTCGACCAAATCTACCATTGAAGACTGTAGACGCATCAAAATGGGCTGTGTCTCTGGATCACCAAAGCGGCAGTTAAACTCGATAACATAAGGGTCACCTGCGTCATCAATCATAAGGCCTGCATATAAAAATCCAGTATAAGGATGTCCAGCATTTTTCATGGCATCAACCACCGGCTGAATGACTTGGCTCATGACCTTGTCATGTACATCCTGAGTCACAACTGGTGCAGGAGAGTAGGCACCCATGCCACCAGTGTTCGGTCCTGTATCACCTTCAAAGGCTCGCTTATGATCTTGACTGGTTGCCATCGGTAAGATGTTGTCACCATCAATCATGCAGATAAAGCTGGCTTCTTCGCCTTGTAAAAACTGCTCGATAACCACACGACTGCCCGCATCCCCAAATTTATTGTCTGCTAGCATGTCGTCGATTGCTTCATGTGCTTGCTCGATAGTTTCGGCAACGATGACGCCTTTACCAGCCGCTAAACCATCAGCCTTGATAACAATTGGCGCGCCTTGTTTACTAACATAGGCTTTGGCAGCCGTTGCTTCTGTAAAACCTTGATAAGCAGCCGTTGGAATGTTGTTCTGTGCCATAAACTCTTTGGCGAAAGTTTTTGAGCCTTCTAGTTGTGCACAGTAAGCAGTCGGGCCCCATACTTTGATATTAGCATCACGGCAGGCATCAACGATTCCTGTGACTAAAGGTGCTTCTGGTCCAATGATAACCATGTCGATAGCATTATCTTGGCAAAAACTTATTACAGCACTGTGTTCATCAGCACCAGCGACTGGTTCTAAAGTAATATTCTGACATTTAGGCTCAAGTGCAGTACCAGCGTTACCAGGAGCGACGTAAACATTATCGACTTTATCGTCTTTTGCGCACTGCCATGCTAGCGCATGTTCGCGACCACCTGAGCCAATCACCAAAATATTCATCATACGTCTCGCCCTTAGCGTTAAAATTAATAATGAGTGAGTCACACACTCGTAAATACATCGGCATATTCTAACAAAAAAGTCGTACTGATTGCCATGAGTATCCACCTACTAGTGCGCAGTCACCTATAAATTCGAAAGCTGTTTCATTAGAAAAGGTTATTGATGTCTTGCTAATTCATGAAATGAAGTTGCAAACGTCTGCTAGCGCCTTAGTTACGTTACACTTCAATAAATTAAGGGGGTGAGGGTCACTTGAATATCACTTAGCCCTATGACATTAAAATAGAAACAGGGGAGAAACGTAAAAAAGTAATAAAAAACAGAATAATTTTTATAAATGGATATACTGCATCGCGGCATAAACAACATTCAATATATGCAGGCAGTATTAGTAAGTAAACGCATGACTTAATTTACATAAATAATGGATCAACCAAACCTATAAAAAAGGAAAAAATAAAATGCCAAACTCTCTCAGTATCGCAACAGAGCGCATCAGCCAAATAAGCGATATTGCTACCAGTTACGTACAAAAAGACAAATCGCTATTTGATCACTTTATTCATAGCTACTACCAACCTTTGCATCAAGAAGTGGCAAAAAATATCAATAATGCTGATCTAGCAGGTATGGCGCTGCATCATTTTACCCTGCTTAAAGCTTATGAAGGCAATTACCCGCAATTGACAGTGTTGAACCCCAAAGCGGAAGAGCAGCACTTTCACAGCTCGCACACAGTTATTCAAATTGTGGCTTATGATCGACCTTTCCTAGTCGATACAATTTTGATGAGCTTAGAAGCGGAAGGTATCGATATTCATCGTACTTATAATATTATTATCAATGTTGAACGTGATGATAATGATCAAATTACGCATATTGAAAGTGCCAATGAAAGTGCGACGTCTCATCTGTCTTTGATTCATTGTGAGATTGCTTATCAAGATAACAAAGACTTAGAATCTTTACAGCAGATGCTACGAGCAAAAATTGATACGCTAGATACAGTCGTTGGTGATTGGGCACAGATGCGAGCACAGTTGACTCATATTAAAGATGAGCTGTCTCATAAACAGTTACCAGAAGCATTTTATTCTCATCAAGAAATACAGGCGTTTTTAGATTGGGTATTAGACGATCATTTTATATTTCTCGGATATCGAGAGTATCGCTTAGAAGGTGGACAAGCAGTAGAGGTGGATAAGAATCCTACTGCCTTAGATTTATTTGCTATTGGTAATAGCGGTTTGGGTCTCTTACGTGGTTCTGAAGAAGATAAATTATCACAAAGTTTTAGCCAACTACCTAAAGTATTAAAGCAACTATTGACTGAGCCAAGAGTATTGATGCTCTCTAAGTCAAGTCGTGTATCACCTGTACATCGTCCTGTATACATGGACTTTTTGGGTATTCATAAGTTTGATGATAACGGTAAACTGGTTGGGGAGTATCGATTTATTGGCTTGTTAACCTCACAAGCGTATCAACTGACTGTACAACAAATACCATTATTGCGTGAAAAAGCTAATAAAATAATGGCGATGGCAGAGTTGCCACGTGATGGTCATGCACATCACAAAATGATGCATGTTATTAATACTTTGCCGCGTGATGATTTATTTCAAGCCAGCGTTGAAGAGTTATATCCAATCGTTTCGGGTATCAGTCAGTTACAAGACAAAAAGAGTCTGCGCCTATTCAGCCGTATTGATCATTATCAACGTTTTGTGTCTTGCTTAGTTTATATTCCACGTGACAAGTTCAATACTGAACTGCGTATCAAGGTGCAAAACGTACTAAAAGATGCTTATGGCGGAACTTCGTCTGGCTTTACCACTGAGTTCAATGAATCTGAACATGCTCGTGTCCATGTCCATGTGCGCACAGTACCAGGTCAAGTAAATGAGGTTGATACACCTGCGCTTGAGGCTAAGTTATCCGAGTTGATGCAATCATGGACTGATAACTATCAGAAAGTACTGCTCGATAATGTCGGTGAACAACAAGCCAATGCTTTAAATCGTCGATTCTTAAACTATATTCCCGCCGCATATCAAGAGCGTTTTGATGCTCGTACTGCCGTTGAAGATACCAAGCGTTTGGCGGTATTGACGACAGAGCAACCAATGATTTGGCACTTGTACCAATCAACAGGTGATGCAAGTAACCAGCTGCATCTAAAACTCTACGGTCGTGAGCAACCTGTCATCTTGTCCAAGGTCTTGCCAATCCTCGAAAACTTCGGCGTATCAGTCATCTCAGCACAAACCTATGAGTTTGACTTGCCAGAGCAGCCTATTTGGATGCAAGAGTATGAGCTGACGCTTGAGCATGTTGATACTGTCAATATGCAAGTGGTACGCGGTCAGTTTGAAGACAGTCTCAAACAAATTTGGGCTGGAAAAGTTGAAAGCGACTCCTTTAATGAGCTGGTATTGACGACCAACTTGGACACCTATGGCGTGGTCTTATTACGAGCATTATCGCGTTATATGTTACAAGCTCGAGCACCATTCTCTAGCAATTACATTCAACAAACTGTGGTCAAAAACAGCGATATCAGTGTAGCGCTAGCCAGCCTATTCGATGCCCGCATGAATCCAGAACACAACGAAGACGAGCGAACACAGAAAGCTGCGCAGATACAAGAAAAAATCATCGCAGCGCTAGCAGATGTAGATAGTCTAGACGAAGATCTTATCTTGCGTTGGTATTTGGATTTGATCAACGCCATGGTTCGTACTAACTTTTATCAAACAGATGAAAACGGGCAACGCAAAGACCGTTTGTCATTTAAGTTTTTGGCAGCAGATATTCCTAACCTGCCAAAACCAAAACCAATGTTTGAAATATTTGTTTACTCGCCGCGCGTAGAAGCCGTACATTTACGCGGTGGTAAAGTTGCCCGTGGTGGTCTGCGCTGGTCAGATCGTATGGAAGACTTCCGTACTGAAGTGCTTGGGCTGGTCAAAGCTCAGATGGTCAAAAACGCTGTTATCGTGCCAGTTGGCTCAAAAGGCGGGTTTATCGTCAAAACCAAATCTATGGCTGATGGTCGTGAAGCGTTTCAAGCAGAGGGTATTGCTTGTTATCAAACATTCCTGCGCGGTATGCTTGATGTCACGGACAATATTGTCGATGGCAAAATCATCCCGCCAGCCAATACGGTACGCCATGATGAAGATGACCCGTACTTAGTTGTCGCAGCAGACAAAGGTACAGCGACTTTCTCTGATATTGCCAATGCACTAGCAGCAGAGTACAACTTCTGGCTAGATGATGCCTTTGCATCAGGTGGCTCAGTCGGATATGACCATAAAGCAATGGGTATCACAGCTCGCGGTGGATGGGAGTCGGTTAAACGTCATTTCCGTATGCGCGGTATGGACATCCAAAACCGTGATGACTTTACCGTAGTCGGTATCGGCGATATGAGCGGTGATGTGTTCGGTAACGGCATGCTGCTCTCAAAACATACCAAGCTGGTCGCTGCATTTAACCATCTACATATCTTTATTGATCCTAATCCAGACACTGTGGCTTCATACGCTGAGCGTGCACGCTTGTTTGAATTACCACGCTCATCGTGGGCAGATTATGAAGCGTCATTAATCAGTCAAGGTGGTGGTATCTTCTCACGCCAAGACAAAACCATCACTATCAGTCCTGAGATGAAATCGCTCTTTGATATTAGTGAAGACAGCCTTGCACCGAATGATTTGATTAGTGCGTTACTACGCGCTCCTGTCGATCTTATTTGGAATGGTGGTATCGGTACTTATGTCAAAAGTGCGAACGAAACGCATGCTGACGTTGGTGACCGTGCGAATGATTCACTACGTATTGATGGTAATGAGCTACGTGCAACCGTCGTTGGTGAAGGTGGTAACTTAGGTCTAACTCAGCAAGGTCGTATCGAATACGCTCAAACCGGTGGACGTATCTACACAGATGCAATCGACAACTCAGGCGGTGTTAACTGCTCGGATCATGAAGTCAATATCAAAATCCTACTAGGTAAGATCGTTGAGCAAGGCGATATGACGATTAAGCAACGTAATGAGCTGCTTGAGAGTATGACCGACACCGTAGCAGAGCTGGTACTGCGCCAGAACTATCTGCAACCTCAGGCAATTGAGCTGAGTCAACTTCGTGCATCAGCGAACCTCAGCGATCACCAACGCTTTATTCAGATGCTAGAAGGTGAAGGGCGTCTGGATCGTGCAATTGAATACTTGCCATCTGATGAAGAAATTGCCAAACGTCAAAAATCTCATACCGGTCTGACCAACCCTGAACTGGCAGTCGTGATGGCCTATGGCAAGATGTGGATATACGACAACTTATTGTCTTCTGATTTGCCAGACGATCCTTACTTCATTAATGAGCTACGTAAGTACTTCCCAGATGAGCTGGCGTCACGTTTCTTCGATGAGATGACCGAGCATCGCTTGCATCGCGAAATCATTAGTACTTATCTAACCAATAGTGTGGTTAACCGCCTAGGCATCGAAGCATTGTTCCGTCTTTTCGAGGAAACAGATCAGTCGCTTGCTACCATCGTGCGTGGTTATGCGATCAGCCGTGATGTCTTTGATGTATCAAAAGCTTGGAAAACGCTTGAATCATTAGACAATCAAATCGATGCTACTGTGTTGCTAAGCCTTGAACTACGTCTACGTGATTCGCTTGAGAGTGGCGTTGTTTGGTTTATCAATGCCTTTGGCCAAGATTTGCAAGTCTCTGATATGATCAGCCGATTTAATGACAGTGTTGAAAAACTGACCAAACCAGATGGGTTTATTGAGCAGAAATTTGCAGAGTATTTACAAAAAGATACCACCAAATTGATGCAAGACGACCTGTCTAACAGTGATGCGGCGTTATTTGCTATGATGCCTTATCATGTGGATGCGCTTGATACAGCGCTCTTAGCAGAACTATATGAGCGTCCTGTCGATGAGATTGCAACCTTATACTTTGAGGCTTATCATGTCTTGCAACTAGACTGGATGGCGGATAACATCGCGACTTTACCGCAGCAAGGTTATTGGGATCGTCGTGCTCGCCATGCATTAATGAATGAGCTGTCACGTAGTTTGCGTCTACTGATGGATGCTATCTTATCCAAACCAGATGCGAAACAAGCATTTGATGAGTGGTACTCACGCCATTCAGATCATTTGACATCTGTCACAGCAGAAATGAGCAAATTAGATCAGTTGTATGCCAATGATGAAAACCGTCAGATCACGCTGTCAACATTGTCAGTATTGATGAGTGAGTTGAGTGGCTTGGTGACCAAATAAGTAGTAGATAAATAGATAGCCAGCTATCTAAACCATAATTTATTTGCAAAAAAACCCACCGCTATTAAATAGCGGTGGGTTTTTATTATGAGCGGTTTATTTATTCACTGAATATAATCAGTTTCAAATAAAAGAGAGTCAACCACACGATACGGGTTACGCCTTTCTTGCTGTGCCTACGCAGGAGGCGGCGCAAAATATAATCCGTATCGATGTATTTGTTTTATAGTGGATCGGCTATAGATATGATGTTCACTATTACTTACTGGCTGCAGCGTCTTCCACTTTACGACAGCCTTGTCCGCTAATTTGGCTAAACCCACCAGAGATTTTTTCGACCTTAATTTGCGTCAAGATACGTTCTTTTAACGCTTGAACGTGAGAGATAATACCGATAATTTTGCCTTCTTGTTGCAGGCTGGTTAGGGTATCAAGCGCGATATCGAGCGACTCTTCATCTAGTGTACCAAACCCTTCATCCAAAAATAACGAGTCCACTCGTATGTTTTGACTGGCCATTTGTGACAATCCTAGTGCTAATGCTAGGCTAATGATAAAACCTTCACCGCCTGATAGGTTTTTGGTACTGCGGATATCACCGCCCTGATAATCATCAACCACGTTAAGCTCTAATGCGTTATCTGCATCATGAATGAGTAAGTAGCGATTGCTCATTTTTGTTAGCTGTTTATTGGCATGGTCAATCATCACCTGAAAGGTTAAGCCTTGCGCAAAGGTACGGTATTTTTTGCCATCTGCGGAGCCAATCAAATCATACAACTGTTGCCATACTTGCATGGTCTCTTTTTGTGCAGCGATAGCAGTGTGCTGCTCGCTCTGTACGGTTTTTTGCTGCTCATTAGTTGTAAGCTGTTGTTCGATAGCACCCAATGCACCAAAACGAGTGTCTATCTCTGTCTGTAGCTGGTTCTGCTTGCCAGCGAGTACGTCTCTTGGTTCATCAGTTAAAGGATTGGCAAGCTGATCATCCAATGATTGCTGCGTGGCTTGTAATTGGGCTTTGGTCTGGTTTAATGCTTGTTCAATACCAAACTGGCGGTTTTTTAAATCATCACGCGTCTCTTTTGGCAGTCGTGCCTGCTCAAAATCAGCCTCGCTTGTAAACTGTGATTGTGCCAATAACGCGTTAAAATTCGTTTGCTGCTCATTAAGTATGGTCGTGGCAATATCAAGGTCTCTTGCCAATTGCTGCGCGCGCAATTGTGATTGCTCCAGCAACTGTGCCGCATTATCGGCCTGCCGTTGTACGATAGCGGTCTTATTTTTTGCCTCATCTAGCGCTGTGTGTAGTCGATTGCTCTCGTGATCAGGGTTTTTATCTGCAAATAGCCTGTGTCTCTCTGCCTGTAATTGCTGATGCGTTTTAGTATGCTCGCTAATTAAAGTGTCTAATTGCTGGAGTGCGGCTTCTTCACTTGCCAGCTGATGTTGCTTGGTATCAATTTGTGCGGTGATACTGCTTAGATTGTTATTCAGCTGATGCTGTTGGTCGGTTTGCTCATTAAGGGTTTGTTTTAATTCCTTTAGCGCACTGCTTTTCTGGCGTAGTTGATCGATGTGAGTGTCACATTCAGTCTTACTTAATACTGCCTGCGTTTGAATACTATGATGTAGTTGCGAGAGTGCTGCCTGAATGTCTGCGCGGTTCGGTGCTGTATTCAAATACGCTTTGTATTTATCAATGGGATATCTATCTACTTGCGCGCAGACCGCCGTTATAATAGGCGCCAATTCAGCAAAATTAACATTAATACGGTTATCTATACCTTCAATTTTTTGTGATATCAATTTTATATCAGTCGTTATACTGTTTACCTCATTAATCAGCGCCTGTTGCTGTTTTTCATCGGCCTCAATCGTTCTGTTAAGCGCTATGATTTGTTCTGCCTGAGCATCATATTCAGTTAGTATGGTATGAGTCGACTGCTTTTGTTGATTGAGCTGCTGTTTGGTGTTGTTTAATATCGCGGTAAAATGCTCAATATGAGCCGTGTCAAAGGCATTAGCGCTTTTATAAAAGTCACTCATCTCAGTCAGTGGATGGATAATCTCAGCAAGCGCTTGGGTATACGTATTTTGAGTATGCAGTATTGAGACCAAAACAGACTGAATATCACTGGCTAGAGTTGTTGTTCGTGTCTGCAGATTCGCTAACTGCTGCTGTTCGCTATTGATGGCTGATTGTTTTGTCGCATGTTTAATATTATCGTTAGATAGGGTCTGCTCGATATTTTCGATCAACGTATCTAGATCATCTATTTGCTGCAGTGTTTGTTGCATTTGCGACTGAGGTTTATCACCGTCTGCATGCTTATCTAATAATGGATGATCGTTACCATAAGGATGTTCATGCGCGCCGCAAAGCGGGCAGGGTGTACCGTCTTCTAGCTCTATGATGTAATCTTCAAGCTTGGCGACTTTCTGTAGTAATCTTAGATGCTCCTGTTTTTCTTGCTGTTTGGATTTAGCTTCTTGTAAGTTTGACCGACGTTGGACAATCGAGTCTGCTAACGTAGCCAGCTCTTTATTTAGTGCTGGCAGTGTCAGGTCAATCTGACTGATTTGGTCAGATATTTCAGATAAATGCTGTAGCTTAAAACCTACTTGCTCAATATGAGCGCTTATTTGACCAATCTGTTCTTGCTCGCTGCGCATACTTGCAACCGATTGGCCTTTCATCAGAGCACCTTGCTGCTGTTGTAAGCTGGCAAGTTGCGTACGTTGCTGCGAAATTGATGACTTATCTGTCTCTAGTTTTTTTGATAATGTATCCGCATTGTCTTGTCGCTCACGCATTTGCTGATGCTGTGTGGCTTTGTCTGCTGTTAGGCTGATATTATTCGTTAAAATATTTTTTAATCGAATACAGTTGTCATTAAAAGTGGGTATGTCGCTGTCTAAATTATTGAGCTCTGGATAGTCGCTAAAGTATTTTTCTATATGGTTAAGCTGACGTTTAATATCACTTTCGGTTTGTTGATGTGTGTCGATTTGTTGACGTAAGTTCTGCATGCTCGTAGCCAGCATGTTTTTGCGTTGGGTGTCGTCTGCTAACAATCGAGCTTGCTGATTAATTTTGCTATCTAGATCCCGCACTTTTGTGATAACTGGTAGGGTGTCATTCAGTGCTGTTGTCGCTTGCGCCTCTATGGTAGTAGCAGTGTGTAACTCATTATTAGCTTTTAAAACAGATGCCTGTTGTGTTGGTAGTTCCTGAGTGATGGTGGTGTTTTCTGTCTGTAGGTCTTGCACTTTTTTGCGGCTATAAGTCAGCTCTCGAAACGGACTGTCAATCTCTAACGCTTTATTGGCAGCATCCAAACGCATGGATTCTGGCACAAAGTCTTGCTGCGCTTGCAACGCGTCTGCCATTAATCCTTGGTGCTTGGTCAGATTTTGCTGTAATTCTGTGACTTTATCCAACCATTGCAGTTGATCGCTCACTTCCTTAAAGGCTTCGCGCTGTACGGCTTGCTCCTGCTTGAGAGTGGTTAATTCCACACGCAGCTGCGCCTCATCTTCATCACTTAATAAGGGTAAGCTGTCGATACCTGCTTGTAGTTTGGCCAGTTGGTTTTCTTCGTGTCGTTTTTTTTCAAACACGTTTTTAGATATCTCGGCATAAATGGCTGTACCAGTGATTTTTTCTAGAATGGCCGCTCTATCAGCGACATCGGACTTTAAAAAAGCGGCAAAGCTGCCCTGTGCCAGCATGATGGAGCGGGTAAATTGGTTAAAATCCATGCCAATTAAGTCTTGGATGTAGACGGCTGTTTTTGATTTTTTTTCTTCTAATACTTTTGCGCTTTTGACATCACTGATCTCATGCTTGATGGGTAGTAAATTACCTTTGGCTTTTTTGCGCGCTCGATGCTGATACCATGAGCAGCGATAATGCTTATCACCGATCTCTATCACTACCTCGGCTGAGCACTCGCCTGTACCTTGGGTCATCATCTCATTGGCTGAGCCCGTAATATCACCCAACCTAGGAGTTCGGCTATATAGTGCCAAACAAATCGCATCTAAAATGGTGGTCTTGCCAGCGCCCGTTTGTCCTGTGATGGCAAATATACCTTCATTAATAAAAGCGGCATTCGTAAAATCGATGTGCCATTCACCTTTTAGAGAGTTTAGGTTTTTTAGTCGTAGTTCAATTAGGCGCATGGTTGGGTCTTATCATTATTGGAACAGTTGTTATTTTAAAGTAAAGTTAATGCTTCAAAGCATGATACTTAAGGTTTGATTATTCAGCCTGCGTATCGTCATTATGAATGTTATGAATAATTTGTGCGTAAGCATCACGTAAGGTCAGCTTTTGCGCATCTGTCACCTCATTAGCACTCAAACAACGCTCAAATACTTGCATCTCATTTAAGTCTTGTAAGGTTTCAGAAGCCGCCTCTTGATTCAATACCTTGTTGTAAGTACGAGGGTTTTTTATTTTCAATACCTCACAAGGCAAGCCATCGACCATCACTTGAATTTGCTCACGTAGGTCACTGACAATATCGTCACCGGTATAAATGAGCTCAAGCCAAACCGATTCGCTCGGTGCTAAAGATTGAATGGTGCTGTCGATTGTTTGTTGAATAGTCTGCAAATCGCCAGATATTTGTGCTAATTTTTGGAATCTTGGAATAGGTAAGGATAACACTTGCATCTGACGTTCAACATCATGGTGGAGTAGTTGAGCAGCGAACGCAAAAGTTAAAGGCGTTGACTTTGAAATACCGATGATGCTCTGAGCTATATCTGTTTGGGTGGCCTTTTCTTCAGTGTTGTTGTCTTCACTACTACTCTCTGCTTCAATACCGATGTCTTCCTGAGCGCTGTTGTTAGTCTTTCCGCTTGATATCGACTCGTCTATTATTGCGTCATCAAAACCAAATAAGTCATCGATAAAGTCGGTTTGACTGTCTGCCTTTTTGGTCGTGGGTTTTTCTACTGATACCTCAGGCTTGGTAGATGTATTACTAAGTTGAGCCATATCAGAGGTTAGGTTCGCCGCTGGAGCTTCACTTATACTTTCATGATGGCTTTTGTTATCAATATTCTCTTTAATATCGTCTAATGCTGCACCGAATTGTATCAGTAAGGCCTGTTTTTGCTGCTTGGCTTCACCAAATCCCATGGCAATAGGTGAGCCTGAATAGCGAATATGCTCGCGCCCGCCCACACGCTGCGGCACGTGCAAATGGCCCAGTGCCACGTAATCAAAGCACTCGTCGAACATTTCGGCAGAGATTTTCCCCAAATTACCAATATATAAGTCACGCACGCCATCATCAGCAGTGGTGCTACCACCTGATGCAAATAAATGACCAGTAGCAATAATGGGAATGTGACGATTATGTGTTTTGATAATGGTCTGCTGGTGCGATTTGGCAATGGCTGCTACGGCATCATAATGAGCACAAATACCATTAATCACGCTGGCGTCTTTACTGTCCATAGACTCGCCAGCACCGCTACTACGAACATCGCGGTCGCGCAGATAAGGTACCGCTACGATAATACAGCTAGGCACGCCTTGAGCATTATTTAACAACAGCACTTCATCGTTGACATCATCGCAAGCAGTACCGATCACATGCACGTTTAAAAACTTTAGGATTTGACTGGGTGCGTCTAAAAATGTTGGGGAGTCATGATTGCCTGCCACGATAATGATATGTTGGCAGCAAGATTTTGATACCTTACCCAAAAACTCATAGTACAGCGCTTGGGCTCTATTGCTTGGGGTCATGGTGTCGAAGATATCACCAGCGACGATTAATACATCGACTTTTTGCGTACTGATGGTCTCTTCAAGCCAGCTTAAAAAAGCTTCAAATTCGCTATAGCGCATATGTCCATAAAGCCGTCGTCCTAAGTGCCAATCGGATGTGTGCAAAATAGTTAATGGTAAGGCAGCGAGTACGGGCATAGGGGCACTTAATATAATTGGCTGAATTTGGCTAAATGAGGAAGAGTAATGCAGTGATTATTTTAGCAAGAATTGTCTGGTTTTGCTGTCTTTGGAGGGGTATTTAACGTCATTTCCTACTGGAGGAATAGTAATAGCTAAACAAAAAAGTATAATCTTTTGTCTACTATAGGTCTTGTATAGATTAAAATCGATACGTTGATAACGATAGGTTTGGAAACGATGTAAACAAAACAATGTAAATTTTAAAGCGAATCAAATACACAGCGTTTATAGACAGTTATTAAAAGATAAATCACGGTGTAAAATAACAATGAAAAAATACATCATCATAATTTTCACTATCATTTACCTGTTAGGTTATATCGAAATCAGACGTAATCATTTACTTGTACATCACTCAGGTTTTATTTCAAACCATGACGGAGTTAAATTGACTTACGGTCATAACATTTCACCGGGTAGTAGTGTAACCCCAGTTCGGGATAAGCCACATTGTAACTCATTGATACTATTTACAATGTAGCCACCTGCCCTTGCTGAGGCATGTTTTTGATGGTGGGTTTATAGGGAAACCAGCAATAAGCAATTAAACCTGACAGCAAGTTTGTGATAAACCCCGTGACACTACGATGGCGTGAGTGTTCGATTTGGCACAAGTTTTTAAGCTCTCCAAACACCGTTTCAACCAAAGAGCGATGATTGAGTAGTGCCTCATCCATAGGCTCAAGTAATTGGGGTTTCATATTACGCCGAAGTTTGGTTATCAACGTGGTATCATTGTGTTTTGTGAGCCACTCGTTTAGGGCTTTACTGATATAGCCTCTATCCCCAAA
>NZ_RRYV01000345.1 GCF_014861395.1 Psychrobacter sp. FME13 | reverse complement strand
TTCTCGCTTGTGTCTTTATCTGGCTGCCGCTGATTTGAATTCTATACAGCCCCTAAGCATCTTACAGCAAGCTTTTGATGAACGCCGCTCTATCTACGCATTAGGTAATGAGTTGCCAGTGCAGCCACAAGCGATTGTAAACATAGCAGAACGCGTTTTGCTACATACGCCTTCTGCTTTTAATTCACAGTCTTCGCGATTGGTTGTGCTGTTTGGTGAACGGCATCATAAGTTTTGGGATATCACTGAAGAAAAACTACGCGAGGCGGTAGGTGATGGTGATTTTTCTAGCAGTAAACAAAAACTAGATGGTTTCCGTGCGGCAGCAGGTACCGTATTATTTTATGAAGATAAAAATGTCGTCAAATCACTACAGGAGAAATTTGCACTTTATGCCGATAGGTTCCCTGTATGGTCAGAGCAGACCTCAGCCATGCATCAGTATGCAGTGTGGACAGAGCTTAGCAGCTTGAATATTGGCGCAAATCTCCAGCATTATAATCCGCTAGTTGATGAAGACGCGGCAGCCGCGTTTGATATTCCAGACAGCTGGGCGCTGATTGCGCAAATGCCCTTTGGTAATATCGTCGAGCCTGCTGGCGAAAAGACTTATCAACCAGTCAGTGAGCGCATGAAAGTTTTAGGGTTGAAAAACATATAATAGTCTCACCGAATGAAATACTATTAAACAAAAAAGACAGCCCTGATAAAGTGAGCTGTCTTTTTTGTATCGTTTATCTATAATCAAAGAAGTCTAAAATGAGCACAGGACAGCCAACTGCAGATTGTACATCTAAGGAGTGAACCGCCCCGACTATATCGGAGAGTGATTTACTTGAGTCAGGCAGCAATGC
>NZ_RRYV01000344.1 GCF_014861395.1 Psychrobacter sp. FME13 | reverse complement strand
TTCTCTTTGTTGTGGTAAACAAGAGTGTAAGGCGTTGCTTATTTTTTTCAACTATTTCCCAATTCTATACAGCCCCTAGGAAGAATGATGATAACTTTATCGATGTTTCAAGAGTACTTATATTCTGAAGAGCCATTGCCGCCGCTACTAAATAAAATGGCAAATGGCCAAGAGGGTTATTTACGTAAACTATTGGCAGGACTGTCTTCGCAAACACAGGCAGAGCAAGCCGAGCAATTAGAAAAAATACTGACAGTATTACGCGTCGCTAATATAGATGAACAGCAACGTCTTAAATTAATGATTGCTGTAATCAGTGCCTCAGATCAGTTGATTGCAGCATTGCGTCAGCATTTCATTTATGAGACAGGAGCACTGAGTAGTGTTCAAGTAGGGTATGTAAATCAGATAAAATCATTATATTATCTAATTATTATGGTCTATGACAGAGTCATACGCCATAATACTTCATTGTTAAGCCGTCAGCGTAAATATACTACAAGTGATGGTTGGCATCGCTATTTCAGCAGTGACAAGACACTATCCACCACACTTGCTGTGGCCATTTATCAGTCATTGTTGATGTACCAAAGGCTCCTGTTTACAGAAGTGCTTTGCTATCAAAAACCATCACCTTATTTATGGGCTAAAATCAACCAGCTGTATTATCTTGCATATCAGCATCATGTAGTTGGTATCGATTTAAGTAAAATGATAGATATCTCGCGGGCCAGTAATATACATCGTTTGTACTGTCAAATTTGTTTGCATAGTTTATTAAATGTACGTGCTATGCGTCGTCCTAGTATAGTCAGCTCAAAATAAAATTGTTATGGTTAGGGCAAACATCATAAAACAATT
>NZ_RRYV01000343.1 GCF_014861395.1 Psychrobacter sp. FME13 | reverse complement strand
TTTATCCACCGACCAAAGTGAGATTGCAACCATGAACTATACACATCTAAGCCTAGGGGAACGATACCAGATTTATGCCCTTATAGGGGCAGAACATAATATTAAATTTATAGCGAGGGCGTTAAACAGAAGTCCCAGCACCATATCAAGAGAGCTTAGGCGTAATAAAGGCCTGCGCGGTTACCGAGCAAAGAATGCTAATAACAAGGCTTGTGACAGACGGTCAAACAATGCGCCCAGCATCATCGCTGACGTATGGGATTGGGTCACAGATAAGCTAAAAGACAGCTGGAGTCCTGAACAAATAGCCGGCGTTCATGGTGGTATTAGTCACATGAGCATCTATCGCTATATCTGGAGGGACAAGAGACAAGGCGGCAGGTTATGGCAGTGTCTCAGACGCAAAGCCAAACCTTACCGTAAGCGACTAACCGCTGAGACCCGAGGCCGTATCAACGACAGAGTCTCGATTCATGAGCGCCCTTGTATTGTGGAAGAACGATCACGTATTGGTGACTGGGAAGCGGATACCGTTATCGGTCAGCATCACAAGCAAGCGATTGTAACGCTCGTTGAACGTAAAACAGGACTGCTTAAAATGAAGCGTGTGGGTCATAAAACGGCACAGCAAGTATCAGAGGCAATGATAGGTATCCTAAAGCCAGTGAGGTTGCAGGTTAAGACCATTACCTCTGATAATGGTAAAGAGTTTGCTCAGCATAAGAAGGTGAAACAAAAGCTCTTTAGCGCTTTCTTCTTTGCCGATGCTTATGCGTCATGGCAGCGAGGAACCAACGAGAATACCAACGGATTAATCAGAGAGTTCTTGCCTAAGGGTTGTGACTTTAGACAAGTCTCTGAT
>NZ_RRYV01000342.1 GCF_014861395.1 Psychrobacter sp. FME13 | reverse complement strand
TAGGGCGTGTTGAACATTGGCGACAAATTGATGGCAAAAAAAATAGCGAACGGTTAATCTTTAAGTTCTCACACAAAAAAGATATCGTTCGCTATGCCTCGCACAATGCTCAAAGATGAACACTGGACAAGACTAAGACCTATCTTACTAGAGTTGAATATCTATGACAAAGGAAATCTTAGAAATACGGTTGAAGGTGTGTTGTATCGGATGCGCGTTGGTTGCCCTTGGCGTGACTTACCAGCGTACTTTGGCAAGCCCAATACCATCTATAAAGCTTACCAGCGCTGGTCTCGCAGTAATAAGCTGATTGCGCTTTTTACGTTACTGATCAAGGACGCAGACCTTGAATGGGTCTTTATCGATGGCACTCATATTAAAGCGCATCAACACAGCAGTGGTGGCAATGAGAATGCGCAGGCTATTAGTAAAAGTGTTGCAGGACGCGCGACCAAGATTCATTTGGCAGTTGATGCTCATGGCAATCCACTCACTTTTATCTTGTCAGATGGTACAACCCACGATGTTAAAGTCGCTCCTGACTTAATAGACAAGGTTGATTTGAGCGATACAGAGGTTTTATGTGCCGATAAAGGCTATGATTCTGATGCGCTACGAGCCCATATTGAACAAGCAGGGACGTGTGATAACATCCCTCGGAAACGAAATACAAAGTCCTCTAACGACCATATGGACTGGAACTTGTACAAGGTACGCCACTTAGTAGAAAATGCTTTTGCTAAGCTAAAACAGTATAGGGCAGTTGCCACCAGATTTGATAAGCTCAAGCAGAGTTATGAGAATACGGTCGCTCTCGCTTGCGCTTATATCTGGCTGAAATTATGAATGTTCAACACGCCCTA
>NZ_RRYV01000341.1 GCF_014861395.1 Psychrobacter sp. FME13 | reverse complement strand
CCAGTCGTACCAAAAGAACTCATTGGCAAAGTCGATCCTAAGACACAGAAAAAAATACAGCAGGGGCGCGGATTATGTTCAAACAGTGAATGGCTCAAAAACACCCGCAAACAATGGGCGGATATTCTCAATGAACGACTGGCACAAAAGGGCGTTCAGCCAGTGACGCACAAGAGCTACAAGGATTTAGGTTTAAATTTCAAACCTACCAAACATTTAGGGAAAAATGCCAGTATCGCAGAGCGTATGGGCGTTCAAACATATTTAGGAAAACATAATGAATCAATCAATAGACATAACCGCTCCCACCTTAAGTCTACAGCAGGCGACCTTGCTGATAGCGCAAAACAAGGAATTGAGCGAAGCAAACGACGCATTAGTGACAGCGGACAAAACATTGAATGGACAGATGCAGAAACTAGCTGGGCGGCTGGATCAATTAGAGAGCTCAATCGAAGAGTTGCTGACAGCAAACAGTGCATTGAGGACGGAAAACAATGTATTGAGAACAGAAAACGAGACGTTACATGGGCAGTTAGAGCAAATGAAGAGCTCAACAAAGTCCATAGCTTTAACTCAACAAACATTAAATGGGCAGTTAGAGGAACTGAACGATTCCATAAAACTATCAACTCAACAGAACAACAGACAGCAAGCACTGTTGAACAAGAAAGACGAGTTAATCGCCTCATTACAGAACGCACTGGAGCAAACAGCTCAGCAAAACCCAACCCCTTCGATGACGCAGCACGACGAGCAAGAGCTACTAGAATTAGTGAACAGGAAGGACGATTTGATCGACGAACAGAACAGTTCGATAGAGACATTGCACGAAACCGTTCAGCAGATGCGAGAACAGCTGAGG
>NZ_RRYV01000340.1 GCF_014861395.1 Psychrobacter sp. FME13 | reverse complement strand
ACTCTGAGCCATGATATATCCCCTCATCAAGCAGGGTCGGTACAATTTGGGTGGGCGGCAGACTGGCAAAGCGGGGCTGATTGCACACGGCAATAATGGCGGCTTGTTCAGAGGCGCTCAGTTTATTCTTAGGAGCTTGGCGCACGACGTCACACCGTTTATCACCATTCACGTGACCTGCGCGGTACCAGCGCCGATAGGTGCGGATGCTAATGCCAACTTCAATACAGGCAAGGTTAAGTCTGGCTCCTGAGTGATTGGCCTCTTGTATCCAGTCTATGTATTGCTTGCGCTTAGGGAGCAAGGTCAGTCGTCCTCGTGCTCCTCCCAAAACGCTTCCAACTTTTTTCGCAATACCAGTAAGGCGGCAGTTTCAGCTAAAGCCTTTTCTTTTCGAGCAAGCTCTCGGGTGAGTTGTTTGATCTGTTTGCGATCGCTCTGCTGCTGACGCTTGTCTTTCAGGCTTTGTTGTTTGCTGCTGCTAAAGCCTTGTAAGGCGTCAGTACGCCACGCTTTGATTTGCTCAACATATAGGCCTTTGCTGCGGCAGTATTCGCTAAGTTCACTCTCGCTTAGGGTGGCCGTCTCTATAATGGTGGCAAGCTTGGTTTCGCTTGACCAGTCATCAGGGGTTTTATGGTTCGATGGCATGGGGTGACCTTGTTCTCTAGCTTGGGCACGCCAATTATACAGGGTCTGTAATCCGATGCCTTCACTTCTTGAAACCTCGGCAACACTTAGGCTCAGCGGGGGTAGCAGTTTGCTGAGTATAGCCTGTTTACGTTCTTCGCTATATCGTGGCATGATGTGTCCTCATTGTCCCCTTTGGAATTATTATTTAGGGGTGACAACTATCCTGCCATAGGGGG
>NZ_RRYV01000339.1 GCF_014861395.1 Psychrobacter sp. FME13 | reverse complement strand
TTACATCAATTATGGCTACGTCTGATGCCAGCATACTTTTTAGAACACCACCAAATATCATAGTAAACACATACTATCTATTCGACACAACTTCAATTAGCTGTCTTCAAAAATCACTTTTAAAAAGTTTTCGATCTGAGTGCTTTTCATTAGATAGGGATTAAAGTCAGAACCTGCTGAAAAGCTTTTTAGAGCGTACTCTTCATCTTCAGCACTTGACGTCAAATGCTTGATTAGATAACCATCCCATGTACAGGCTTCTATTTCTTCTAATTTGACAATATTAGGCATAATCTTAGAATGTTCATCGAATATTTTCGCTAGAGCAGCATTAACAACAGGTCTTGAGCCTTGTATGTTTTGAACAAAATAACCTTCATTAATCACCAGTGCTGAAACTAGACCAGTTTCATCAAAATATCTCCGCCAATGCTCAAGAGCGCGAGTTAACTCCACCCCTGATTTTAATTCAATATTTTTGCCGATATACGTTAGGCTAATAAGAATATGCTCGCCATGTCTTTTTCTATTTTCTGAAGTATCACTTTTCGTTGCACGCATAAGAAAATCCATTTATAAAAAATCAACCCAAGTTAAGAAACGCTTTACAGTAAAATACACTCAATAAAATGTTAAACTTTTAACGGCTTTTTGCAATCTATCATTATTCTTGAGAGTTATAACATTTAACTTCTTAGATTAACACACCAAGTGCAACGCTAATTAATATTATAGAACGCCTGCATAGGCGTCTTAAACCCTAATCGTTTTCTTGGTCTGTTGTTTAATTTGTTCTCAATGTCCTGCATCTCATCATCAGAGACTTGTCTAAAGTCACAACCCTTAGGCAAGTACTCTCTGATAAGGCCG
>NZ_RRYV01000338.1 GCF_014861395.1 Psychrobacter sp. FME13 | reverse complement strand
GATACTTTCCAGCCAACGATAGCGCGAGCAAACACATCAATAATAAAAGCGGTATACACCCAGCCGCTTGTCGTCTTGATATAGGTAAAATCTGCAACCCATAGTTGGTTAGGACGATGAGCATTAAAGTTACGATTGACTAAGTCATCAGCGCGCTTTTGGTCGTCACGGCTGTTGGTGGTAATCTTGCCTTTGCCACGCCAAACGCCTTGTAGGCCATACTGCTTCATTAATCGCTCTACGGTACACCGAGCAATACATAATCCTTCTGCTTTCATCTGCTGCCAGACTTTACGCGCAGCACCGTAACGGCATTTGCTATCCTGCCAAATACGTTTAATCTCACCGATGTAATAGTCGTCATGCTGACTGCGCAGTGAACGCTTGTGTGGGTTGTCGCTTAAGTCTTGAGCACGATAATAAGTTGACGGGGCAATCGGTAGGACTCTACAGATCAGCTCGACCCCATAAAGGTGTTTATTGTCATCGATGAAGTGAATCATGATTTTAGTCAGCGGTCGAGCTCCGCCTGGGCGAAAAAAGCAGCAGCCTTACGTATAATCTCATTGGCTTGCTTAAGCTCTTTATTCTCGCGTTCAAGCTCTTTAATACGTTGCTCTTGGCTTTGAGCTTGCACTGAAGCAGGAATGGTTTGATCGATGTGCTTTTTATGCCAAGACCGCAGAGTTTCAGGCGTGCAGCCAATCTTAGGGGCTGAACCGCCCCGACTATATCGGAGACTTGATTGCTTGAGTCAGGCAGCTTTGTCTGACTCAATAAAACTATCATAGTATCGTCTCTCAAACTCAAAAGGCGACACATAGCCAATCGTACTATGAATGCGAGTTTTGTTAAACCAATCGACCCATT
>NZ_RRYV01000337.1 GCF_014861395.1 Psychrobacter sp. FME13 | reverse complement strand
ACCTAGAATGACTAGGTATCAAAAATTTCACTGCATATTGTCTAAAAAATAGTCACTGCCAGCACCACATTTGAATATTCAACATGCCCTATATTACTTTTAAATGAAATCGACTATCGTCAAGATTATAAGGCTATGATGTTTAAATGTTCAATATACCCAAATGCCTTCTTTTCTATATTATGACAATTATATAAGGTTTTTTTTATGCTGATAACTGCGCTTCGCTCTGCATACAGCCATCGCCTGTTACTCATGCGGATGAGCACTCTATCCATCTTAGGAGTGGCTGTCAGCGCTTGTAGCACCCTAGCGCCAGCCACTATAACATCTGAGACGCCTGACGCACCTGAGATAAAGCCACTGAGTGTGGCACTCGTATTAGGCGGTGGCGGTGCTAAAGGCTTTGCTCATGTAGGCGTCATTAAGGCATTAGAAGAGAATGGTATTACACCCACGCTAATCGTTGGCACCAGCGTCGGTAGCTTAGTGGGTAGCCTATATGCTAGCGGCTATACACCTGTTCAGCTTGAGCACTTAGCACTCACCACCACAGATAATGAGCTAACAGACTTCACCTTGTCCAACCAAGGGTTTATCGAAGGCATCAAGCTCAAAAATTTTATTAACGCCAAAGTGAATGGTCAAGCAATAGAAGACTTTCCTATCCGCTTTGCGGCAATTGCTACCGAAAAAAACACGCCAAAAAAAGCAGTGTTTACCACTGGTAATGCTGGATTGGCTGTACAAGCATCTTGTAGCGTTCCCAATATCTTTATCGCTCCGCGTATTCCCGAAAAAATTGGTAAAAAATATGGTGGTGTATCAGAAAGTATGCTGAGGAGATAAAAGGAGGGTGACAGCCAAAGCA
>NZ_RRYV01000336.1 GCF_014861395.1 Psychrobacter sp. FME13 | reverse complement strand
CCCACCCAAATTGTACCGACCCTGCTTGATGAGGGGATATATCATGGCTCAGAGTCTACCTTTTATCGGGTGCTGAGGCAGCATGAGCAATTGGCTCACCGCGGTCGTGCACTTGCCCCTAAAGCCTCAAGCGCCCCAAAGACCTTTACTGCCACTGGCCCTTGCCAAGTGTTCTGCTGGGATATCACCTATCTGCCAAGTCCGGTACGGGGTCAGTTCTATTATTTGTACATGATAGAGGATGTCTATAGCCGTAAAATTGTTGGCTGGGAGGTTTATGACCACGAGTCAGGTGTACTGGCAGCTCAGCTGCTTGAGCGTACTTTAATCAGTGAGAATGCATTGCACACTGGGGTGGTGCTACACTCAGACAATGGGGCACCGATGAAAGCTCTGACCCCTGCTGTCAAATCCGTATAACTAAACTTGGGAGATTTTGATTACGCAGCATGACGATAATAGTCAAACCACACCTGTCTTGGCGATTTATAGCCTAAACCCTTTTGAATTCTCGTTTGGTTGTAGTACAACTCGATATATCTAATGATATCGGTAATGGCGGCAAATCTGGTCTTATAGTCCTGATGAACCGCCCCGACTATATCGGAGAGTGGATTGCTTGAGTCAGGCAGCTTTGTCTGACTCACAAAGACTATCATAGTATCGTCTCTCAAACTCAAAAGGCGACACATAACTAATCGTACTATGAATGCGAGTTTTGTTAAACCAATCGACCCATTCTAGGGTTGCTAATTCAACATCGTTCACACCTTGCCACTGCTGTTTTAAATATTCAATCACCTCTGTTTTATAAAGCCCGTTAACCGTTTCAGCCAACGCATTATCGTATGAATCACCCGTTGTACCAACAG
>NZ_RRYV01000033.1 GCF_014861395.1 Psychrobacter sp. FME13 | reverse complement strand
TCAATCAGGCAGCTTAATTCTATTTATTAGGTGTCTTAAGTTTGGGAGGGTTACCCTACCTGCAGTCAAACAATTCTAAAATAGATACAAAGCAGCCGACTGCAGATTGCATATCTAAGGAGAATAACACCGTAGCGGTTTGGTAGCTCACTGACTATACAAATTGATTTGGATTCATCAGTCTGCCATATTATGCTCAATTAATAATAACTGTCATAATAAGAACATATTGACTGTTCATGCTTGTTTTAGCATTACCCATCATATAACACCATAAGGATTACGCAATGTACGGCGTCTTAATGATTGATATCGATAGTACCTCACTGACGAATGAAGATGTTAGCCTAATCAAACAAGCACAAGTTGGCGGCGTTATTTTATTTGCCCGAAACGTCGCAGATGCCGCGCAAGTGCGAGCATTGTGTGACGATATACGCTATCACAATCCTGATATATTAATCGGTGTCGACCAAGAAGGTGGTCGGGTCGCTCGGCTACGTAATGGCTTTACGCCATTACCAGCGATGGGCAGACTGGGTGAGTTATTTAACCGAGACCCAAACCGTGCATTGAACTGTGCTTACGATTGTGGTTATTTGATGGCCACAGAAGTGTTGGCTGTTGGGGTGGATTTGAGCTTTGCTCCTGTGCTTGATAGAGATGGTATTAGTCAAGTGATTGGTGACCGTAGCTTTCATCAGGAGCCACAAGCCATTATTGCGTTGGCAACTCAGTTTATGCGCGGCATGAAAGCAGCGGGTATGGCAACTACAGGCAAGCACTTCCCTGGTCATGGCGCCATTGCTCCTGATTCACACGTAGCTGAAGCAGTAGATACACGTAGTTTGGACGAGATTATGCAGAGTGATATGCAGCCTTTTGCACAAACACTGCCATGGCTCGATGCTTTAATGCCTGCTCACGTTATTTTTTCGCAAGTCGATGACCAACCAGCAGGATTCTCCAAGATTTGGCTAAAAGACATTATCCGTGATCAACTCGATTTTAATGGCGTTTTATTCTCTGATGATTTATGTATGGCAGGTGCTCAAGCAGCAGGTGACGTCAGCGCACGTGTAAAAGCCGCTATTGAAGCAGGTTGTGATATCGCACTAGTTTGTAATGATCGAGTCGCCGCCCATGAAGCAGCTGAAGCGGCACAAGAGTTGCCCTACCCCAATCAAAATCGTATCAAAACCATGTGTGGCAATATTCCACTATGGCAAGGAGATCTGGAATCTACCTGCCAGCAATTTGAATATTGGCAACAAGCCAAACAGAATGTGACTCAAACCTTTTTTGACACAAAACCTGAGCCGCAAGCGACAAATAATCATGACAGTGCCAAAGACCCTACGGCATATAAGTAGGGCTTGTGAAATATCCATAAATAATAGAATGGCAAATATAAAAAAACAAAAACCGCACTTTTATAAAGTGCGATTTTTCCATCATGAACTATTTTCACTCAAAATATTATAGATTAGTTTGCTGTGTCTACATCCATATCTTGAGTAACATCATCACTATCTGGTAGCATGTCATCATTATCACTATCAAGAGGATTTAAATCTGGATCAAGCGACTCATTATTGATGGTCATGCCATCATTCGCACTGCTAGGCTCATCATTGACAACAAACTCAATGCGACGATTGTGAAAACGCCCTTGCTCAGTCGAGTTATCAGCGATAGGTTCTGACTCACCCATACCTCTCGTCGTAAGCTTATTGGTATCGACACCTTGCGATACTAAATATTCTTTGACGGCGTTGGCACGCTCACGAGACAGCTCATTATTATGATCATCCGATCCCTGACCATCTGTATGACCGATAATCATCAGCTTGATATCTGGCACTTCGGCGATAATTTTGGTGGCCTGATCAAGTAACTCTTTATTTACCTCCGGCAGCGTTGCGTCATCTACGGAAAAATTAATAATCTGAACACTTAATGCACGAGCCACATCACTTGGATCTGGATTGTCACCAAGATTTTTCATCGCATTAGTTGCAGCGAACAAACTACTCTCTATCTCATCTTTTAAGTCTAATGGCCTCTCAGCCTGCACTTTCATCGCTGGCGCCGCTGCTTTTAAGTCAGCTATTAGCTTGTCCAATGCTAACGCATCAGACGTATTGACAGTGATAGTGTCACCTTCAATAATCATACTAGCATTTGGTACACTTTTTAGAATAGGCAAAACAGTCGTAAGCTGAGCTGCTACTGGCATGTCTACCGTAAAATGATCATCAACATCAGCACGACACTTATTGGCTTCATCACCAAATGCAGCAGTGAGCGCAGCCATTACGTTGGTCTGTAGCGTTTCATCGCCCACACTCATACGACAAGCATACAATTCACTGTTTTCATCTGTGGCCACACGTAATGAAGCCGCTTCTACATTACTTGCACCTGCTATCTGTTGTGACATGGCTGGCGTGGCAACAGGCTCAGGGTTTTCTTGGCAACCACGCAGTAACGCCCAAGCCAATGCACTCAAAATAATCAAACCAATGATTGGCAATAGTGCTTTCAAAAACCCACCTTGTTGCTCTTCTTGCTGTGGCTGTGGTGCTGTAGTGGTACTGACCGTATCAGCAAGAGGTTCTTCAACTGCCGCTGTGCTAGCTGATATAGTTCCCAGTAATACAGTGCTTGCCCATGCAGGTATATGGTGTTGGTAGCTGGCAAGATTATCACTCAAAAATTGCGGCACAGGCGTACTACCTGCCAAACTTTTGATTTCATAAAAGGCAAGTGGTGCGGCCATCGCAATCAATCCACGAGAGGCTGTCGCATCGACATCATGCTTACCCGCCAACTCACGAGCAATTTGATCACGTTGTGAGCCATCGGTCCATACACGGTCATAAAATGCTTGGTCATCACGAGCGATATTTTCATCGGCAAAACGGTTATAAGTACTACTGTCCGCTAAGCGAGCCGCAAAAATAGCATAAAACTGTTCAAGTAAATTTTTCTTAGCTGGACTATGGTCATCTTCTAGTACTGCTGGGCTCACTGTTCTAGTCAAATGACTGGTAATATCCATAATATAACGCCCCTATTTATTAGTGTTTATCGATATAGTTAGACATCATGATGATATAAAGTAAAAGCTTTCATCTTACTTAAACCAACTATACATAAAATTTTCTAAACCAAATTCTATTTTCATTATTATAAAAGTATTAAGTCAGCATCAACAATCAACACGTTGTTGTGCAAATGATACGTTAGATAATATTTTGATTGTCAAACATCCTTATAAATAAAGTGATGTTGATAAGAGAATCTTATATCATCACCTTAAATCAACCACGGTTAGCCTAATCTTTTTATCAAATTGATTATTGTCTTACTTGCGCAGGTTCAGCAATAATCACGGTATTTGCCATTTCATCCACTTCTGATTCTGAAAAAGGACCTGGTGGTGGACTACTCGCCGGTACATTACTAGGAGTATTGTTAGTCGGCTCACTGCGAGTATTGTTGTCAAAACTGTTAGGATTAGGTACAGGTAACATGCGATCATCAGTATCATCATCTGCAGTTTGGAAATCTCTAGGCTCACTATCGTTATAGCCTTCAACATACTGATCATTTGGAGCTGTGCCCTCATTTCCAAATTGATCGTCCATGCCTGCCGTTTCATTATTATTGACGTTTTCAGGTAATGGCAATGGCGCCGTGCTTTCTATATTCATCGCTGGCACCAACGTGCGGATATCCGTAACCAGTCGTTGCAATAACATACTATCTGGCGCGGCCAACGTGAGACGATCATTCTGCAACTCTAAACGTGCAAATGGCACAGCCCTGAGCAGATTAAAAATATTAGGCAGCACCTCCGTAGGTAGGTTCGCCATACTGGTAGCGACGCCTTCCTGTACTGTTAGCTCACAATTACTCGCTTGTTGACCTAAACTGGTATTAAGTGCTTGTTGCAATGCATTCTGTAGCGCTTCATCGCCAACAACAGCACTACAGCTAGATAGCCCTCCACTGTTGTCCATTCCAACGTTGAGCTCGACTGGCGTCAATACTTCTACAGGTGGCATGGGTGCAGCAACGACAGGCTCTGGCACAACAGGCTCTACCGGTGGAACGTTATTAGGCCTAATTAATATGGCCCAAGCCGCCAGTGCTAACGCCATAATAGCTATTATTAATAATATTATTTTGACCAATAAATCATTGCGCTGACTGCGGGTACGTACTTTTCCTCGCGAATTGCTACCACTTTCTGCCAAATGATGATCTGAAGGATTGGCATGAATCGCATCAGTATTCATAGAAAAATCGTCGTCAGATGCTGGTATTTCATCATCTTCTGCCGTGGTATTTTCTATATCAAGCGATGTCGATGTGATAATTGAGCTTGTACCTGCACTGAACTCATCAGGCTTATCTAAAGAAGTAATTGAGGGATTGTCAGTTACTGGCACAGTAATGGTATCTGCGATGCTGCTTGAGGTAGATTGTTTGTCGCTGTCTTGATAAGCATTGATAACCTCTGCCGCCCATACTGGCAAATAATTACGTAACGCTGACTGCTCTCCTTGCAGGAATGCTGGTAAAAACTGGCCATTGGCCAATATTTTAAGCTCGCTATAAACCAATGGTGCTGAGTTTATAAGTAACTGTTCAGTAATCGAATCGTCAATATGATGTGTCGCTGCTAGCTCTTGGATGACAACCTGCTGCATATCATTTTCTGACCATAACTGTTTGAAAAGCGACTGGTCTGTAACTTCCTCTGTGCGAAGTAATTGCGAGTAAATCTCTGGCAACGCGAGGCGCGCTGCTAAAATGGCATAAAACTGCTCAAGTAGACTGACATAAGCCACGCTGTCCTTACTATCACACTCCCCTAATACAGCAGGAGTAACGGTTTTTTCTAATTGGTCGATAATACTCATAAATTATTGCCTCTTGCGGCCTTTGCTTTACATCTGAAAAAGAATGAGGTGGTCATTATTATTTTATATATAGTCAGAAAACCATAAACTGCTACAGTGCTACCTTTTCTAAAGGCACTACTTCTACAATCTGAAGCCGGCTGTCTTATGGCCATTTTAGAGTGCTGTGACTATATTAGAGCCAGTCATAAATCAGCAGTCATCGTTACGGTCATCATACGAAGCATTACGTACTATGTCTGACACATTGCTATATTATTGACTATAAAAGCATAAAAGTGCATTGTTTTGTCGCACAATAGTTTTTTCATAGCATCATAACTACTATTAGTATAACTTTGTTGTTAATATTAGCGCTCAATAATTCACTATTAATTATTTGTCACATCGCCATTTATAGTGCTGCTCCATATCAGGCGTAGCCTAAGGATTTCCCGTTGTTCGATCATACGACCCTGATTATTATCATTACCGTTATTGTCAGCTTATTAGCATGGCAAAACAAAACCTTGTTTAATCGACTAATTTTTTATCCACCAGCGGTAAACAACGGCCAATGGGATCGCTTTGTAACGCATGGCTTTATTCATGCTGACAGTATGCACCTGCTCTTTAATATGTTTACCTTGTATTTTTTTGGACGCGCGATTGAAGGGTTGTATCGGTCATTTTTATTTGGTTATGGCTTTGTGATTTTTTATGTATTGGCCATTATTGTTGCAATGATTCCAAGCTACCTGAAAAATAAAAAAAATGCCAGTTACTTGAGCCTTGGTGCTTCAGGCGGTGTGTCAGCTGTCTTATTTGCTTTTATTCTGCTCGCACCATGGGAAAAAATCTATTTGTTTGCCGTTGTTCCTATTCCAGCCATATTATTTGCTGTCGCTTATGTCGCTTATAGCATCTATGCAGATAAACGTGGTGGTTCAAACATTAATCACATGGCGCATATGTGGGGCGGTGCTTTTGGCGTAATAGCCACGATTATTCTAGATCCGCGCATATTGTTACATTTTATCAATGCTTTGTTGTCGCCTAGTCTTTAGCAGCCACTTTTTAAAATCATGATGCTCGAAAGTCATGATGCTCTCAAGTCATGATACTCTGATACTCTGATACTCTGAAATTCTGAAATTCTGAAATTCTGAAATTCTGAAATTCTGAAATTCTGAAATTCTGGCAGATAATGACCAACCCTATTGTATTGTTATAAACTACTCACTTTTTTTATATATTAAGATGTAATAGTTAATTATGATTATAGATGTTATCGGTGATATTCACGGTTATGCAGACAAGTTAGTCGGCCTACTACTACAATTAGGCTACGTGCATGATGGTACGTGCTTTATGCCGCCCGCAGGTCATCGTGCACTATTCATCGGTGATTTGGTCGACCGTGGTTCACAGCAGGTAGCGACACTAGAGATTGTCTTTGCCATGCTAGATGCTGGTGTGGCTGATGCGGTGATGGGTAATCATGAGTACAATGCACTGGCTTTTGCCACGCTCGATCCTGATAACCCTACTCAATATCTGCGCTCACACAATGAGGTGCATGTACGCCAGCATGAGGCATTTTTAGCAGAACTACCATTTGATTCCGAAGCTCATCAGTATTGGCTACAACGGTTGTATGAGATTCCATTGTGGATCGAAACTGATTATGCCTGCTTTGTACATGCTTGCTGGGATGTAGATAGTATGACGATGCTAAAACCATTATTGACTGATGCCAACTGCCTAACGCCACAAGGTTTAATCGCTACCGCCAAAGAAGACACCGCACAGTTCGATGCCTTAGAGCGAGTATTAAAAGGTGTAGAAACACCACTACCTGATGGTTTGGTGATGACTGATAAAGAAGGCACTAAACGCTCACGGGTACGGGTACGTTGGTGGCTTGATGAGTTAGAGTCACGCACACTGCATGAGATTGCACGTGCGCCTTCATCCGCCATGGCACAAATCCCCAAAGATGCGATGGCCGAAAACATCAACTTTGCCATAAAGACGCACAAACCTGTCTTTGTTGGTCATTACTGGTTAACGGGTATGCCTGAACCACTTAGCCAAAAGGTTGTCTGTACCGACTATTCAGCTGCAGTAGATAGCGGCTACCTTACTTGTTATCAGCTCGATACTCAGCAGCCTTTACCACTCAAACCTGAAAACTTCGTACAACATCGACATGATGAAAACATTGATATAGGTCGACAATCCCAATAAGATTGTTCATCTATAGTATTAAAAAGTAAACTTGGCTTTACGAAGACGGCAAAATTTTTGTATGATGGTCTTTTTGAGGATATCAAAGCATGAGCACCACATCAGCGACTGTTAACACTGTTGAACAAAACGGACCTATCACTTCTCCTGCTGGTCAACCAAAAGTTGGTATCATCATGGGTTCGCAATCTGATTGGGCAACTATGAGCGGTGCGGCACAACTACTCGCAGACTTTGATATTGCCTTTGAGTGCGAAGTAGTCTCAGCACATCGTACCCCTGATAGATTATTTGATTATGCCAAAAATGCAAAAGGTAAGGGCTTACAAGTGATCATCGCTGGTGCAGGTGGTGCTGCGCATCTACCCGGCATGTGCGCCAGCCAAACGCCGCTACCTGTCTTTGGTGTTCCTGTAAAATCATCGATGCTCAGCGGATGGGATAGCTTACTGTCTATCGTACAAATGCCAAAAGGTGTCGCTGTTGGGACATTAGCGATTGGTACAGCAGGGGCTTATAATGCTGCTTTGCTTGCGATTCAAGTTTTAGCCTTACACGATGAGACCATTGCGACTAAACTAGACAGCTTACGTGAGACGCAAACCGAAACCATTCTAGCCAGCCCAACACCCGGTATCATCAATAACTAATCATCAATAGCTAATTATTCTTAGCTCAAGCAAAGTGACCACCAAACTTATTCACTTGATATTTATTTTTAGATGGGTTTTACTTAATACTAAGATTTATTTAATACAAGGTGCATACAGTGCACCTTTTCCTATTTTAATACACCAATATTTTTTTACTCAAAGAGCTTACCATGACTACAGCAAACGCTTATCCCGTTACCCAAACCATTCGTACCATCGGTATTTTAGGCGGTGGTCAGCTTGGTATGATGCTTGCCGAAGCCGCCTTGCCGCTTGGTTATCAATGTGTTTTTTTAGAAGACAACGCTGACTGCCCTGCCAGCTTATATGGACGCGTCTTTCATAGTGAACAATTAGCAGCATTTATCGAAGCCGCTGATGTTTTTACTCTTGAGTTCGAAAACACACCGACATCTACTGTCGAACAGCTTACTGAGTTATCAAAATCTGGTAAAAAACATGGCATGTCTCCGCCGCTAATGGCTCTTGATATCGCACAAGACCGTCTCAAAGAAAAGCAGATGTTTAATGACCTTGATATCGCCACAGTACCTTTTATGGCTGTCAATTCTGAAGCAGAATTGCAGCAAGCATGTGACAAGCTGGGCTTGCCTATCGTCCTAAAAACCAGTCGCGGTGGTTATGATGGTAAAGGTCAGTTCGTCATCAAACAAGACAGCGATATCAAAGCTGCTTGGCAAGAATTAAAAGATGCGGTCACAGGTAAAGGCTCTCTGACACCAACGCCAGTACCATTGATTGCCGAAGGTTTTATTGACTTTAGCCGCGAGCTATCTATTATCGCTGTACGTGCACAAAGCGGTCAGGTTCGCTGTTATGATTTGGTCGAAAACCATCATCATCAAGGTGTTTTAGCCAAAACCCAAGCCCCTGCTGTTGGTACTAGCCATTTATTTAAGCAAGCTCAAGATGCCATTACCACTGTCATGAACCATCTAAACTATGTTGGTGTGATGGCGCTTGAGCTGTTTGTGACCAAAGATGCACGTGGTCATGACACGTTACTTGCCAATGAAATTGCCCCACGTGTCCATAACTCTGGGCACTGGAGTATCGAAGGCGCAATTACTAGCCAGTTCGAAAATCATATTCGGGCGGTGGTCAATCTGCCATTAGGTGATACAGACAATGTCCATCCAGCGATTATGCTCAATGTCTTGGGGCAATATCCTGACATCAGCGCCGTGCTAAATATCGATGGTGTACACTATCATAGCTATCATAAAGCCGAACGTAACGATCGTAAAATTGCGCATATTACTTTAATGCCCAATGATGTGGCAGATTTAGAACCGGCTCTAGCCAAGCTCGTCGCGACTCTACCCAATAAAATGGGACTTGAGAAAAAATCAGTGGCAGCTGATGAGCAGCCAATAACGTTAGATAATCATGAGCATGCTGATGCTGAAAAACCTGTGGAAAATGCTGAATCAAGCAATGAGACTGCCGCATCCGATAAGACTGTAGCGGCAAAAGAAAATAAGGCTAAGAAATAATGCAGATTTGGGTGGATGCAGACTCAGTACCATTGATCGCCAAAGATTTGATTATCAAAACAGCTGAACGCACACAAACCATGGCGATATTCGTTGCCAATCAGCCAATTAAACTGCGCAAGTCACCACTGCTCACTATGACAGTGGTGCCGTCAGGATTTGACAAAGCAGATGACTATATCGTTGAGCAAATACAACCGGGCGATCTGGCCATTACTAGCGACATACCTTTAGCCAACGATATATTGGACAAAGGTGGCATGGTTTTGACCACTCGCGGTGTGGTCTATGACAAAAACAATATTAAGCAAAAGCTTAATATGCGTGATTTTATGGACACCATGCGTGGTACTGGTGTACTAGAGCTACAAGAGATGAGCGGACAGAAGCCTTACGGTGATCGTGACAAAAAAGCCTTTGCCGATGGATTAAATAAACTGGTACGTTAACTTCTAACATTGTATTTCTTTCAATCTCTATACAGTCTATAACCAAACACTATGTAATCGGCACGCTTCATAACGAAGCGTGCCGATTTTTTTGTTAACCTATAATCAGTTTTTGATATTACTTTCGATATTTATTTTAAAAAATACAGTTTATACGAAAGACAACGCATATAAGAATAGGAATGATTATGAAAATTTTAGTAATTGGTGCAAGCGGTCGAGTGGGTACAGATTTGGTTAAGCAGTTATTGGCTGACAATCATCAAGTGATAGGTACTACTCGTCAAGATAAAAAACTATTTGACGATGAAAAATACAGTCAACTAGACCTAGACATTACTGCTGAAAAAGAAGACATTCAAACGCAAATAGACCAAAATATCGACGCCGTTTATTTTGTTGCAGGCTCTGGTGGTAAAGACGTTTTAGAAGTGGATCTGCATGGTGCAGTCAAAACCATCCAAGCAACGCAAGACAAAGGTATCAAACGTTATATCATGCTCAGCACGGTATTCTCATTAGATACCAGTAAATGGGATAGAATTGCCGACCTAAAAGAATACTATATCTGTAAACACTATGCTGACCAATGGTTAATCAACGACAGCACTTTGGACTACACCATAGTCCAAGCAGGCGCGCTGAAAGAGCGTGAGGCAACTGGCAAAATTACTATTAACAGTGATGACGCAGGTGAGAACTCAATTGAAGATGTCGCTGCTACCTTAGCCACTGTACTAAATGCTGACAACACCATCAAGCAAGTCTTTAGCATGAGCAATGGTGACACGGCTATTAACGATGCTATCGCACAGTTATAATCACTAAAGCAAAAAAAAGCGAGTAGGCCGAAAGGTTTACTCGCTTTTTTATGGCTGTTATTTGAGATTATATTATTAGATGAGTAATAATATTTAGCCTCTAAAGAGTAACTATTAGAGAGTAACTATGCCAAACCACTTGGGAAGGGGATGACTTCTTCTAGACTGCTAGCTCCTGTAATGACCATTAGCAGCCTATCTATACCAACTGCGATACCGCTACTAGGTACCAAATCATCAGACGCCGCTAGTAGATGCTCATCGATTGGCATTTGTGGTAGATTATGACGCTGACGCAACTCATTATCTTGCTCGAAGCGCGCTCTCAACGCTTGTCCATCTGCTAACTCGTCATAAGCGTTAGCAATCTCTACGCCATTAATATACAACTCAAAACGCTTGGCAATACGATTACCTTCTTTATCTAATGCCGTTTTTGCCAAAGCCGCCGTCGCTGGTGGGTACTCAATAATCAAGGTTGGTAAATCATGTCCCAAGTTGGGCTCGACTGCATGACTAAACAATAAGTCCAACCAACTTTGACGTCGATCTTCTTCAGTATCCACGGCTCTACTCGCCTCACTGTTAAAGTCGAAGCCTGTTAAACCCTTATCTTCTGCCACTGCTTGTAATGCGCCAAGACTGGCTGTCAGTGGATGTATACCGACGAAATCCATAAAGGCATCGACATAACGATAGTGACTCATCACTACAGAACTGCCATAAAGCACTTCTAATAACTCGCCAAGCTCAACTGCCATATCATCCAAACTATAATTTGGCTGATACCATTCGAGCATCGTAAATTCAATGTTATGCTGCACGCCTATTTCATTATTTCGAAAAACAGGACAAATCTGATAGATAGGTACCTGCCAGCTAGCCAATAAACGCTTCATCGAAAATTCAGGTGATGTGTGCAAATAATAGGTCTGTGGTTTGTCTTGATAAGTGACTTGTGCCGCGATTGACTGCAAAAAAGTATCGGTATTACCGGCTTGTGACAATAGCGGTGTCTGCACCTCTAACACTTGCTTTTTAGCAAAAAACTGACGGATATTGCCTATAAACCGCGCACGCTGCTGCGCCATAGATAATGCCATGGTCGGTGCGTAGCTAGGCTTAGAACTGATAGACTTAGAAGTAATAGGCTGCGCAGAAATGTTATTTGCTTGAGTCATTTGTGGTCTACTACGATTGATAAATAATCAGTTTGGTAATTGAGTGTTTGATTTTTAAAACTGCCATTCACGACGTAAATGATAATCACGTCTTAATCCATCAAAATCAGTACCATTTACCTGCCCATCGACCTCCTTACTTCTCAAGGAGGCATCGTCTTGCCTAATATCATAAAACTTTATTAGTCTGTCTGGATGCGCCTTTAATTCAGACCATAGAAATAAGTTAAGCGGTAGTAATGCCTGCATTGACTGAACAGGTGTGACTGCTAACTTTTCACATAGCGCATCATAAATAATTTGCGTACCACGCAGCTTACCTTCTAGCGTATAGCCAGCGATATGCGGTGTAGCAAAGATAAGCTTGGATAATAAAGGCTCTGCAATCTGAGGTTCATGCTCAAACACATCAAGCACTACTTGTCGCCCAGTACGCTCAATATCTGCTACCAGCGCATCCGCATTAATTACAGGTCCACGCGCACTATTAATGAGTATTGTATCAGCAGGCATCATGGCCAATGCGTCGGCATCAATGATATGCCGTGTTGGATAATTGCTACCTCCAGGATGCGCATCACCTTTCTCATTTGTCAGAGGTACATGCAAGCTAACCGCATCGCTTTGGCTGAGCACCTGCTCTAAACTCGCATTATTAAGCTTGGATTTTGGTAATAGTGGATCATAACCTAAGACTTGCCAGCCCAAATCACTGGCATACTGAGCAAGTGTACTCCCAATATTTCCCAAGCCAATAATACCAAGGGTCATAGGTTGTTGCCAATACTGTGGACGCAACGTTAGAACCGCTGTCAATACATATTGCGCGACAGAGTGTTTGCTACAACCTGAAGCATTGGCAAAAGTGATACGACGCTGCATTAGGTAATCTTGATCAACGTGATCGGTGCCGATGGTTGCAGAACCAACGAATTGCACACTATTGTTACCAGCCAACAATGCCTCATCTACTTGCGTCACCGAACGGATTAATAAAACATCAGGCTGCACTTCTGCAAGTAATGATGCATTGATATCTCGTCCAGCAACAGTGATGATATCTACAGCCTGCTCTGATGATTGAGCAAGTGTAGATGCGTTAAAAAACTTGTCCAAACTGGCGATATTGCTATCCGCCAAAATAGTAATATGTTTAATAGTATTTACCCTACCCTTCATGGTTTTGCCACATAATTAATAACATAGTCGAACAGCTATAGCTTTTCTATAGAAATAGCTTTATTTAGGTTCATTTACTGGTGGTGATGCTTGGCTATCGGACAACACCATCTCTTGTGGCGCAAATATTTCATTTTTATGCTGCGATATCCATTCACGCCAAACTGCAAGTCCGATGGCCAGTACCACAGGACCAATAAACAAGCCAACAAAGCCAAATGCTGTCAGACCACCTAGTACCCCAATAAAGATAATAATAAATGGGATTTTGGTCGCGCCGCTAATAACAATAGGACGGATTAGATTGTCAACCCAGCTAATGATTAATACGCCCCATAATGCTAAGCCAATACCTTCTGCCGTATGCCCTTGACTCATCAACCAAATAGAGACACCGCCCCAAGCGAACGGCGTGCCAAATGGAATTAGTGCAATAATAAAGGTTAATATACTCAATAAAATAGGACTTGGTGCGCCAGAAAAATAATAACCAATGCCCGCAAGCATCGCCTGCGCTAATGCAGTTAGACCAATACCATATACTACAGCACGCGTGGTCGTACCCACAGAGTCGATATATCCATCAATTCGATTACCAATAATATTGCGTAATGCTTGGCGGATTTGGCGAATAAGACTGGTGCCATCACGATAGAAAAAGAATAACGTCATCAGCGCCATACCTAGCTTGGCAAGGCTACTAAACACCACATCAAATGCTACTTTTCCATAATATAAATGTGACTGCACCCAAACACGAAAGGCTTCTAGCGTTCCTTCAGGATTTTTATTAATTCTCCACAGTACATCTTTGACCTGCTGACCTACAATAGGTAAGTCCTTAATAGAGTCCGGCACATCTAAATAGCCAACTTTGATACGATATATCAAGTGACTGATTAAACTTAAAGCTTCTTGTTGTAGAATAAATACGCCAATAACAAGTGGGATACCTATCATTAAAGAGATACTCATCGTCATGATGGCAGCACTAAAATTGGGACTCAGCTTCACCTTTTCATAAAAAAAGTTATAAACTGGAAAAGTCACATACGCTAAAATAGCTGCCCATAGTGCTGGCACGATAAAAAACTGTATCACTTGAAAACACAATACAAACAGCACGACCAATAAAGTAATGGCCAATAAGCGCTGAATAATAAACTCTTTTGTCCAATTTTCAATCATAGCGTATAAACCAATTGCAGACAGCAAAGACCTATTATGACTCCGCTGACGAGTTTATAAATGTGAGATGGAGCGCAACTTATAGACCTTGTCTATTAGTGGCATCCATTAGCGAGGGTTATCAATCAACTAAATAAGAACATGCTTTAAAGCCTACTTTGCAAGTATTAAATCATAGAGTACCGTAACATATTTACCGACTACAATTTTGACCAAAGCAGGATAAACCATAAGTTATTATCAGCACTTATTATGCAATAAAATCCAGTAACTATATAACGCTATGTTGTAATCTTTACTTACAACTTTCTGCGCATTAGCCTACCAGACTAGAACACTAGCAGATAAAAATGAGTACATCGGTTTAATGTATAAAAACAATGCCCTAATAGCCCATTTTACATTGACATGCTATAGCAATATCTTGTGAGCTAATTCACTGGCGCGTTCTATTTGTAGCGACAATTGATGTTATACTAAAGCAATTATTTTAAGCTTTTCAATATAGTTAGGTCTGTATGGTCTTATTTATTTTAACCATTACACTGCCACCGATTTTATCAAACTATATGCCACAACCCTCTTTTATCGACCCTCTATAGACCATCATAAGATATAACCTTTAGAGTGGCTCCATAATTTTGGATATTATGCGTAAGCCTTCGTAAACACTGTATCTCGCAAGCGTTATGTAATAATTTATGCATCATTTAAGCTCATCATATAGATTCACTATTAGAACTCAATATGAAAAAGTGCTATTTTTAGTTAACTTCGGATGACTATGATTTTATTTTAAATCAATACTGACCCACCAAATTTTAAATAATATATCGATAGGAACAATAACAATGTCAAAAGACACTGATAATCCCAATATAAATCCCTCAACCGAGGCCAGTAAGACTAAGAAATCACAAGAAACCGTTACTTTTGCTTTGGCTCAGTCACATTTTTTGGTTGGTGATATCACTACCAATGCCGACAAAATGCGCTCATTAGCATTAGAAGCACGCGATCAAGGCGCGGATGTCATTATCTTCCCAGAGCTCGCACTATTGGGTTATCCTCCACAAGATTTGCTGCTACGCCCAAGCTTATCAGGTCGCGTCAAAAATGCTCTCTCTAGTTTAAGCGATATTGATGATATCGTGATGATTGTTGGCTATCCACATGTCGATCATCATGGCACATTCAACTCTGCTGCTATCCTACACAATGGTCATCAAAAAGGCTTTTACCATAAGCAAATCTTGCCAAACTATGGCGTTTTTGATGAACGTCGTTATTTTGATAAAGGTCGTAATCAAGTTCTATTTGACTATAAAGGTATCACCATCGGTCTACTGATTTGTGAAGACTTATGGGAAAAAGGCCCTGCTGCTGATCTCAAAAAGCAAGGTGCAGATCTAATCGTTAGTTTAAATGCATCTCCTTTTGAAATCGAAAAACAAGAAAATCGTAAAGCAATGCTTGCCAAGCGCAGCCGCGAAAACAACTTACCAATCATTTATGTCAACGCTGTTGGTGGCCAAGATGACTTGGTGTTTGACGGTGGCTCTATGGCAATACAGGCTGATGGCAGTGTTGCACACGAAGCTCCTCGCTTTATGAACCAGTTGACTCTAGCTACTTTAGACGTCAAAACAGCCCAGTTTGATAACCAAGATAAAGAACCGTTGACACTGAGCCGTGAGTCAGAGATGTATCAGGCGCTTGTTGTGGGCCTACGCGACTATGTCAACAACTCAGGATTCAAAGGCATCATCGTCGGTCTATCAGGTGGTATCGACTCAGCCTTAACGCTATGTATCGCCGTGGATGCTTTGGGTGCTGACAAGGTATATGCTGTGATGATGCCTTATGAATACACCTCTCAAATCAGCTTAGAAGACGCACAAGCGCAAGCACGTCGCTTGAATGTATCTTACACGGTTTGTCCTATATTTGATGCCGTAGAAGGCATCCGTCATACCCTAGCACCACTGTTCAATAAATCTCCTGCAGATACCACTGAAGAAAATATCCAAGCGCGTGCACGCGGTGTTGTCTTGATGGCATTATCCAATAAGTTTGGTCATTTAGTGATCACCACTGGTAACAAGTCCGAACTGGCGGTGGGTTACTCAACATTATATGGTGATATGGCAGGTGGTTTTGATGTACTAAAAGATGTTTATAAGTCACAGGTTTATAAATTAGCCAGTTATCGCAATCGTTTAGAAGACACTCCTGTCATCCCTGAGCGCGTCATCACCCGCCCACCATCAGCTGAACTGCGTCCAGATCAAAAAGATCAGGACAGTTTACCTGACTATGATGTACTAGATAATGTCCTCATGTCATACATCGATGAGGACATGGGCTATCAAGATATCGTTGATAAAGGTTTCGATGCTGCAATGGTCGCAAAGGTCATCCAGATGGTAGACAATAGCGAATATAAACGTTTGCAATCACCGATCGGCACCAAAATCAGCCACAAAGCTTTTGGACGTGAGCGCCGCTATCCATTAGTCAATAAATGGTCAATAAAAGGCTAAACAAGATTAAATATCAGTGCTTGTCCAATTTCTATTACCTGAAATTTGGGCAGCACTGATAGCTTACCTTTTTTATAGAAAACCGGATTGCTCTATGACTAGCTGGGTGCTTACCCAGCTTTTTTAGGTTCTATAAGTTGAATTTTTACAAACCATCATTTCCTTTTATCATTCACCACTTTCATTGTTAATTCCTATTTTTACCGAGTATGTCATGAGTTTGCTAACTGCTAGTATTTTTCTTATTTTATTGCTGGCCTTAAGTGCCTTTGTCTCTGCTGCTGAGATTGCCATCGCAGCAGGTCGCAAAATTAAGCTACAAATCATGGCAAAAGAAGGCGATGTCCGTGCACTTGACGTCCTAAAAATGCAGGACAGCCCTGGCAGTTTTATCACGGTCGTACAAGTAGTGTTGAACGCTGTGGCTATTTCGGCTGGTGCAATAGGAGAATCAGCTGTCAGCCCTTACTTACGAATATTGTTTAATAATGAAGCGGTGTCATCGGTTATATCATTTGTGTTGATTACCAGCTTATTTTCTCTACTTGCTGACTTGATGCCTAGACGATTGGCAATGTCAAACACTGAGACAATCGCTGTACGACTCGTACGACCCATGATGCTGTTAATTTTTATCTTTAAACCCGTCATCTGGATATTTGATGGTGCAGCTAATGTTCTCTTTAAAGTGCTTGGTATCTCAACCACACGTCAGGATGATATGACACCAGAAGATATTTATGCCGTGATGGATGCTGGTGCCGAAGCTGGTGTGCTTAAGAAACAAGAGCATCACCTGATAGCAAACATTTTTGATATGCAAGAGCGCACGGTCACCTCGGTGATGAACCCACGCGAAAATATTGTTTACTTTGATACCAAAACGAGCACTGAAAAAGTTGTCGAGGTTATGATTGATCAACCGCATAACAAATTTTTGGTCTGTCATGACGATGACTTAGAGCATATTGTTGGTTATGTCGAGTCACGCAGTTTTTTAGCATTGATTCTCAATCAGCAAGAAGTCAGTTTGACAAGCAAAGAGTTATTGATGCCTGCACTCTTCGTGCCTGATACCTTGTCTTTATTTGAAGTACTAGAGATGTTTAAATCCATGGGGGCTGACTTTGCCGTTATCGTTAACGAGTATGGACTAGTGGTAGGCGTCATCACACTCAAGGACGTAATGAGTATCGTCATGGGTGAGCTTGTGACTCTAGAAGAGCAGCCTATCGTCCAACGTACAGACAATTCATGGTTAATAGATGGTATGACACCCATTGAAGATGTTGTTCGCACTTTAGGCATTGTCAATCTGCCACGCAATCAAAACTACGAAACCATCAGTGGCTTTATGATGTATATGCTCCGCAAAATTCCAAAGAAAACAGATACTATTGAGTATGCCAATTATCGCTTTGAAATTATCGCCACCGATAATCTCAAAATCACTCAAATGCTAGTAACTATCATTGATGATGTTGTCTGATTAAAACAGCATTAAGTATGAGCAAGTAAATTAGGGCCTATCGTCATTTTAAAAATGCTGATAACGATGAGACCAATCACCGTCAAACAAGAAAATAGCGCAGATAATATTAGGGCGTATTGACCAGCTATTGGATGATGTTTAGCAATATCTAACCATTGTTGCTCTATTCAGATGACTATCGATTGAATTGAAGACCTGCCTTAGCCCATGAATCTATAAACACATTCTAGTTTAAGATCTTGCACCAAAGATAGCCGTACCAACACGTACCATCGTCGATCCATCAGCAATTGCTTCTTTCATATCACCACTCATACCCATGCTTAGTGTATCCCAAGCATTGATTTCTGGATGGTTTTGCTTAACCATTTCAAACAACTGCTTGGTACGAGAAAAAGCATCAGTATCTGCCTTAGCAGGAATAATCATTAATCCACGCAACTCTAGCCGCTCATATCCTTTGATGGTAGCTATCAATTCAGATAGCTGGTCTGGCAAACAGCCTGACTTACTTTCTTCGTTATCAATATTTAATTGAATCAAAACGTTCAATGGTGGTAACTCAGCGGGACGTTGGTCATTTAAACGCTTGGCAATAATGTCACGCTCTACTGTCTGCACCCAATCAAAATTTTCAGCAATATCACGGGTCTTATTACGCTGAATACTGCCAATATAGTGCCAAACAATATCTTGGCTTTCAGGTTTTGATGTTAGCGTGTTCATTTTTTCAATGGCTTCTTGTAGATAGTTCTCACCAAAATGACGCTGCCCTTGCTGCGCTAAGACAGCTATCATATCCGCAGGTTTTGTTTTAGAAACAGCCAATAACGTAACACTCTCGGCTTGTTGTCCCGCATGATCACACGCTTGAGACATTTGAGTACAGACTTGCCGCCAGTTCTCTATCAAACCTGGCTGATCAACATTATTTTCACTCTTATTCATATAACACTCTCAAAGATAATTTAAACATTTTTCAATCAATGACTCTTAACGTTTTTGCCAATATTATTTATTATTCAAGGTTAAACTTGCCACAAGCCTTCTTCATCATCGAACAATATCATAGTCACACCTACGTCCATAAAATGTGTGAATGGTTAATTTACATTTTCTTAGCCTAGTAGATGGTTAAATGTCGACAGTCTTGTTATTATATTGTTACATGGTTTAACATATACTACTGAATATAGTAGTAATGGTAAAAGCCCTGGCTTATTTTCTATTATCATAACTGATTTAAGATAAACCTTTTATTGGTTATTGACCACGCAATTTTATGCTCTTTTGTCCTACCCTTATTGATTGATAGGAATACCTAATTATGGCTGAAAAAAATAATTTAAGCATCGAAGATTTGCTACGCTTTAGCGTTAAGCACAAAGCATCAGATTTACATATTTCAGCCGGTATGCCCGCTATGATTCGTGTCGATGGTGAAATGACACGTATTAATATGCCAGAGATGACCCATCAAGTCGTGCATCAGCTTATTTATGACATCATGAATGACAAGCAACGTGCTGACTTTGAAGAGTTTTATGAGACGGATTTTTCTTTTGAAATTCCTAACTTAGCACGCTTCCGGGTAAATGCTTTTAATCAAAATCGCGGTGCTGGAGCCGTATTTCGTACCATTCCTTCCAAAGTATTAACGATGGAAGATCTAGGTATGGGTGAAGTATTCAAACGCGTCTCAGACTTTAAGCGTGGTGTTGTATTGGTCACTGGTCCAACAGGTTCTGGTAAATCAACAACGCTAGCAGCCATGGTTGATTATATCAATGAAAGCCGTAAAGAACATATTTTGACCATTGAAGACCCGATTGAATTTGTTCATGACTCCAAAAAGAGTTTGATTAATCAGCGTGAAGTTCATCGTGATACTTTAGGTTTCGAACCTGCATTACGTTCAGCGCTACGTGAAGATCCGGATGTTATTCTGGTTGGTGAGCTACGTGATCTTGAAACCATTCGCTTGGCATTGACTGCTGCAGAAACTGGTCACTTGGTATTTGGTACCCTACACACCAGCTCAGCTGCTAAAACAATTGACCGTGTCATCGACGTATTTCCTGCAGAAGAAAAAGACATGATTCGTGCCATGTTATCAGAATCACTACAAGCGGTTATCTCGCAAACCCTACTAAAGCGCCAAGCAGGTGGACGTGTTGCTGCACACGAAATCATGCTAGGTACGCCCGCGATTCGTAACTTGATACGTGAAAACAAAATTGCTCAGATGTACTCTGCTATTCAAACAGGTGCTGGCGACGGTATGATTACACTTGATCAAACACTAAAAAATCTAGTATCCAAAGGCACTATCAGTAAAGACGTTGCTCGTCCGTACGCCAAACAGCCTGATGCATTCTTGTAGGCCTATTTTTATTGTTCGTTATTAGCGATCTTTCAAACATGACTTTAGATCTTTTTTTAATCGATTTATATCCAGTACAGGTACGATATGGACATTGATAAATTATTACAGTTAATGATCAATAAAAATGGCTCTGACCTTTTTATTACCGCTGATGTAGCACCTTCCATGAAAGTAAATGGGAAAATTCTACCTGTCGGCAAAACCCCCTTGACCTCAGAGCAAACCATGCGCTTGGTGAAAGGTGTCATGACGCCAAGCCAAGTAAAAGAGTTTGAAGAAACAAACGAATGTCAGTTTGCCATTGCTGATCAGGCACAGCAAGCACGCTTTCGTGTCAGCGCCTTTATACAGCGTGATATGGCAGGAATGATTTTACGGAAGATCGAAAATAAAATTCCTACCGTTGAAGAACTGCGTTTACCACCAGCGTTAAAAGAACTGGCTATGAAAAAACGCGGTATTATTCTACTAGTAGGGGCAACGGGGACTGGTAAATCTACGACCCTCGCTGCCATGATAGGACACCGTAATCAAAACTCTCATGGTCATATTATTACCATCGAAGATCCTATTGAATTTGTACATCAACATCGTGGTTGTATTGTGACGCAGCGTGAAGTCGGTATTGATACCCACTCATTTGAAGCAGGGCTAAAAAATACCTTGCGCCAAGCACCTGACGTTATCTTGATTGGTGAGATTCGTAACCGTGAGGTTATGAGCTACGCCATTCAATATGCAGAAACAGGGCATTTAGTATTTGCAACCTTACATGCCAACAATGCTAACCAAGCCATTGATCGTATTATTCACTTCTTTGAACCAAATCGCCACAACCGGTTATTTATGGATTTGTCACTTAACTTGCAAGCTATTATCGCTCAGCAACTCATCCCAACCCCTGATGGTAAAGGTCGCCGTGCAGCCATTGAGATTTTATTAAACTCACAGCTCATCAGTGATTATATTCGTAAAGGTGAAGTTCATGAAATTAAAGGTGTCATGACGCGCTCACGAGATAGTGGTATGCAGACCTTTGACCAAGCCTTATTTGACCTGTATGAGCAAGGAGAGATCACTTATAAAGAAGCCATTCTTCATGCTGACTCTCCTAACGATTTGCGCCTAAAAATTAAGCTTAGTAGCAAAAATGGTACAGCCAATCTAGATGAAGGCGCCGATAGCTTATCATTAGATATCACGTAGATAACTATCAATTAAACTAGGGCGTGTCCCTCATAAAAAAGCCCTCATCATAATAATGAGGGCTTTTTGCTATTTTAAACTTCTTAGATTAACACACCAAGTGCAACGCTAATTAATATTATAGAACGCCTGCATAGGCGTCTTAAACCCTAATCGTTTTCTTGGTCTGTTGTTTAATTTGTTCTCAATGTCCTGCATCTCATCATCAGAGACTTGTCTAAAGTCACAACCCTTAGGCAAGTACTCTCTGATAAGGCCGTTGGTATTTTCGTTGGTTCCTCGCTGCCATGACGCATAAGCATCGGCAAAGAAGAAAGGGCTAAAGAGCTTTTGTTTCACCTTCTTATGCTGAGCAAACTCTTTACCATTGTCAGAGGTAATGGTCTTAACCTGCAACCTCACTGGCGCTAAGAGTTCTATCATTGCCTCTGATACTTGCTGTGCTGTTTTATGACCCACACGCTTCATCTTCAATAGCCCCGTTTTACGTTCAACGAGCGTGACAATCGCTTGCTTGTGATGCTGACCGATAACGGTATCGGCTTCCCAATCTCCAATACGTGAGCGTTCTTCAACAATACAAGGGCGCTCATGAATCGAGACTCTGTCATTGATACGACCTCGAGTCTCAGCGGTTAGACGCTGCCGGTATGGTTTTCCTTTACGTCTGAGACACTGCCACAATGTGCCGCCTTGCCTCTTATCACGCCAAATATAGCGATAAATGCTCATATGACTGATACCAGCATGAACGCCAGATATTTGCTCAGGACTCCAGTTCTCTTTAAGCTTGTCTGTCACCCATGCCCAGAGGTCAGTCACAATAGTTGTGGCGTTGTTAGCCCGTCTGTCACAAGCCTTGTTATTAGCATGCTTTGCTCGGTAACCTCGTAGGCTTTTATTGCGTCTAAGCTCTCTTGATATGGTACTGGGACTTCTGTTTAACGCCCTCGCTATAAAATTAATACTATGTTTTGCCCCTTTAAGGGCATAAATCTGGTATCGTTCACCTAGGCTTAGATGTGTATAGCTCATGGTTGCAATCTCACTTTGGTCGGTGGATAAAAACTTTGATGCTAGCGCATCTAGGTCTTTTTTTCACCTTGCATTTGGTATTGCACTTCATGTGTTAATCTAAGCTTTGATACAAGGCATAAAAACAACATTTATCTGAGCCAATACTCTTAGGTAGCCATCAAAAATCGGAGATAACCATTGAAATATAACTACTTTACACTATCCTTACATTCTTGGTCATCACAGATACCGTACAGCACTAAGGAATGACCTGATAATTTAAAGCCATGCTCGGCTGCTACTTTTAATTGCTCCGCCTCAATCGCCTCATTATGAAACTCTACGATTTTTCCACACACATCACAAACTAAGTGATCATGATGGCCTTCTTGGGTAATCTCAAATACCGACAAATTATTTTCAAAGTTGTGACGCTCGACGATTCCAGCTTGCTCAAACTGCGTTAGCACTCGGTAAACAGTCGCAAGCCCCACATCCTCACCTTGTTCAATCAACGCTTTATAGACCTCTTCTGCACTCATGTGATGCAACGCTGCACTTTCGAGTAGCTCTAAAATCTTGATACGAGGTAACGTGACCTTTAATCCAGCTTTACGTAAATCTTGATTGGTAAAAGAAGCCATAATATCCCTTCTGACTGTGACAGTCTTAGCAAATAAAGAACCAAAAATATAAAATAAATAAGCATCAGCGGTTATTTTTATTGTATAAAAAGCATTTGAACAATAACAAACTGACTTACTCTGAGTGAATTCCTAACCTATTATTCTGCAAATATTCTCTATGCAAGTATATGAATTTAAAATATAAATGATATCATTACTCAGTTAGCATTTGGTAAATAATGTCGTAAGTGGTAGGAAATTGCAAGTAAATGACGTATCATTTGTCCAAGATTATCGGTCAAACGAGCACTATGCAACTTTGGCTGCGCCTAATTCATTTCTTATGAGTCATCTTACCATGATAAAGACATTAACTTTTCGTTCGTTAAGCCTTACAAGCACATTACGCAAGATTGTCATCACCAGTATGCTTAGCGCTACTGTTGCTATGTCTGGCTGCTCATTATTGAGTGTTTATAAGATTGATTTGCCACAAGGCACTGCCATTACTCAGGCGCAAGCGCAAAACCTGCAAGTAGGTATGAATCAAAATCAAGTACTCTATATTCTTGGTAGCCCAGCCATTAAAGACACCCTTGAGCCTAAACGTTGGGACTATATTTACGACTATAAAGCAGGGACAGAAGGCAGCCGCAATGGTATCGCTGACGTCAAAAATGCCAGTCAGCATTTAATTGTTTATTTTGATGACAACGGTTTGGTCAGTCGCATCGAAGGCATAGAAAGCCTTCCAGCTTCATAAAAATAACAGCCAACTGGTTTTGCCAGTTACACACTTAACCTTGAGATTTATTCTTGCGCTGAGACATGGGATCAGCGCTTAGGCTACGATATACTTCGATACGGTCAAACGGCTGTAGGCGATAGCTAAGTGGTTGTTTTTGTGAATAAACACCTATATGCCAACGCCTTGCTGCCGGTGTAGCCACATCCATTACCTCATCACACCACCTTGCTAAATCTGGAAACTGTACCAGCCAGCCTGCTTGCTTCAGTACATCATACAAACTGGTGTTATGGCTGACCTGTAACGCTATATAGTGCTGACGCAGCTCATCTTCAGCATAGGCCAAATACACGGTCATCAGCTCAGGCTGCCAAACCTCATTCTTAGTATCAACGTTATTTGTATCAACACTACTGCTTTCTGTTATTAGCTTATCCACTGCATCATCCAACCTGTCAAAGCTAGCAACAATGCGACTGGTACTACCAAACGTATCGCTATCCGCCATAAGTTATAAAATGCTTCATTGCCAAAGTTCAACGATTTTCGCAGATGACTTATTTTCATCTGCCAACCAGCAAATATTGATAACAATAATACTGTCACGCTACTAATAACGACCAAAATACTAACCAACCACATAGTTGGGATAGCAACTACTAGCACTAATGCGAGCACCAAGGTTAAGCCTAAGCTGATCAACAACCCAAATTTATGTGCTAACTGTTGAGTACTATAGTGTAGCAAATAGCTAACTACGAATAGCACTCCTATCCAATATAACAGCTTGCCAATCGGTGGCAACGCCACTCCACTAATAAACAGCGCAATCACCCCAACGGCCAACTGCAATATCCAAATCGGTAATACCAATCTGGTTGCACGATACTCACCCTTTGCATGACTGCGTACAGGATTTTGCGCATTATAATTGTCTACGTCTACCGCTGTGGCCGTCTTTTTGGTTACTAGGTTTTGACCAAACCAGTATAAACCCGTTCCTGCGCCAACACTGACGAGTGCTAGTGCGACTGCACGTGCCCATTCACTCAAACTGATGTCGGTCATAGCAAAATCAATATTAGGCAAACCACTTGCCACACCCAAGACCAAACCGACAACCATCAAACCCAGTCCAATCGGCAAAGGCGCAACACCAAGCAAGCTTAACAATAAAGCAATAACCATCAAACCTGCCGCAACTGCAAAATCGGGCACAGCAGGTGAGCTATTAAGTTCAGCCAATGCCGCCAATATACCAGTACTAGCACCAGATACGACTAATGCGGCAATAACAATAGAGACCAATGCTGCCAACCAACCAAAACTACGCCATATTGGACTGGCATCTGCTTCACGAGTCAGCTTTTGCATCCCAGCTAATGGCGCTTCGATACTACGATAGGCTAACGCTATTTCAGCGTAAACGACTGGCAATGATACCAACACCATTGCTAATAGCCAAAGTAACCAAAAATCAATCTCGCCAATAGACGCAGGTGCAAACCAGCGAAATAGAAGTAACGGTAATAAGGCCGCGATAAAATAAGAAGCATAACGGATCATCATAATCTAAATCCAAACGATCTAATACCATCAACAAAAATATGAGTAGCCAAGAAAACGAGTACAAGTACTACGCCTCGTAGGCTGAACGTGTTTGACACGACTAATTATACTTTTGAAGTTTGATATAAAGTGAATAACGACAACTTATAACGATAATGATCACCTATAAGCAAGCTTATGGCGACACTCTCTCTACAATATAAGGGGCAAACAGTTATAAAAAAACCCCGAAATCGGGGTTTAATAATCAAACAATGAAAGACATACAATTTAGTACTTAGTAATACCCTCTACCAAATAGGTATTACGCTCTCATGTATAGCATTAATAAATTAATGAATAGCGCTGATATAATCTGACAACATACGAATATCAGTATCTGATAGTTTCGATGCAACTGTCTGCATCATACCCATCTCACCTTCTTTCGCTGCATCATTGATCCGTTTTTGCTCATCACTATCGATATCATCAACACGACCGGCGGCACGGAAAAGTTTCAACTGAGTCGAGATATATGCTGCGTGTTGGCCACCAAGCTTTGGAAATGCAGCCCAAGTATTACCTGCCGCATCTGGACCGTGACAACCAGCACAACCGATGACGCCACGCGATTTATCACCACCTAAAAATAATTTAGAGGCTTCTTCGTTGGTTACAGGATTACCAAAACCTACGCCCCAAGGCGCTTGACTGGCATAATAACCTGCAACATTGGCCAAATCTTGCTGAGACAAATCAACAATTTGTGACTGCATGATGCCGTTTTTACGGTAGCCCGTTTTAAAGTTGACTAACTGTTTGTAAAGATATTTTACGTTTTGGCCACCTAGGTTAGGCTGGGCAGGGACAACGCTAACACCCGTTAAACCATGGCAAGCAGCACAGACAGTTTCTGCGATTTCCTTACCAGCATTAACATCATATTCAGGAACAACAATAGCAGCTTGTACGCTGAAACTTGCAACGCATAAGCTGGCAGCAGCGATTAACTTTTTCATTGATACAAATCCTACTAGCTCGGCGTAAGCATTATTAAGAGTGATTGCACTGATAAGACGCCTGATACAAACCGTCCTATAATTAGCACAGTGGGTATATAATTTAAGGTCTTGTACACAAACAGTCTGAAAGTACTTACTAACATCAGGGTTTATTTTCGATTATTATAGCAAGACTTTGTAGCATTTGCCTACTTAATCGTTACATCACCAGTTTTTCTAACCATATAAGCGTCCAAGTAATCTAAGTAAGCTCACCTCACTACAAAAAGCAAAAAGCGCAAAAAGGTAAAAACCTAGCGCTTTTATTTTTATGAGCAAACTATCTTATTGAAGCCACAAACCTACTATTCACTCATGTATTCAATAAGCTTGCGATAGTCGTCGTCACTGCAGTTGTCACACAGTCCACCCGCAGGCATTTGGATCATACCACCTTTAACGGAATTGATGAGCGTTGGCATGCTTTTTTGCTCGATAAGCTGCTGCCATTTAGCACTATCACCTTTTTTAATGGCATTTAGCGCCCCACTATCGTGACAGGCTGCACATGAGTTATCATAGGTAGTGGCAATATCAGCAGCATTAGCTCCTGTCATAATGATACTGCTTAATAATAATACAGCACTGCGACCTATTAAATGACAATAAGTCTTGCTTAAAAGTGTGGTGATTGAAGACATAGAACACCTCCTTTTGACATTTCTTAGTAAAGATTGTAACAATGTATGTCATTTAAATACAGATAAATATAGTTGAGCTTTGGTAATGCGTTTTCTGAGGACACTACTCACTTACGGTTATGATTTATTAACCTTAAAACCTTTTATGATTTATATAATGATGCTAATCACAGTTATTTCAATAAGTAAGACCACTAATAGTATAGAATGGTCAGTAACGTAAAACGACTGCCTTCACATCCAATTAACTGAAAATTCACGACCATATTCAACTTTTTGAAGAGTAATGAGCCATTTATGAGTACCCCGTTTACAGACGTCGCCACCGAACATACATTGTTCAATACCAAATCCCGTCAAAAAATTCAACAAACTGAATTTATGATGTCAGCACCTACTTTTCGTCTTTGTCCACCTGACATGGGGTTAGAGGTCGCCTTTGCTGGACGTTCAAACGCTGGCAAATCCTCTGCCATTAACGCCTTGACCAATCAGCGCCAATTGGCACGTTCGTCTAAGACACCTGGACGTACGCAGATGATTAACTTTTTTAGTATCGGTGATGCCGATAGACGCTTAGTTGATTTACCTGGTTATGGCTACGCAGCGGTGCCGCTTGAGATGAAAAAAGAATGGCAGGTTGAGCTAGAAGAATATTTGGTATCACGCACCAGCCTTGCAGGTTTGGTACTTATGACGGATATTCGTCATCCACTAAAATTCTTTGATGAGCAAATGCTACGTTGGGCCAATGATGGCGAACTACCTGTCCATATCTTGTTGACTAAAGCAGATAAGCTAAAGTACGGTGCATCTAAAAACGCCTTGCTAAATACTCGTAAAAGGCTAAAAGAACTTGGCTTGAATTGCACTATTCAACTATTTTCGGCATTAAGAAAAGAAGGTCTTGATGAATTAGCCGGTATTATGGGCAAATGGTATGAGTATCAGCTTGATGCAGACAAAATTATTGAGTCCTCTTTTGCCTTACTTGAAGGCGAAGAGCTAGAAGAGGCCATTGAAAAAGATAGCACTCAAAAAGAAAACACTCAAAAATCAAGCAAATAGTTATTATAATCTTTCATAAAAAAAGGGCTTATCATCGTTATTTATGATTGAACTGACCCCCAAATGTTGGACGGTTTAAGTTTATATCAAGGACTGAGTTCTG
>NZ_RRYV01000335.1 GCF_014861395.1 Psychrobacter sp. FME13 | reverse complement strand
GGTAACCCTCCCAAACTTAAGACACCTAATAAATAGAATTAAGCTGCCTGATTGAGTTTTTGTATCGGTGTAAAACCGCCATTGCCCATGTTTGGGCGCTTATGATTATAATGGTATAACCAGTTTTCTGCTTGTGCGCGTACCTGCTCTAGATTATCAAACAGCTCCTGATTTAACCAATCATATCTCATGGTTCTGTTAAAGCGCTCTACATACGCATTTTGCTGTGGATTGCCAGGTTCAATATAGCTTAAGATGATGCCTTGCTGCTCAGCCCAGTCTTTGAGCGCATTGCTGATGTATTCAGGGCCGTTATCGCATCTTATCTGCACAGGTTTGCCTCGGTACTCAATAAGCTGATTAAGACTGCGTATGACCCTCCCGGCCGGTAGCGAGAAGTCGACTTCAACGGTGAGTGCCTCACGGTTGTAATCATCAATGACATTGAACAGTCTAAAGCCACGGCCATCAGTTAAGCCGTCGTGCATAAAGTCCATGCTCCAGCTTTGGTTAATCCTATCAGGTACTGCTAATGGTATTGGTTTAGCACGTTTAATGCGACGCTTAGGCTTGATTCTAAGGTTGAGTTCAAGCTCGCAGTAGATGCGATATACCCGCTTATGGTTGTACGGCAGTCCTAGCACATTACGCAAGGTTAAAAAGCACAAGCCAAAGCCCCAGTTCTTGTTCTCATCAGTCAGTTTGATAAGTAAGTCCGCTATTTGCTGGTTCTCATCTGTTACCACCGACTTGTGATAATAACAGGTGACGCTGATGTTAAAGATACGGCAAGCACGGCGTATGCTAATGCTACGATCTTCAATATAGTGACAAGCCATCTGCCGGCGCCTTTGGGGCGCTACCACTTTTTTG
>NZ_RRYV01000334.1 GCF_014861395.1 Psychrobacter sp. FME13 | reverse complement strand
GGCAAGCAGCAAACTGATGATAGTAGTGCTCAAACGGCACTGACGCATACTGCTAGCAACATCGGTGCGATTGACGGTAACGTCATCATCAATGCTGGTGGTACTTACCAACAGACGGGCAGTAGTATTGTCGCGGGTATGGGTGCAGATAGTAGTGAAGATGTCAATGACGCCCTTGATAACAGCAGTCGCGGCAACACCGTTATCCGTGCCCAAGACATCAATATCGATAACGTCATGGATGTCTATACCAATCAAAGCGAGCAGAAGTTTAAGCAAAGTGGTCTGACCGTGTCCCTCTCAAACAGCCTCATTGACAGCGCCAAGAGTATCGACAACCTCATTGATGCTGGTGGTAATACAGGTAGCACCCGCATGAAAGGCATGGCAGGCGTCGCTGCTGGTCTTAAGACAAAAGCCTTAGCTCAGCAAGGATCAGATGTATTAAGTATGCTACAAGAAGGTGGCAAGCTACAAGACATAGGCAGCACTCGTATACAGGCCACCATTGGCTCATCAAAAAGTGAGTCCAATAGCAGCAGCTACACCGAGGTAAACCAAGGATCCAGCATTACCACTAATAACCTTGCCTTGATCGCTACAGGGGCAGGCACCGATAGCAATATCAACATAAACGGTAGCAACTTAAACGTTACCAATGACGCCCTATTTCAAGCCGACAATGACCTGACTATCAATGGTGTCGCGCAAAACAGCAATACTCGTAGTGATAATAAGAGCTCAAGTACCGCCATCGGTGCCTATGCAGCTACCAACCCAGGTAAAGGTGCTAGCTACGGCATCACTGCTAGTGCGAGTCGTGCAAAAGGCTATGCTAACAGCGACAGCACTACCTATGCCAACAGCCAAGTCAATGT
>NZ_RRYV01000333.1 GCF_014861395.1 Psychrobacter sp. FME13 | reverse complement strand
TAGGACTTACGCAACAATCAGTCTAGGCGAGCGTAACTGCTCGCAGAGATAGTCATCCAGCAAGCCATGTTTTAACTGATATACCGTTTTCTTTGTCTGCCTAGCAATACGGGTCAAACTTATCCAAACTAATATAGAACAGCAAATATGATTGCGCTGAATACGTGCTTTTCGACACTGATTAGACTCTATACCTGTTAATTGCTTAATCTCACGATGAAACTGCTCAATTTTCCAGCGTATGGCGCACACCTGTTGTACGTCATCACGATTTGTTTGAGTGGTATCGTTGGTTACGACCCAATCCGTGCGGTGAGTACTCACCACAACCCGAAACAGTTGCACTTTATAGTCTTTAGGAAATTTATTGATCTTAATTAATTTGCCATTATCTTGTTCGGCCTCAGTCCATTGTAAAGCACTGACTGAGGTATAAGCGCGTTGCCCCTTAGAATCATCAACCAAACGGTTGCTCTTAAGCGGACAGTAAAAGATTTTACCTAAGCCATCAATGGTCAGCATGATATCTTTAGTGGCATACCAGCTGTCCATAAGCACCGTTTTAAATACCAATTGCTTGTACTCGATCGTGTGTCGTAACATATCTTCTAAATGATCAAGCTTGGTTTTACCATCGATGGCTTTGTCGTAAATACGGTAGTCAATAACCCAATACTGCTGGGTATGCGGGTTAACGTAGATGCAGTTTACAAGACCAATGCCTTTAATTAATCGTTTAGCATTGCCACTATATTGGCGGTTGACCAGTTCTATCTTATGACTGTGATCTTTGTCTAATACCGTATCATCAAAGAGCAAGTAACCCTCAGCATCGGCGACAATGTCTTGTTTAACTTGTTCCCATACTAGACGAGGTTTGAGCTTGTCACCTTTAATATA
>NZ_RRYV01000332.1 GCF_014861395.1 Psychrobacter sp. FME13 | reverse complement strand
AGTTCAAAATAAAAGTGTTATGGTCAGGGCAAATATCATAAAACAATTTAGATAAGTCATTTTCCATCCAGCCTTGGCGTAGAAACTTCACTTGAGCCCATTTTTTCTCAATAGGGTTCAAGTCTGGGCTGTACGGCGGCAGCCATAGGATACGATGACCATGCCTGTTCAGTAATTTTTGGATACGTCTACTTTTATGAAACCGAGCGTTATCCATGACAATCACGCATTTGGTTTTAAGGCTTGGGATTAGGGTGTGTTTGCACCAATCGTAGAATATGCCGCTGTTAATGTTGTGTTCAAAGTAATCCAGTGCAAATAGCATCTTTTCATATAGAGCCCCAATGACGTTGGTTCGCTTTTTACCTTGCCAGTTGTAGCTGTCGATACAGGGTTTGCCTATCAGTGCATAACCATGAGGACGAATGGTCTGGCTTTCAAAACCGCTTTCGTCCATATACACAATGGGATAACCTTGCTGTTTAAAGTTATCAAGCTTACTCTGATACGCCGCTCTTTTTATTGGACATGCTTTTGGATGCTCTAAGGTCTTTTTTTTTGACTGATGCCTAGGCGTTTTAAAGCCTCACAAATGGCTGGGGCAGTACAGTTGAACCGTCTTGCTCTCTCATAGTGATAGTCATCAGGGTAACGCTCAACGTCTTTGCGTAGTGCATCATCCGGTATTTTTGATGGCGTAACATTGCGAGTGCTCTTACTATGCAGCCGTTTCTTCCACTTTTGAATGGTGGTTGGACTGATGTCATAAAAAGAGGCTGCCTCGGCAAAGGTCATGCCATCCTCTAAGCTTTTTAGTACTTGTTTGCGATAATCTAGTGAGTAAGTCATGATAAATAATCATATCTGTTGAGATGTTTTATCTTATAACATTTTTATACTTAATGCACTATAT
>NZ_RRYV01000331.1 GCF_014861395.1 Psychrobacter sp. FME13 | reverse complement strand
AAATTGCAAACGAGGTTCGTGGCTCAGTCGATGGGTGGGATTTTAAACAGTATGTGTTGGGGACTTTGTTCTACCGCTTTATCAGTGAGAACTTTGCCAATTATATTGAGGCGGGGGATGAGAGCGTTAATTATGCCGCTCTTTCGGATGAGGTGATTACTGCTGATATTAAAGACGATGCGATTAAGACTAAGGGTTATTTTATATACCCAAGTCAGTTGTTTGCTAGTGTGGCTGCCAATGCGCATAGAAACGAGAACTTAAATACGGATTTGGTGGCTATCTTTAAAGAGATTGAAAGCTCGGCCAATGGCTACCCGTCTGAGCCTGATATTAAGGGTTTGTTTGCTGATTTTGATACCACCAGTAACCGATTAGGTAATACAGTAGCGGATAAAAACACTCGTCTAGCTGCGGTACTTAAAGGGGTAGCTGGCCTTAAGCTGCATCAGTTTGAGGACAGTGAGATTGATCTATTTGGCGATGCTTATGAGTATCTGATCTCAAACTATGCGGCCAATGCGGGTAAATCAGGCGGTGAGTTCTTCACCCCTCAAAGCGTGTCTAAACTGATTGCTCAAATTGCGATGCATAAACAAGAGACAGTTAACAAAATATACGATCCAGCTGCAGGTTCGGGCTCTTTATTGCTGCAAGCTAAAAAGCACTTTGATAATCACATCATTGAAGAGGGGTTTTTTGGTCAAGAGATTAACCATACCACCTATAACCTTGCACGTATGAATATGTTTTTACATAACGTGAACTACGACAAGTTTAATATCAAGCTTGGTAACACACTGCTAGATCCGCATTTTGGGGAGGATAGACCCTTTGATGCGATTGTCTCTAACCCACCGTATTCAGTGAAATGGATTGGTAGTGATGATCCGACCTTAATTAATGATGAGCGTTTTGC
>NZ_RRYV01000330.1 GCF_014861395.1 Psychrobacter sp. FME13 | reverse complement strand
TATAGTCAATCTCACCTAAAAATGTTATAAACTAATTATTAAATCGAATTGCTATTATAAAGACCATGACTTACTCACTAGATTTTCGTATGCAAGTTCTTAAAAGCTTAGACGAGGGTATGACCTTTGCTGCGGCGGCTGAGTTTTACAATCTGAGCCCAACCACTATACAGAACTGGAAGCGGCGTGTTCACAGTAAAACAACCAGACAAACCAAACCTTATAAAATACCAGATGAGGTGCTACTTAATGATGTTAAAGAGCATCCCGATGATTACCAGTATGAGCGAGCACGTCGTTTAAACTGTAGTAAAACAGGCATTTATCATGCCTTAAAGCGCCTTGGTATCAGTCAAAAAAAAGACCTTGGAACATCCAAAAGCCTGTCTGATAAAAAGAGCAAAGTATCACAGTAAGCTTAATAGCTTTACGCAGCAAGGCTACCCCATTGTGTACATGGATGAAAGTGGCTTTGAGGCTGAAACTATTCGTTCTTATGGCTATGCACCGATAGGCAAACCTTGCATTGATAGTTACAACTGGCAAGCAAAAAAACGAACCAACGTTATCGGTGCTCTGTATGAAAAGATGTTGTTTGCACTGGATTACTTTAAGCACAACATCAACAGCAGCATATTCTACGACTGGTGCAAATACACGCTTATCCCAAGCCTTAAAACTAAATGTGTTATTGTCATGGATAATGCTCGGTTTCATAAAAGCAAACGTATCCAAAAGCTACTTAATAGACATGGTCATCGTATTCTATGGCTGCCGCCTTATAGCCCTGATCTAAACCCTATCGAGAAAAAATGGGCTCAAGTGAAGTTTCTACGCCAAGGCTGGTTGGAAAATGACTTATCCAAATTGTTTTATGATGTTTGTCCTAACCATAACAATTTTATTTTGAACTAACTATA
>NZ_RRYV01000329.1 GCF_014861395.1 Psychrobacter sp. FME13 | reverse complement strand
AGTGACTAAGCTAATCGCTTCTAATTTAAATTCTCGGGTATATTGGTTGCGTTTGTTGGTCATACTATTTTCCTTCTTTGGGTTAGTATAGCCTCTTAGCAGTTGTCCAATTTAATTATGCCACTACACACTGAGCGCCTCAGTCGACTGCAGGTGTGCGTGCTTGGCCTCCGCTAACGTCTCGCTCAGCTCAGCGCCTAACTTAAGCTGCTGCTGTCCTGCATCATTGACCCACGCAGACTCATGCTCAGCTTGTGTGTGTCTGATATTAAAGGTAGAGAGTAGCACTCCTGTATCACCACTAATCTGTAGCCCATGATCGGTAGCGACATTGATGCCTTGACCACTATCATTTGATTGATGATTGCTAAAGCGGTGGCGTAGTGTACCCAATGCAACGACATGCTCATCAGGGGCAAAGACCGCACTAGAAGTGATGGTTGGTGTCTCAGCATTAGCGCGCGCACCAGTATTTACCGTCCACTGTAGACCGACCTTGTTTGGCGTATCATCAAAGCTCATCGTCACTTCAGACTCAGACGTTAGCCCGTATTGAGCAATACCAGATATCCAGCCACTATGAGTATCATCGTCATTGATTTGCGAATGACCGAGACCACCGCCATGCCATCTGGGAGAGGCACCGCCTTTGAGGTTATGGCGATTGGCTAAACCGGCATCTTGAGTGGTGATGTCTTTCTCATCCACATCACCCATACCGATACCATCAAAGAGCGCACGGCTGATCACGGGACTGTCAATATCGCCATACCAGTGGTTAAGGAGTACGGACTGTCCGATACGCGGAGCAAACTGCCACCCATGTGTCGCCCCTGATGACAGTTGTAATGCGCGCAGCGGTGGGGTGGTGCCATCATCGTGAGGACTGAGCATGTTGGAGACGTGGTAATCCCCCCAATAAATAAGAACACTCATAAATAGAGAGTAACTGCTAGAATA
>NZ_RRYV01000328.1 GCF_014861395.1 Psychrobacter sp. FME13 | reverse complement strand
ACTTTAGCCTCTTTATCTTGGTCATTAATCGCACTTTCACCATCTCTATAAGCACCGTTTACACGCACACCAAACTGTTTGTCTTCACCGAATCGGCGGCCAACATCTACACTCCCACCAAGCTGCGAGTCTGATATGTACTTAGTCGTCAATCGAGTGAGTGGCTCATCACCTGCTCGCTTAGTGACTAGATTCACAGAGCCACCTACAGAGCCGTTAGGTGACATACCATTGAGCATTGCTGACGGACCTTTGAGTACCTCAACACGCTCAAACATTTCAGGCGAACTGCGGTAATAAGGCGCCATACCAGACAATCCATTTACTGTCACATCATTACTATTCGAAGCAAAACCACGGATAGAATAACTTTCAAGATTTTCTCCACTTCCTCCACTGGTATAAACAGAGGGATCCGTTGCAGCAATAATCTCACTAATATCTGTGGCTTGCTGATCCTCAATAAATTTATCAGTATAACTAATGGCACTAAATGGTGTTTCTAAAAAGTCTTTGTTTCCCAAAAATCCAACATGATTGGTATAAGTTACTTGCCCTCCAGAATAGGTTTGATTATCGTTGCCTTCAGCCACTACTGTTATCGCTGGTAGTGTGGTAGTTGGTATCTCTTGATTGGCTCCTAAATCTATATTTTGGTTTTGCTGTTCGGTATCCAATTCATTAACTTGCTGACTGCTGGTCAGGTCGCTACCTTCCTGTGCATAAGCTGATGGCACACATATAAATACGGTCCCAGCCGCTATGCCTAAAGCCATCGCAAGCTTTGCCGATACAATATAATTAAGGGCGAAAGACGGTTTGGTCTGTGTCGTCCATCGTTTAACATTACTTTTATGATTTAGCTGCTGAAGTTGATACATAAAAACATCCTCTTATTTTTGTAAAAATATAAATACGAATAAAAACACAAATGATAATCATTAATAATTTTAGATAAAAAAC
>NZ_RRYV01000327.1 GCF_014861395.1 Psychrobacter sp. FME13 | reverse complement strand
TTGTCGTATTCTCTCAGAAAGTTGAGTCTCCGACAATCTCGGGGCGGTTCAGTATCGCCCTAATTGGCCTATCGATGGCTTTAAGAGCTTAGATGCGGCAAGACGATGGATGCTGAGCTTCACGCGCTGGTACAACAATGAGCATAAGCACAGTCAGCTGAACTTTGTGACGCCCAATCAGCGCCATACGGGTGAGGATAAGGAAGTACTGGCGAAGCGTCTGCTCACGATGCAGCGCGCTAAAGATGAAAACCCGATACGCTGGGGAACTCAGGAGGTGAGGAACTGCGAGCCTGTAGGGCCAACAACGCTAAATCCTGTAAAAGAGCAACAACAGCAAAGATTACAAGCCGCTTAATTTAGCTTGATGGTGACAACTACCTTGAAAAACTCCGGTATCATTGTAGTCCTCGTAGTAGGTCAATCAAACTTTGGGGATCAATTTGGGCAATAGTGAGGCTTATGGACCCAGGTCCTGGGGCTCTGATTTGCTGCTTGATGTTTTGTATTACGGAGGGTGAGGACAGATGAGTTGCTTGAGGTTCAAGGCGGATTGGGATAAAGCAGGGGTTTGGATCAGCAGGACTGTTTATGGCAGCAGGTAATATGCCAGTTTCAGTCTTTTTGCGGTGATGCTGACGTTTCCAGTTATGGAGAAGGTTCTGGTTGATGCTATGGTCTCGAGCGATACTGGCAATTGATCGCCCTGAACTTTCAGCTTCTTGTACTAAAAGTTCTTTAAACTCAGCACTGTAAGTTCTACGTTTGGGTTTGTTAGGTGGTTGTGTTGTCATGTTAGTGTCCACGATTATTAATCGTGGACACTATCTCGCATTTTTTAAGTGAGGAAAAGATGGGATGGTCGGATGCTTACCTTTGAGAAGCAACAGGTCTTTCGAACGGCTCGTCGCAATCGGTGTCTAAGGCGACAGTTATTACCTTCTATGCCTACCGTATGCTGCTTGCCGATTTGTT
>NZ_RRYV01000326.1 GCF_014861395.1 Psychrobacter sp. FME13 | reverse complement strand
AAGCATAGTCGTGATGGCGGCGGGATGGATGGACAGGGGTTGGCGGGGTTGCCGACTACTCCGACGGCGTATCGCTTGCGGTTTCATCTAAAGAACGATGATGAAGTTCCTTATAGCTACACGCCGTACATAATAACTAATGAAAATACAGATGAAAAATTTGAAGGGATAACGGATAACGACGGTCATACTGAGACTTACTATTCTAGTACTCCTGATGGTTTTAATGTTCATCTACAGATTGAGGGCATAAAATATGGCGAATAATTTACCAACTAGCGGAGGTAGGGCGTCAAACGGTAAAGACTATACGGTTGAATGTACGATATCTGATGTCGCACCGTTTACTGTACATTTTAGACAGCCAAAAGATATGGCTGGACGCTATGGGTTTGATTACCCAAGAGATGCTGATAGGTATCCTATAGAAGAGGTTACTAAAAAGCTTAGTAAAAAGATGGTCTACACGCGGGAAAAGTTGTACAAAGACTCTATAGCGAAATTTAATAATATTTACTTGCAAAGTGCTAAGCTGTCTAAACAATTAAAAAGTAAAGACTATCTACCTGCTTGGCTAGTCATATTTCCAGATACGACCACTGCGAAATATAAAGGTGGCTCAGATATGCACTCTCATGGTATCCAACTTGACTTAGAACTACAGCAATTGATTGGCAACACCTCATCATTGAGCGCAAGTAAGTTTAAAACGTTGAGGTTTGAATCGTCAGCTCCTGAGAAGTTGACCATTTCCCCTAAAACTATACCAATAGCTAAGATTCTCGCCAAAGGTCGTACAGTAACAACTGTAAATGATACTAAAGGTAAAACCAGAAACGATTATATTAGTAAAAGAGCTGTATTAATTAGGGGTGTTAAAAATGAATTATTGAAAGAACACGTAAGTATTGCTGTTTACGCTGTTTCAAATATAGTCACTGCACTACAAAAGAGTTATGTTTTGGATGAATATCATAAAACAATT
>NZ_RRYV01000032.1 GCF_014861395.1 Psychrobacter sp. FME13 | reverse complement strand
CTTTTACATCAATTATGGCTACGTCTGATGCCAGCATACTTTTTAGAACACCACCTCTTTTTTAACTGTCTTTCATTCTCACCGGCAAAGTAATCTGAACCACCAGCCCTTGTACCCCATCTTGGCGATTGTAGGCATTGATATGTCCTTTATGAGCGGTGACCACCGCATGAACAATTGCCAACCCCAACCCATACCCTCCTGTCTCACGATGACGAGCGGAGTCTAATCGTACAAAAGGCTGAAAAATACGTTCTAAGTCTTTTTCTGCCACACCGTCACCCTCATCTGTGATACTAACCTGAATAGCGGGGACCTGATGATTCATCTCTACTTTTTTGATTTCAGCAATCACTTCTGAATCGGCTGCTGTATGCATAAAGGCATTGCGAATGATGTTTTCAAGTGCACTGTGCAGCTGCTCTTGATTACCTAACACTTCCCACGAGCTATCTAACGATGCGCTAGGCGACTGCCACTGCCAGCTCACATTTTTATGATAAAACTCAAAACACACATCTTGTCCAATCTCGCTGATAAGCTCTGTCATATCCACCATTTCAGTTTCCAAGTTATCAATGGTGTATTGCTGCATTTGTAAAGATTGAATATGAATAATTTGTTCAATCAGCTCATTCATGCGTGCAGATTCTTTATCAATACGATCGAGATAACGGCTGGCATTTGGTGCAAAATCTCGAGTCAACTCAGTTGCTACCTCAAGACGTGCCAATGGTGAACGTAATTCGTGTGAGATGTCACTCAACATCTGCTTACGTGCCAGCTCACTTTCAGCCAAGCGTGTTGATAAGTTAGCCACATCGTTTGCTAATAGACCCAATTCATCATCTCCCATTTTGGACAAATTTGGATAGGTTTGATAATCACCATCAATCATACGATATACGGTGTTTTGTACACGGCGAATACGCCGAGTCAGCGTCCGACTTAGCCAAACACAGACCAATATGCTTAACAAGATAATTAATAATAAGCGTATAGGAAAGTTAGTATATTTCAACTCTACAACATCCGAAAAACGCAGATGGGGACGCAGCTGCACAATAACCGTTTGTTTATTTGGCAAAACAACCGTCACATCAGCGAGTTCTGGGCGACTCTCAGAATCAGCTATTTCGGCACTGGTTGGTATCATCGGTGGAACAAAATAGCTCAGAGGTGACCGCACATTTTTCGATACATCATTGTCCATCTCAGGTAAGCCTGACTGTAATGAGGGCGGCGTTTCTATCTGACCATTTGGTCTAATCTCTTCTCTATCCCGGTAACGCGGAAATATAATGCTACCTTGCTCATCATAGACTCTGACTTGATTCATTAGCCAGCGGTCTTGACGATACAGTTGTTTGACCGCTTCCATATCACCGGCTTTCAGTGCTGCGACCAGTTCCTGACGCTGAACCAACAAACTGTCTACCTGCACATCCATACGAGCGGTGAGCGCTTTTTCACTTAACCAACGCTCTACCATGACAGACAGGATAGAAGTGACCAGAATGGTGGCTAACAGACTCAAAAACAGCCGCCAAAACAGGGTGATCCGCACCTTAAACTTAGGGTTATTCATCGATGATTCCATCATTAAAGTACCAGCTGATAACCTTTACCACGAACTGCTTTTATTGGCTCGTCATGAAACGGTTGAAGTTTTTTACGCAGGCGTGACACATGAACATCGAGACTACGGTCAAAAGGCTGTAACTCACGTTGCAATACATGCTCTGACAGCCACTCCTTACTAACGACCTCGCCTTTTTGTTTGAGAAGCGCCACCAGTAAGTCAAACTCTGTACCCGTCACTTGCAGCTCAACACCATCTATTTGACAGACTCGCTGGTTTTGATCCAAATGCAAGCGACCTTCTGGTAACGGTGTGTGCTCTGACACTGCTGCATTGGTACGTTTGATGACTGCATTAATACGTGCTAGCAGCTCTCGAGGATTACAAGGTTTGGTAATGTAATCATCAGCGCCAAGCTCTAAACCGATGATACGATCAATCTCCTCGCCTTTTGCGGTTAGCATAATGACAGGGATATCAATAATATTCGGTAATTGACGTAGTACACTGAGTCCGTCCATCTTCGGCATCATAATATCCAGCACTAGCAAATCATAAACAGGGGTCTGCGTACTGGCTTTTTTTAGTTTTTTTATGACAGCCTCACCATCATGAACACAGTCACATTGGACGCCATGATTATGCAAATACTCTTCTAATAACTGAGTCAACTCTTCGTCGTCATCACCTAACAATATGTTTGGCATATCTATCTCCTTAAACGTTAAATAGCTTTGTTATTTATATTATCAGGCAATAGCTGATCGGTATTCTATAAATGTTACTTTTCTTAATACTTCATAAATGTTCGTAACCTTCAACTGTCGTAAGATAGCACCTATCAACAGCAAGTATTGTATTTATATTCAACGCTTAACAACAATAATTGCCAGATAAAACGTTAAATATCTATTCAATCAAACCATATGAAGTTAAATAAAGGACGTTACTATGAAAAAGTTACTATTAGGTTCAGCCATCGCATTATCTAGCGTATTTACTGTTACTGCATGTACCAGTGTCAATGCAAACACAGATACCACACCATCAACGACACAAATGCAAAAGCATCACAAAGCTGATATGAAAAAAGGCGGCATGAAAAAAGGCGAGATGAGAGGTCCGTTGTCTAAACTAGACCTTACAGCTGCGCAAAAAACCCAAATCAAAGCCATTATGGAAGCGCAGCATGGTGATCGCAAAACAGAACCTGCACAACATCAAGCAGAGCGTGCGCAAGTAGAGCAACAAATACAAGCATTGACTAATGCTCGCACATTGAATAGTACTGCGGTAAACCGTCTCGCCGATCAGCAAGCAGCGAAAGAAAAACAACGCTTTATTGAACGCATACAGACCCAACATGCGATTGCTCAAGTACTGACTGCTGAGCAGCGTGCGGAACTGGCACAAATGAAAGAAGATCGAAAAAATGATGATGAAGGTCATGGTCGTCCAGACCGTCGTGAGAAACGTGGCGAGCGCCCACAGCAAGGTATGTAATAATTCACTTAAACCACTTTGGAAAAGTGATAGTTTTACCTAGCGATATGCGTATTAAATTAAAAAGCGCCTCTATTAAGTAGAGGCGCTTTTTAAGTATGTGCATTTCAATCGATGATAGTCAAAGAACTCTAAAATAGCTATAAGGATAGATAACGTCATAGTAATTTAGTGGTTCACTGAACTATACCAGTTGCTATACAACCTTAATCAATAGCAGCGAACTCATCTTGCGCCATTGGCAGTAGATTAAACATCATTTTTCCAAGAGCAGTACCATTGCCATCACGATAATATTGCAGCAACTCCTTACTATACTGCCGTGCATCGACACTATTACTGTCATTCGGCACTTGCGCATCATTTGGTAAGTTAGGGAATGCTATATCTTTATTGATAGCGGAATACTGCTGTAAGGCATCTATTACCAAGCCTTTGTCAGATGTGTTGCTAGCAGTGTGTAACGTATTACGCGTATGCTGCCACGCAAGCTTGCCACGTTTATCAAAGCCGTATAACTCTTGCACCGCTGTGTCCGCTCCCATTTCATCTTCTACCGTCTCAACATTGCCATCATTATTCATACTGTTTTTCATTGCAGCCAATGCTTGCTGCACCAGTGCTTTACTGGTAAATGTATCAGTACTAACATCCATGTTTGTGTCGTTTTCTGAGTAAGCTTCATTACTTTTTACCAGTTCAGGGTACTGCTCGGTGATGTGGTTGTAAAATATGCGCATGTAGTCTTGATAAAACTGCTCATAACTCTCAGCACTTTGTAGACGGCGAATCACTTGATCGCTTGCTAGCATGGCAGGTAGTTGATGCTCTGGTAACTTAGGAGACAAAGATACCAACGTATTAGGTGCCACATAGTCAAACTGGCTAACAGGCGCTGCCTCAAACGTGCGATCTAGCGCTTCAAAATGAGCTTTTATCACCTCACTTCCAAACCCTTTTGGCAACGTACCATCATCCAGTGCAACTTTTAGCCACTTGTTTTGCCATGTAGTACCCAGCTTATCATCTAATAATTCTGAATTTAACATTGCAAAATTATCGGCCCACAGATAAATATTGCCGTTTTTAAAATCGATATAAATAGGCTGATTGATACTGCTTTGATGGTTACGTGCTTTATATTGCACACTGGCTAGCATAGTAGCCTTACCAACCATAGGTTGATAGATACCTTGCGCATTGATGGATAATGGCTTTAATAGATAAGCGTCTAGCAATTTCGCTTTTTTAATATCTGATGGTGTTGTTTTATCATAATAGTTATCAAATAGTTGCTGATATGATGGTGGTACAGTGATATCACTATCGTAATCGCTTTCTATCCACGCTTCATAGGCATCTGAACACTCAAGATAAGTGTCTTTGAGTGCTGCTCGCTGGGCATCATACTCTGCGTCCATCACATCATTATTTTGTGTTTGTGCTTGAGCAACCAGATCGGCATACGCTTGATCATGTGTCTCTTCGCAGTATGTGTCCACATAATCTGCCGTAACCAACTCCGCTTGATCTACATTAGTAACATACTGATCGTTGTTAATCTCAAGATTGCCATGATAGCTAAATGATTGACGACGCTGTTTTTTTAGCGCGGTTGCCAATGCTGTTTTGGCTGCTGTTGGCGTTTGCTGTGCCGTAACACTGCTGGACTGACCTAAGCTGGTAGATTGGCAGCCTGTTAATAATAGTGCGCCTGTGATGAATACACTGGTCAATAAAGTATGGTTTTTGATGGTTGACGGCAGACGACCTACGATGGCTTGATGTACTGTTTTCATTTCTTATCCTTAATAAATATGGGCTTGAACGTGACAAGATATATAGTCAGCTCTTCATAATTTTGATACGCTATCAGATTCGCTTAGGCTATTATTTATAGTGCTTTCACTTGGCTTTGTGGTATCCAAACTATATTGAACCGACTATAGTGCTAATAACGCTCTACCAGTTGTCTGTATCATCTTCCGCATCAGTGTAGCCTTCACTATAACCTTCGTTATAGTCATCATAATTACTAGACTCGTACTCTGCCGCATCGCTAGCAGAATCCTCGCTAGCATCAGCATAGTCGTTGTCATAATCATAGCGGGCGTAACGAGCCTCTTGCAGCCTATCTCCTTTTTGACGTTGCTCTGCAATCCAAGCATTGCCATCGATAGCAGGTGTTGCATTATCACCAAACGACTCGGCCAATAACGGGGTCAACGCACTCTGATTAAAGCTGGCTTTATCATAGCGGACTTGATTGATTGCAGTGGTTGTAGAACCAAGAAAATCACTGCCCATATTTATACGTTGCTGCTTAGCAAGTAGTCGATCTGAGCTGTCTAAGTAATAGTAATTTGTCTGATTGAACGAAATTGGACCAATGGCCTCAATCACTTGCAATAGCGCACCCACATCTGCACTTTGATAACCTTTATTATAGAGCTGCAACTTTTCAATGGCAGCTTTTAGCATGGCGCCATCAGGGTATTTCTCTGGATTGGTATCGATATACTCTTGTAACGACTGCGTCATATACTTTAGAAATTTACCAATCATCTCACCGCTTTGCTGACTACCAAAATATACTTTTACCGCTCGGCTAGCACCGACTTCTTTGGCAAACGCATCATCACTAATATCGACTGCACTAAAGTGCTCAGGTGCCAGCTCCGCCATACTGTCTTGTATAGCAGCAATCGCTGCATCATAGACCACTGCTGGTGGTAGCTGCTCAGTGATACTATCAGGCAAACCAAAACTGACCGTATGTGACGCCATCTCGTTCGGTAGTGGCGTGTTTTCGGGAGTGGCCATCGCCACGATAGGCATAATAACTGAAGGATCAACCGTGACATTACTGTTGTTAAAATCAAACGCGAGCGGTATTTGTACTGATGAGCTTATCGTCGGCGTCACATAGTCGTAGCTATAGACGCTTTGTAGTTGTCGCTGCTGAGGTTTGTACTGACTCACACTACTAAAAAACAGATTTTTATAATGATAAGCATTGGACGCTGCTATCTGCTCAGGGGTTCGGTGGAGCATGTTAAGCATTTGGCCCAATGCGCCTGAGGCTGACGTAGGAGGAAACTCGTTTGTTGTACCAGTCATTTCTGCTTGCTGTTTTGCCATCTGCATGGCTTCATATTGCTCTGCCATGCTTTTTGGGTTTAGTTCTGATAACTTTGAAAGAGCGCTGTCCGATTCATAATCATCGCTAGCATAAACTCCTTCATCATAGTCACTGCGGCTATAACCATATTCATCATAACCGTCTCGATCATAGCCATCTTCATCGTAGCCGTACTCATCATAACCGTATTCGTCGTAGCCATACCAGTCATAACCGTTTTCGTCATAGCCGTTTTGATCGTAACCTTCATCATCATATGCAATGTCATCTGACTCATCAGCATATTCTTCGATGACGACTTCATCTGCAGCATCGACATAGCTGTCATAATCTGATTCATAATAATCATCATCTGAGTAGTCCGAATCATAGCTTGAGTCATAGTCGTCTGACATCTCTTTGCTATACGCATAAGTTTCTAAAACGGTTCTTAGCAAACTACTAGCGCCAGCATCGATACTATCAGGATCAATAAAAGGGGCGGTTTGATAATTGGCTTGCGAAACGGATACATGCTCGGTCGCCAGATGCTGGCGAATGGCCGTCATCAAATGCGTTTTGGCTTGGTTCTCAGTGCTAGGATTATTTTCTTGGTCAAATAATTGTGCATAGCGTTCAGACTTGGCATTTAAATCGGCATTAAATGCACGGCCCTGTGCTTGGCTCTGCGCAGGATCTGCAATCTCAAAATCAATCACCTTGCCTGATACCGCAGCATTTGATGAAGCCATCGACGTTGATTGACAACCTGCTAGCAAAGTCATCGCGCCCACGGATAAAATCGCACAGCTAGACATTTTTATTAACTGACGCTTGCCTGTACTCGTTGGCTGATGCGCTGATGATTGAGACAAAAGTGGCTGTTTGCTGTTATGAAAAATAGGCGGTGACATGAAATTCCCTTAGTCTAAGCTGATAAACAATTGTAAATATATAATGAATAGCGTCATTTATATCACAAAACATTACTAGCTAGCTATAATAGCGCAATTATTCATTTAATTTCCACAAATCATTGGGCTTCATCATAATATTTATGTAATAGACGCTAAAAACATCATCATGTTCGACCGCACGTTACCTTCTCGATAATTAGCTGCCATAGCAAGATGAAAAAAATATCTTTTAAAGCTGTTATTTTTAGTATTTTTATAGACATATGTAGGTAATATCTTCCTATTCTCATGCTATCCTGTTATTTTTCGTGACATACCTTTTCTTAGTCTATCTGTTTTTAAAATACAGCCTTACTGATTAACGTCTCATATAAAAAGGACTTTGCCATGCAGCCCTCATCCTCTGACCATCAAACCACTCAACTGTCTAAACAAAACTTCAGTACACTACTCAAATCCAGCACTCTACTCATCACCAGTACATTATTGCTATCTATATCAGCTCATGCGCTTGAACCCGTGACACCAAAACCCACTGATTCGATAAATAATACGTCTATCAATACCAGCGCAATCAACCTCGATATTATGACCGACAGTCCTACTCTGCTGTCCGAAACCAAACGCATTACACCTAGCAAATCAAGCACTCTCACTGCCACTACTAACATTGCCACTACTAACACTGCCAACAGTACCAATAACGAGCAAGCCATCTATTCTGCCGATGCGATTCATCACCCTGTTTGGGCAAAAAATGGCATGGTCGCTACGCAAGAAGCGCTCGCCTCAAATATTGGTTTAAAAATCTTAGAAGAAGGTGGTAACGCTGTTGATGCAGGCGTCGCAGTTGGCTTTGCTCTAGCCGTCACCTTACCTCGTGCTGGCAACATCGGCGGTGGTGGGTTTATGATGATTTATGATGCCAAGCAAGACAAGACCGTGGCACTCGATTACCGTGAAAAAGCACCCAGTAGCGCCACTCGCGATATGTACCTCGATGAAGAAGGTAACGCTGTTAGCGACTTGTCTCGCTATCATGGCTTGGCTGTCGGTGTGCCAGGTACAGTCGCAGGACTGCTCAAAGCGTTGGACGAGCATGGTACGATGAGCCGCGGACAAGTCATGGCACCAGCGATAGCACTAGCAGAGGACGGTATAGAAGTGACGGCTGGATTGGCTGAGTCACTCACCGCTCTCAGTGATCGTTTGCAAAAGTGGCCCAGTACCAAAAAGGTGTTTTTTAAACCAGACGGCAGTGCCTATCAACCAGGAGAACGCTTAAGGCAGCCAGAGCTTGCCCGCTCGCTAAAGCTAATTGCCGCACAAGGGCCTGATGGGTTTTATAAGGGTGAAACGGCGCAAAAACTGGTCAAAGCGGTCAATGAAGCAGGTGGCCTAATGAGCTTGCAGGATTTGAGCGATTATCAAGCGATCGCCCGTGAGCCGGTCAAAGGCAACTACCGTGGTTATGAAGTGGTCTCAATGCCGCCGCCTTCTTCTGGTGGTATTCATATCATTCAGATTTTGAATATTTTAGAAGGCTATCCACTCAAAGACTACGGACAAAACAGCGCGCAGACCATCCACTTAATGGCTGAAGCGATGCAATTGGCTTATGCAGATCGAGCAGAGTACTTAGGTGATGCTGACTTTATCGATGTGCCTGCCAGCGGTCTTACCTCTCAAGCCTATGCTGACAAGCTGCGCGCCTTAATTGATCCAAACAAAGCCACACCAGCGGCGACCATCAAAGCCAATAATCCACTGCCCTACGAAAGCGATCAGACCACGCATTTCTCTATCGTCGATAAAGATGGCAATGCGATAGCCAATACTTATACGCTAAATTTCTCTTACGGCACCGGTCTCGTCGCTGACGGTACAGGGATTTTACTCAACAATGAGATGGATGACTTTTCGGCCAAGCCTGGTGTGCCAAACGGTTATGGCCTATTAGGCGGTGAAGCCAATGCTGTCGAAGCCAATAAACGTCCCCTATCCTCGATGAGTCCAACCTTTGTGTTCAAAGACAGTAAGCCTTATATCGTCACAGGTAGCCCAGGTGGTAGCCGTATCATCACCACCGTCACCCAAATCCTCTCAAACGTCATCGACCATGATATGAATATCGCTGAGGCCACCCATGCCCCGCGCATTCATGACCAATGGCTGCCTGATGAAATTCGAGTCGAAAAAGCATTGAATATTGATACTGTCAAAAAGCTTGAGTCAATGGGACACACGGTCAGTCCAAAATCTGCCATGGGTTCGACGCAGTCGATTATGATTACGCCAAACGGTGTTTACGGCTCGTCTGATCCACGTATCGTTGATGCGGCTGTGGTGGGGTATTAATAGCAACAGGATATAATTATGAAATCAATAAAACTAGCTTTACTCCTAACCAGCATGTTAGGCCTCACCGCCTGTATCGATTTGGGTGCGCGGTTTATGTATGAACAAGACTATTTAGAAGATGACTCTGGCAATGCAGTAGGAGAATGTACCACAGAGATCAATCCAGCAACAGACAGACTTCTTTTTTCTCCAATAATCAAAAGTTGGGCAAAAAGATACTGGGAAGACAACAACTTGCCTAAAGGTACACTGTATTTTATCTGTGACGGAAGCACACCCTTATTACCAAAGGACTGTCAAGGAAACGAGCTGACCACACCGCAGCTGCGTCGCTATTGGAAAAAATATGATTTGCCTATAAGTACTTATGAATTTAATTGCAGAAACGGTGTACCTAGTGTACCAGCCGATAGTTAGCTACTAATTCAGTACTGTAGCGATCAACTAATTTAGGGCAGATGATATGAGGTTTAGTTTATAACCCAAATATCTAAAAGATTTTCACCCTTAAACAAAACTAGAGCAAAACACCTTATGAAAACATCATACCTCATCGCCGGTGGACTCACCGCATTGCTATTAACAGGCTGTATAGATAATATAGCGGGAATTAATAATTCAAAGCCTGATGAATACATTCTGAATAGTAAAGGTGGCTGGGCATTACACTGTCGTACTAACCAACCGTTAGGCAGTGATGGTACAAATTTTTGGGATTACAATAATCTACCTCATGGTACGGTAGACTATGTCTGTAAAGAAGGTAGAGCCTACCTACCTGGGCAAGCACCCAATTGCGATGTACAAACTGGCTTTTGTCCACCCGACAAAGATACCAAAAAATGCTTTTCTTATGACATGGGCTCATATTACTATAGTAAAGAATGTAAAAAAGAAGACAGCCTTAGTGGTTATTGGCAAGGTGATAAATGGATGAATAGAGAGGGTAACGCCGAGAATCCAATCTGGGTTGAAGGCGAATGGGCTGGATTATAATTCAAACCTCTAAAAGCCTTTTACCCCTAAACAGAACTATAATTCTTTCTGAATATTTCATAAACAACCGCTTTCATCGTTAAAGATGTCAGCGGTTATTTATTGAAATAGAAATAGCACGTATCTAACGAATACTTCCAACCTTATTACTTCGCCCAATACCTTTGAATCAGTGGTTGTCTGCAGCAAATAATGCTATTATTAACGACCTGATTTGGAATACGCAAATACGATTATTAACGTATTTGCACACCAAATTAAAGACTTAAATTATTGATAATAAAAAACTTATTTATTATCAGCCTATTTTCCGATCGTATCCGTAAGAGTCCTCTATGGCATTTGTACACCTTGGCATTCACAGCGAATATTCAATCACTGACTCTATCGTGCGTATCAAGCCGTTAGTCAAGGCTGCTGCGGCCGATAATCAGCGCGCGCTTGCTTTGACCGATTTATCCAACCTTTATGCCACGGTGAAATTCTACCGTGCCTGCCTAAGCGCTGGTATCAAGCCAATCATCGGCAGCGAAGTCATCATGGAAAATGAAGACACGCGATTGACACTGTTAGCGATGGACAATGAAGGCTATCAAAATATCACCCGTATTGTCTCACTAGGCTTTACCGAAGGACGTGCCGATGATGCCAACCATGGTGTGCCCGTTATCAAGCGCCATCATATCTTAGAACATGCGGCAGGTGTTATCGTACTATTTACCGAAAAATCCGATGTCGGTCAGGCACTGGTCAGCTCAATGCCAGAAAAAGCCGATGAGCTGCTGACAGAGTGGCAGTCGCAGTTTTCTGATCGGTTATACTTTGCTATCAAACGCACCAATCGCTCAGGTGAAGATACCTTTATTAAAGCAGCTATTCACTCAGGTGCCAAACACAATATGCCTATTATCGCCCATAATGATGTGCGGTTTTTGGAGCAAGATGATTTTGATGCCCATGAAGCGCGAGTATGTATCGCAGGCTCTTATGTACTGGCTGACCCAAATCGTCCAAAGACCTATTCTGATGAGCAATACCTCAAAACTCAAGAGCAAATGGCACAGCTATTCGCTGATATTCCTCAGGTAGTTGATAATACATTACGCCTAGCCAGTCGTTGCAATGTGACCTTGACGCTGGGTATTAATGTCTTACCCGATTTTCCTGTACCTGAAGGTGAGACGATTGAATCATTTTTTCGGGCAGAGTCGATACGTGGCTTGAATAATCGCTTGGATAAGCTTTTTCCTGTTGAAGAACGTACTGAACATTGGAACGATTTTCGCCAGAAGTATGATGAGCGCTTAGAGTATGAGCTTGGCATTATCCTCTCGATGGAGTTTCCTGGTTATTTCTTAATCGTTATGGACTTTATTCGCTGGGCAAAAGCCAATGGCGTACCTGTTGGACCGGGTCGTGGTTCCGGTGCAGGATCCTTGGTCGCTTATGCGCTAAACATCACCGATCTTGACCCTATCCACTACGATTTATTATTCGAGCGCTTCTTAAACCCTGAGCGGGTATCGATGCCCGATTTCGATATCGACTTTTGTATCGAAGGCCGTGACCGAGTCATTGACTATGTGGCGCAAACCTATGGTCGTGACGCAGTCTCGCAGATTATCACCTTTGGTACCATGGCCGCAAAAGCCGTGGTACGTGATGTGGCGCGTGTACAAAGCAAGTCGTATTTCCTTGCCAATAAAATATCCAAGCTTATCCCCAAAACTCCGGGTATCACGCTGAGTCAAGCGCTCGAACAAGAGCCACAGCTCAAGGACTTGATCTCTAATCCTGACAATATGGATTATGAAGATGCCATCGAAATTTGGGAGATGGCCATCAAACTAGAAGGCGTCTGCCGAAACGTTGGTAAACATGCGGGTGGCGTACTGATTGCCCCGCATAAGATTACCGACTTTAGCGCCATCTATTGTGATGATGAAGGTCACCGTGTCAGCCAGTTTGACAAAGACGACGTCGAGGCCGTTGGTCTGGTGAAGTTTGACTTTTTGGGTCTGCGCAACCTAACCGTCATTGATGCTGCCGTTGAGAACATCAACTTACGCCGTGCCAAAGAAGGCAAAGACGCATTAATCCTAGAAGATTTGCCGTTAGATGACAAAAAAGCCTATAAGCTACTGCAAGATGCCAAGACCACTGCTGTCTTTCAGTTAGAAAGTATGGGTATGAAAAAGTACCTCGCCAAACTACAACCGACCAATATCGAAGATGTCATCGCCATGTGTGCGCTATATCGCCCCGGTCCGCTAGATGCCGGCATGGTAGAGATGTATATCGACCGTAAACATGGTCGCGAGGAAGTCATCTACGATCATCCCAATCTTGAGCCAATACTAGAAAACACCAACGGCGTTATTGTCTATCAAGAACAGGTCATGCAGATATCACAGGTCATGGCTGGTTATAGCTTGGGCGGTGCTGATATGCTGCGCCGTGCAATGGGTAAAAAGAAACCCGAAGAGATGGCCAAACAGCGCGATATCTTTGTCACTGGTGCAACCTCACAAGGCATCGATGAAGTCACCTCAGGTGGCGTATTTGATTTGATGGAAAAATTCGCTGGTTACGGCTTTAACCGCTCGCATTCTGCCGCTTATGGTGTATTGGCGTATCAAACCGCTTACCTCAAGCAATACTACCCTGCCGAGTTTATGGCAGCGGTACTGACTTCAGATATGAACAACACGGACAACGTCGTATTCTTTATCAATGACTGCCGTGAAAATTTTGAGTTAACCGTTGTCAATCCATCCGTGAACCGTAGTGAATGGCATTTCGTCGCTGATACGCCGACCAATATTATTTATGGTCTTGGCGCGATTAAAGGCGTGGGTGAAGGTGCTGTTGAATCTATCGTCGACGCACGCCGCCGCGAAGGACCATTCAGAGACTTATATGACTTCTGTCGCCGCGTAGACATCAAAAAAGTCAATAAGCGCACGCTTGAAGCACTGGTCAGTGCAGGCTGCTTTGATGACTTTGCAGCGACATTGCGACCTGACTTGCCAGCCGATGAAGCATACGAGATTCGCGGTGCGCTGATGAGTCAGTTGCCAAGTGCGGTACAAGCGGCTGAACAAGACCGTCAAAACCGTGAAATCGGTATGATGGATTTGTTTGGTGAGATGGATGGTGTGGTCGCCGCGCCACCATTAGTCATGACACCAGAGCTAATCTGGGGGGACAAACACCGCCTAAAAGCTGAAAAAAACACTTTAGGGCTGTATTTGACAGGTCACCCTATCAACGAATACCTAGATGAACTAAAACGCTATACCTCAGGCACGCGTCTTGATAAGCTAACCGATACTGGTTATAACGGCAGCTGTTATTTTGCAGGATTGATTATCGATATCGCCAACTTTGGTACTCGCAACGTCATTACCTTAGACGATGGCACATCACGGTTAGAGGTTAGCTGCTATGCGGAGCGCTTTAACCGCGTCAAAGACCAGCTAAAAGTCGACGAAGTGGTCATTATCAAAGGCAGTATTCGTGAGCGTGACGGTCGCCTCTTTGCCCGTCTTGATAGTGCCATGAGCATGGTTGATGCGCGCTTGCGCTGGCTCAAAAAGATCAGCATTAAAGTTCACGGTAGCGATATCAATTTGCTCACACGTATGCAGCCTCTGCTGAAATCTGCACAAGCTGACATCATACCAGCACCGCGCTTGGCTTATAACAGCGAGCAAGATGAGCAAGACAGTAATAGTGGCGGCAACGGCGCTTACGATCCTGCCATGGGCGGCAGTCTATACGATGAAAACGGCAATGATTTAACGGCTATGAGTAATGGCAGTCATACTGATCAAGGTTATACTGACAATGCTCTGAGCAATACCGACGCCTCTATTAATGACAACTGTCTACCACTTGGACTAAGTATTTATGCAGAGTTTGGTATTGCCAATGTTGCTCTATCCGAGCATTGGCGTATTTATCCCAACGATGACAACTTACAACAACTGAAAACTATGATTAATGAAGACAACTTACACTTTCATTATAGTTAGCATGTGTTAAACCCACCTCAACCCTTATTGCTTTAACTTTTAACAATTGGATATAAAAAATGGACGAAATTATCAACGATGAGCAGTTTGAAGACATGCGTGACTTGCTCGAAGAAGATTTTGCCGACTTAATACAAGTCTATCTTATAGACAGTAAGAAACGTGTCGCAGCACTAAAAACGGCTCAGCAAGAAAACGACCATGCTAACGGCTATGAGACCGCTCATGCTCTAAAAGGCGCTAGCGCTAATTTAGGCGCTGCGAAATTGGCCAGCTTAAGCAGTCAATTACAAGAGCGCTGCCGTGAGCGTACGATTGGCGAACAAGCCACACTTATTGAAAACATCTCAATCGCGCTGCAAAACGTTGAGCAAGAAATCAATCAACGCTTGGGGCTATAAATGAGTAACAGTTCTCCATCAGCTCATGGTGTGAATGACTATCTGTCTGCTGTACAAGTCGTCATGGTAAATACAACGCTACCTGCCAATATTGGCTCGGCAGCACGGGCGATGCACACCATGGGGTTGTCGCGTTTGACGGTCGTTGATCCTAAATTGCCAATTGATGAGACGAGTGTCTCTCATGCAGCAGGTGGCAATGAGCTACTGGCATCAGCGACCATCGCACCTAGCCTTGAATCTGCTATTGCAGACTGTCAGCTCGTGTTCGCAGCGAGTAGTCGTAGTCGTCATTTGCCGCGCCCTGTGGTGAACCCTACCCAAGCGGCAAAAATCATGTTTGATTTTATGGATCAGCAAGCAAGTACGACTAGTAGTAAACCAAATATTGCTATCTTATTTGGTCGTGAAGATCGCGGCTTGACCAATGAAGAGTTGGCTTATGCAGATTATCATATTCAAATCGATGCCAATCCTGCTTATCCTGTGCTCAACGTTGCATCAGCGGTACAAGTAATCGCCAGTTTTATCTTTGCATACGCGCAAACGCACTTAAATACAACTGATAACAGTCTAGATGCTGATATAAGTACAACCGTCGAACCCATGATGGACGTTCATCTGCGTCAACAATGGGACGAGCCTGCGATTACCCAGCAGCAACTACAACAGCTGACTCAGCGTATGACAGAGCTGATGGTTCAGCGCGGTCTGGCAGATAGTGAGCACTTAAAATCATTGCCATCGCGCCTGTCACGACTGGGCTCGCGTGTACAGCTCGATCAAAAAGAGTATCAATTACTGAGTGCATTGATTGCCAAGCTGTCAAAAGACTAGCTATATTATCTAACACGCCCTAAATATAAAATCGATACTCACAAGCTCATATGAATTGATGGGTTTGTGAGTATTTAATAGCTCATCACTATATTTTATCGTGTAAAACTGCTATAACTTAAAAGACCTTAGTGTAAGTACAACCTAATATTTATGCAGACTTAATAACGATTAAAATCTAATAACTATAAATTACAGATATCGCTGTTCACCAGTGACACTCTACTGACAAATAGATAGGACGCTTTATGTCATTGCCAACCAAATTATTCAAATCACTTATTAGTATCAAAAAAGACCTAAAAGAAGACATAAATGCGGTATTCAAACGTGACCCTGCGGCGCGCAACAGCCTCGAGATCATATTGACCTACCCTGGCATCCATGCGCTCGTCCTACATCGCGGGGCGCACTGTCTTTGGAATAACGAACAGAAACTGGCCGCACGTGTGGTCTCTTATGGCTCACGTATCATCACTGGTATTGAGATTCATCCTGCTGCCAAGATTGGCAAACGATTTTTTATTGATCATGGTGTCGGCGTCGTCATTGGTGAAACGGCTGAGATTGGCAACGATGTCACCTTATATCATGGCGTCACCCTTGGCGGCGTATCATGGAATAATGGCAAACGTCATCCCACGCTAGAAGACGGCGTGACCGTTGGCGCTGGTGCAAAAGTATTGGGCCCATTTACGGTGGGTAAAAATGCCAAAATCGGCTCAAATGCGGTCGTGGTAAAACCGGTACCAGCAGGCGCTACGATGGTCGGTAATGCAGCTCGCATGATATCGGATCATCATGATGAAAAAGGCAATCCAATTACCGAAAAATCACCAGACGCTAAGTCACAAGAAAAAATAGCGACCTCAAAACAAGCTACTGCACGCGATACAGCATTTCAGGCTTATGGTATTGATCCAACCTCACAAGACCCTGTTGCAGAAGCATTTGCTAAAATGCTAGAACACATTCAGCAGTCAGAAAACCGCCTCGATCAATTACAAGCTGCTATGTGCAAAATCGATCCTAGTTTTTGTAAAAAAGAATATGACAAGCTGTGCTTAGAAGAGTTCGATGTGATTGGTAAAGATGAGGCTGATGACATAGCTGCTGAGTAGAAGTAAATTTTATTTGATATGCCGCAGCATCAGCGGCACCTTCGACTCATGCTAATGATGATGCTTGCTGAATAATGTCTTTTAGCTCTTGAATCGTGAACTGCTTATCAGCATTTTTGATATAATCAATTAACTGCTGTCCTGACATCTCATTAATATTCATTATTTGTATCTCCCGTAGTCGTTAGGTGCTGCTATTTTGTATGAAATAATAGGGTCTTCCCAAAAATCTGATTCAGGATCACCTGTTAAGTATTTCCCGCCTGATGACGTTGCTACCTCAACAACTAACTGACAAATTTGCTGAATATTGTTCTTAAGGACTTCTGAACAATACAGCACGACAAATTGCTGTTCACGATCAGCGTCTATTGAGTACATTTCACAGTGTGGTGGCATTGGAAACCTTACTTGCATAATCAATGTAGAGCCGTCTTCATCTAAATAGACATACCAATCTGCTATTTCATCTGCCCTTTCATGGTCTTCTAAAAATAAAAAGATTTTCCATGCTGTTGTTGTATTAGGTTCTGCTAAAGCCATGTGTCGCTTGACACTTTCATTATCTCGCTTTGATGCATAATGTGGAATTAGCCATTTTTCAGCATCTCTCGAAGCATATAATTGATCGATATCTCGTTTGGTGATTTCTCTATAGATATAATCACTCATCGTATTCTCTTTTAATCATTGGTTTAAAAGTGGTTAGGATTAACGAAAGTACAGCTGTTCGCTTTCAATAAATGTATAAGTTCTACTCATAGCGATACGTTTTATCTCTTCAGGCAACCCCTTAAGATTGTTTCCCGTTAGCTCTTCTCCACCATAAATAAGCGCTTGCGTCATTACTTCTTTGATGTGAGGCAGATTTTCTCTCAGCGCAGAAGAACAATAGTATATGGATAGCTCATAGCCCTTTGCTGTTTCAATCATAGTGCAGATAGCCTTATTAAACAGATAAGCGTAACGTGGCGATTCTCCCTCTAGACCCGAAAAACCACCTAAACTAAAAATCATCTCGCCTGTTGCTTCAATGACAGCTACTCTCCAACTAAAATCAATCATGTATCCAGCAGTTTGTCTGCTAGAAAACATGCCATATAGCGCTTCTTTAACATCTGGTGAAGCGAAAAGTAAATCTAAGTCGTCGTCCGTAATTTCTCTAAATATAAAAGTCATTCAACCTTACCCTTCTGAAAAATATAATATAGATATGAAAGATTCATAAAGAACTTAGCCCAAAACATCGACCCTACACCCTCGAAATTCAATCATTTAACTGTCAGTATTTTGACGCTATAGATTTCAATTATAATGCAGATACAATAATATCAGTCAGTGCTAACGATAGCACTTGTGACATTGAAATCATTGAGTAGGAAGCTATTGAAAGTATATCTAAGATAAGAAAAAGAAAGGAGATAAGCTCAATGATTAATTTCGGCGAGCGTTTGGATGGATTTTGATCATAGGCGAGTAATATTTATATTAGCCGTATTAATACTAAATTTTTGATATGAGGATTTTCAAGCAAGAAGAATATAACAGGCACTAACCATGAGAGTACGGATAATAAGCCAGTAAACTAAAGACGATTTGAAACTAACTCCTCAACTCCTGCTCGCTCATGCGCTTTAAATGGATAGCGATCCGCCATTATTAGCCATTCGGATTTTTGATTAGATGATGAATTTTTGCTTAGGCTATTTATGTTAGTAAAGATTTCTATCAACAGAATATCGATATCCATGGTGACTTTTTTGACTGACGTTTTTGCTACTACCAAACGCTCTCGATCGCACTCGCCTTCCATCTGTTTAAACCACGCTTGCAACTGCTGCAATGTCACAGGTTCTGCCAAACGTAAATAGACACACTGATTGATATAGTCAGGTTTTGGTAGCTCGATAGTCGCCGTAAAGTCAGGGTTTTGAAACGGCGTTGATAACTGTATCTCCCCTAGCGCTGCCAAACCCTCACGGACACGCGGCAAATACTTATCGGCTTGGTAATTGCTGCCCAATGCCAATATCACGGCCGTCACAGACTGCGCTTGCAGCTGTTTAGGCGCGCCTTGTTTTAATGCTTTCAGATTTAAATCTATTGATGTTTTATGCATCATCGGCTTGGCTATTATCCGCGTCTTTGGCAGCTTCTTTATCTGTTGGCTCGTCTGTTGACGCTGGCGCATAGCGCGTGATTTGCACCCCAACCGCATCCGCTTGTGCAATAGCCGTCGGCTTAGCGATACGGAACGTTATTTTGTGACAGGCGTATTTTGTGAGCAACTTATCCACGATAAGTTCTGCTAAATGCTCAAGTAGTTTTGCTTGAATCTCTTTACACCACTCGCTGACATCGTCACAGACCTCTTTATAGCTCAGTGCATCACTGACATCATCTGACACAGCAGCCGCGCTAATATCGGTTTCTAGCGCAATATCAATGAGTAGCGGTTGGGTGATTGCCCGCTCCCAATCATAGACACCGATGACGGCCTCTACTTTTAAACCTTTTACAAATACCACATCAGATTCAGTATGAAACATGCTCTCATCCTTGTTTGCTAAATATTTAATTAGCGTTTTAAATTCGATTTTTTTACGCAAATTTTATTTATTTTGCTGCAAAGCGGCTTCACGCAAACGGGCCGCTTTTAAGGCCTTGCTTGGGCGATGTCGCCACAAGTCAATGCTGAATAGTAGCAGACCTAGCCAAATTAAACCAAACACTGCCAAACGCTGCAAATCAAATGGCTCTTTATAATAAAACACCGCCAAGAAGAAAATAAACGTCGGGGTTAGATAATTCATAAAGCTTAAAATACTAAAAGCGACCATCTTAGTCGATTTATTAAATAGCAGTAACGGTATCAAGGTAATCGGGCCTGCAATCATTAATAGCCAAATGTCTGAGGTGAACCAAAAACTCAATTGGCTACTGACCACATCAGACTGCCAAAACCACCAGAGAAAAATAGGAACCAGCATCGACGTTTCGACAAACATCGCCTCAATCGGTTTTAATGGTGTTTGACGTTGAATCGTGCCATAAGTACTAAAACTAAAGGCTAATACAAGCGATAGCCACGGCAAACTACCTATCATGACCACTTGAATGACAACTGATAACAGTGCAAACCCGATAGCGACCCACTGCAGGTGGCGCAGGCGCTCTTTGAACAAAACCATCGATAGCGCAACACCAACGAGCGGGCCAATAAAGTAGCCCAAACTCGCCTCAAGGATGCGATCATTATTGACCGCCCATACATAAGTGAGCCAATTGGTCGCGATAATGATGCCCGATACAAACGTTAAAGCGATCCATTTTGGATTTTGTTTTAAGGTCTCTATCCACTGCCAACGCTTGGTTACGACCACCACGATGAGTAAACAGGCAAACGTCCAAACGATGCGATGACCGATAACTTCTGTTGCATCATAGGCAGATAATTGTTTGAAATAAAGCGGAAACGCACCCCAAATACAAAAGGCGATAAATGCAGTAATAACCCCTTGCTGAGTTGTTTTTATAGGTGCTACTGGTTTTTTGACGACATTTTGGATGGTCATATGACAATACAACGTGTTAGAGCAAAGCGCGACCTCACCTGCTTTTACAAACAATAGCAGTATCAAAGCAAGAACGCAGGGTTACTACAGATAAGATAAAAGTAAAAAAGCAATGCGTTGACACCAGTTTGGTCATCAACACATTGCTAACGATAAAGACTGTTTTGAAAATAATCTTAGGCTGCTCTTAACAAACAACCTCACTTATCATAAATCTGATGACTCACGATATGAACAATCATGTGGTTTTAGTGATCAGCGCCTTCAACTTGAATAGACATCCCGATTTGATTGGCCAGCTCAGCAAATCCTGGGAAGCTGGTATTAACCGTCTCAACCCCTTCGATGGTGATTTGTTCAGCAGCACGCAAACTAGCAACAGCGAAGCTCATAGCAATACGATGATCATGGTGTGAGGTAATGTGACCACCGCCGAATACAGGCTGGCTATTATTGACTTCGCCGTTCTGAATAGTCGTATCGGCACTGATGCCTTTACCCTCAATAATTAGCCCATCATCCGTTACGGTACAATCAATGCCAAGCGTGTGCAAGCCTTCCGCCATGACCGCAATACGATCTGACTCTTTAACACGCAACTCTTTGGCACCAGTTAACACCGTACGGCCTGTTGCACAGCTAGCGGCAATGAACAATACTGGAAATTCATCAATCGCCAGCGGTACGAGATGCTCTGGTATATCAATACCGACTAAGTTTGAGCTACGAATGGTAATATCTGCGACTGGCTCGCCGCCCACATGCGTCTCATTACTTAATGTGATATCGGCTTGCATTAATTTTAAGATATCGATAATACCCGTGCGTGTCGGGTTGATACCGACTTGCGTTAGTGTCAACTCGCTACCTTGACTGATAGCAGCAGCCACCATAAAAAATGCCGCTGAAGAGATATCAGCAGGGACAGCAATATCGCCGCCGGTTAGCTGACCACCGCCTGTGACGCTGATACTATTGCCCTCTACCGTCACTGGATAACCAAAGGCTGACAGCATACGCTCAGTATGGTCGCGGCTGACTTCAGGCTGGATGACGGTCGTCGTGCCCTCCGCCCACAGCCCTGCTAATAGCAAGCAAGACTTCACTTGTGCAGACGCCACTGGCATATCATATTCAGCACCTTGCAGCGGTTTACCAACAGTATCACGGCCAGTGATGCTAAGCGGCGCAGTACCACTATGACCTGTGCTTTGAATCACTGCCCCCATGGCGCGAAGTGGTGCTGCCACACGTTCCATCGGACGTTTGTTTAAACTGGTATCACCAGTCAACACGCTATCAAACGATTGTGCCGCTAAGATACCCGATAGTAAACGCATACTGGTGCCTGAATTGCCCATATATAATGGCGTCTTACTTGGTTTTAGCCCATTCATACCAACACCATGAATGGTTAACTTTCCTTTATCAGGCCCTTCAATGGTCACACCCATATCACGAAATGCTTGCAAGGTCGCAAGTGCGTCCTCCCCTTCCAAAAACCCAGTGACATGGGTCACGCCTGTGGCAAGGCTGCCCAGCATGATGCTGCGATGCGAGATAGATTTATCACCAGGAATAGTAATAGTACCTGAAACGGTGTTGCTAGGAGTAATATTATAAGATGCTGACATGGCAGAAGTATCCGTATAAGGGGTGCTGGCTAACATATGGCCAAAATGTCGCCGTGCGGCTTGCGCGCGGCCCAAAAGTCCCATCAGGGCGGTTGAATCTTTATCAATGATCAGTTGACGCATGGTCTGTAAATAGACGCCATACTCATCAAGGGCGCTAATAATTGCGCTTTCGTTGGCAAAAAATATATCGTGCCACATTTTAGGGTCACTGGCAGCAATGCGGCTAAAATCACGGAACCCGCCCGCTGCATAGCGAAACATGTCTAAATTATCATCATGACTGGCCAACTGCTCAACCAGATTAAACGCAAGCAGGTGCGGCAAATGACTGGTATGCGCCAATATGGAGTCATGATGCTCAGCGTCCATCGCCATCACGCTGGCACCCACTGCTTCCCATAACCGTCGCAGCTTATCTATAGCAACCAAACTGGTCGTTGGTAACTCACAAATGATAACACTATGATTGGCAAATAAAGTGGCGCGGCGGGCATGATACCCTGAATTTTCCGCACCAGCTATCGGATGGGCTGGTACTAATCCAGTTGGCGATGAACCAAACACAACGTTTGCCGCATCAATGATATTGACCTTGGTGCTGCAAACATCAGTAATGATGCAGTCAGTGCCGATCTGTCCGTTGTCCATCGCCGCTTTGATATCGATAAATACGGATTGTACGGCTTGCACAGGTACAGCAATGACGATTAAATCACTACCATGAACCACGTCACTCAATACCGAACTGCCTGCATCTAGTAAGCCATGTTGAATGGCCTCTTCTATACTGGGCGCATCTCTATCGACGGCAACCAACCGCTGACTCAAACCATTATCTTTAATAGCTTGAGCCAAACTGGCACCGATCAGTCCAAGCCCAATAACGCAGACTTGTTTGAATAACGCTGACTGCGATGTGTTAAGCGATTTTTTCTTAGGTTGTTGACTTTCTTTTTGGCTAACTTTTTGACTAATCACGGCTTTTCTCATTGAATAAATCAACGTGAGCTTCGATAAAAACTCAGGTTGTTGTTATAAAACTTAATGGTGTATCGGCTGCTCCAAAGACCTAGCACCCAGAAACTTATCACCCAAAGGCTTAGTAGTAGAAGCTTAGAACTCAGTACTTAGTACTTAGTACTTAAAACCAAACACCTAGCACAAGCAACCGAGCCATAGCCTTTAATCCTCTGTTAAGATAGAACGCAACGTATCAATCAAGCGTAGGTTGTCTTCTGCTAAACCAACGGTAATACGTAACCAGTTAGGTAAACCATAAGCAGCTAACGGACGCAGAATAACGCCTTGCTCCAGCAACGCTTCATGAATAGAAGCCGCGGTTATGTCTTCCATCTCAACTTTTATTTCTACCATAATAAAATTGGCATGTGATTTGATAAACCCTAAGCCTAGCGCATCCAACTGCTTCTCCATCCAGCGCATTTGCTCATCATTCATCAAACGAGTTCTTTCGATAAAGTCTTGATCCGAAAGTGCAGCAGCGGCAGCAGCCAAACCAATACGGCTCACGTTAAATGGCTGACGAATACGGTTTAATAATTCAGCAACAGCAACTGAGCTGAGCGCATAACCGACACGCAAACCAGCCAGCCCATAGGCTTTGGAGAATGTACGTACGATAACAACATTATCAAACTCATCAATCAGCACCCGGTTGTTACTCTCAGGGCTGTATTCGATATAAGCCTCATCTAATACCACCAAAACCGAACTGGGGACACTCGCTACAAACGCATGCAAATCTTTATGAGAAAGCAAAGTACCCGTTGGATTGTTAGGATTAGAGATAAACACAATTTTGGTATTAGGATTGTCCTGAACCGCTTGACTCATCGCCTTTAGGTCATGAGCAAAGCGCTGAGCAGGCACTTCAACATCCATCGCGCCTTGCATTTTCGCTAACATCGAATACACCACAAAGGCATACTGACTATAAACGATGGCATCACTAGCACCAACAAAGCTACGCGCTAAGATATCAAGCAAATCATCCGAGCCATTACCCAAAGTAATCTGATCAACATTGACGTCATTAAAATCAGCCAATGCTTGCTTTAGATAATAACCGTTGCCATCAGGGTAACGTGCCAGCTGTCCTAGTTGCTCAGTAATTGCAAGCGTGACGTTCGGTGAACAACCGATGGGATTCTCATTACTGGCAAGCTTGACCACATCTGAGACACCATATTCACGCGTCAACTCTTCTACCGGCTTACCTGTTTGATAAGGTGCCAATTCTAAAATACTGGCATAAGCAGGTACTAATGGTGATAAATTTGACTCTGTCGATTGAGGTGACTGCATGATTTATCCTTAGACATGATGACGCGTCTATGATTGATTGAGCATTGAGTAAGATGGCTTATTGGCGGTGACAGCAAAGACATAGCGACAACATTCATTTATCAGCTATTTCAAAAAACAGCTGATAAATCCGTTATCGATAAATTTACGGTTACTTTATTTACGGTTACTTTATAACACCGCTTTAGGATATGAGCCTAACACACGTAAATCCTTCACTAACGGACGAATGTCATTGATGGCCGCGCTGACATTTGCATCATCGATATGACCATCCATATCAATAAAGAACACGTATGCCCATTTATTAGGACGCTCAGGACGTGTTTCGATACTGGTCATAGACACACCATGATAAGACAGCGGCTTTAATATTTCGATGAGTGCACCCGCTTTATCATGTGCCGAGACGACGATAGACGTTTTATCTTGGCCTGATGGCGCAACGGCTTCATGACCAATGATAAGGAAACGCGTGGTATTGCTTGGGTTGTCTTCGATGTTTGAGTAGAGCTTATGCAAATCATACTCTGCCGCTGCTACATCACCTGCAATCGCAGCTGAATGCCATTCGTTTTTTAGACGACGCGCTGCTTCACCATTACTCGATACCGCAACACGCTCGACATTGGGGAAATTCACATCAAGCCAATGACGGCACTGTGCTAATGATTGCTGATGAGAATAAATACGGCTTAGGCCATCTATCTTGGTGTGTTCAGCGACTAAGAAGTTCTGATGAATGGGCAGTTCAACTTCACCAATAATTTTTAGCGTCGAAGATAAAAATCCATCTAAGGTGTGATTCACAACGCCTTCTGAAGAATTTTCAACAGGAACCACGCCATACATTGCTGTGCCCGCTTCTACTTCACGGAAGACATCAGTGATGGTCGTCATTGGCACGGTATCAGCAGCCTTACCAAAATGCTTGAGTGCAGCAGCATGCGTAAAAGTACCGATTGGCCCCAAAAAAGCAATGCGTTGCGGCGCTTCTAAATCTAAGCACACCGACATAATCTCACGGAATAAGCGTGCCATTTTTTCATCAGCGATCGGACCAGTATTGCGTTGCATGACCGCTTTTAATACCTGTGCTTCACGCTCAGGACGATAAAAAATAGGATTACTACTATCAGCAGCAGAGGCATCATTAGCAATATTATTTTTCTTCACTATAGCCACTTGCTGAGCCAGCTTGGCACGGTCATTAATCAGTGTCTGAATTTCACAGTCTACTGCATCAATATTTTGGCGAATACTGTCCAAAAACTCTTTTTCAGTTGCTTTTTCAGTCGAATTATCGCTAGTGCCTGCGACGGTCTGATCTAGGTTATCTATATTGTTCTCTGGTGACTGCTCACTCATTACCGCCTATCCTTTTTCTAAAATTATTACTGTGTTTTATGACTGTGGGGTATTACTTTATTGGTTTTAAATACTCGGCATCTCTTTTAATGTTAAAGAATACCTAAATGACTGTTATGCACACCAAATATTTTAGCCATAATATCGCATTTTGCTAACCCTATCGAGCACAGTTGTTATGACTCAATCATACGGCAACTGACAAATACAATACGCTGATTGCTGACTCGCTCTACTATAACAAAAACTATGCTCAGTGCCCACGTGTAAATACTCGTAAAACTATCAATATTCACTAAGTAGTACAATATAACTTTTATACGTGTGAAAACTATCGTTAGTTTGGGGCGTGTTCAACAATATAACCCAAAAATTATGATACAGTTCAGAACTAACGATACAGAACACCATAATCACATCATTAATAAAAAAGGATATCTGATGAGCGCATTACAACAGCTTCGTACCATGACCACCATCGTCGCGGATACTGGAGATCTAAACGCCATTGCGCGCTTAAAACCTATCGATGCGACCACCAACCCGAGCCTAATCACCAAAGCCCTCATGCATCCTGACAACCAAGGCATGCTGTCAGAAACCATGAGCCATCATAGTGGCAATATTGATGCGGTGATTGATTCGCTTACCATTCAGATTGGCTGTGATATTTTAGGTCTCATCGAAGGCCGAGTCTCTACCGAAGTTGACGCACGCCTATCTTATGACACTCAAGCAACAATTGATAAAGCCCTGTCCTTTATGGAAACTTATCAAAAAGCAGGTATCGACTCAGACCGTGTATTGATTAAGATGGCCGCCACTTGGCAAGGTATTGAAGCAGCACGTTATCTGGAAACTCAAAATATTCACTGCAACCTGACTTTATTATTTGGACAACACCAAGCAATTGCTTGTGCCGATGCTGGCGTGACACTGATATCACCATTCGTGGGTCGCATCTTAGACTGGCAAAAACGCCAACAAAACCGTCAAAACGTGCCCGCTTCTGATGACATGGGTGTACAGTCCGTGAAGCGTATTTATCAATATTACAAACAACATAACTATCGTACACAAGTCATGGGTGCAAGTTTTCGCTCAACTGAGCAAATATTAGCGCTGGCAGGCTGTGATCTATTGACCATCGCACCCAATCTCATCGACGAGCTGGCTACGATAGATGCTGAAGTAACACAACAGTTATCACCAAGTATGTCAATGGATATGGCAGATATGACCAAAGTGAGCCTGACACGTGAAGGATTTAGTGCTGCCTATCAGCAAGACAAGGTCACACAAGACTTACTACCAAAAGGTATTGATGGGTTTGTCGGTGCGCGCGACGAGCTTGCTCAAATGTTAGCAGCTATGCGCAGTTGAGACACAAACAGTCTCTGATATCGACAATACTCTAAAAACAGAAACAACTGGCAATAAAAGAAAGTTGCCTGCTAATACTAAGTTGGCTATGATGAGCCACTTCAAACAACAAGAAGCAAGGCTTGATTATGAAGCGGCTATCAATGTTATTAGTAGGCGGCACTCTAGCGGTCAGCGCACATGCAGTGAACTGGTCAAAAGTATCAGAAAGTCAAACTGGATCCGTTTTTAGCGTAGACTTGGAGTCTATCGAAAGCTCCGACATCAACATCATAGACGAAACAGATGTTGAAAACATTACGGTATCTATTCGTCGAACCTATCCTGCACAAACAAATGAGGATGAAGCAAACAGTATTCATCATAGTGACCAACAACTGCTCATCTCTTGTAAGGATAACAGCTACTATAGGCGCGCTTATGTGAACTATGGCGCTAATGATAAAGTATTACAGTCATGGCAATCAGAAAAGCCGATACTGACCACAAAAGACTTTAAAACCACAACACCAAAGACCGTCGGGCATACATTAATAAAAGAAGCCTGTACAATCTATGAACAAACTGAAGATAGCTCACAATAGAAAATCGCGCTGATATTATTCAGCGCGATTTTTACTTTCAAAATTGTTTATTTCAAATATTTAGACTGCCATATTAGGCCTTTAATACAGTATAAACAGGCACTGGAAAGTCACCGTGCAAATCAACTAAATCCAATAATACCAAAGCACCAACAACAGTATGCTCTGCAGATTTACATAGCTCATAAGCAGTCTTTAATGTGCCGCCAGTAGCCAATATATCATCAACCAACAATACACGCTCTGGCGGCAGGTTGTTTTGCATCTCCAGCGTATCCTTACCATACTCCAGAGCATAGGCCTTATTGGCAACAGGTGGTGGCAATTTACCAGGTTTGCGTAACAAAATCATACCTTTACCCAGTCTACCTGCCAACAGACTAGCAAACACAAACCCACGTGCTTCTACAGCTCCCAAACAATCCACTTCATCCATCAGACCTTCAGGCAATGCCGCTAGTAGTGCATCGATCACATCATTAATATGACTACGTAATAACGGTGTAATATCATAAAAATCAATACCAACTTTCGGAAAATTGGGTACGGTACGAATAACTTGCCAAAATGGATGCTCAGTATTCAGCATATGAGTTGGCTCGTTTTCGATATTTGTAGAGGTAGCACTCATGCTCATAGTAACCCTTAGCTTATATGACTAATAACACCTTCAAAAATACGATTAGCGCTACCCAAATCGTTACGCCTACCATGCGTGTGACTGATACTCGTTTTCGTTGCTACGCTAATGTTTGAAAATGCTATTGAATAATGATTGAATAAGAATATATGGTGGTGTATCAAAAAGTATGCTGGAGTAATAAAAGAAGGGTGACAGCCGAAGCAAGATGATATATTTGAGGTTATGAAGACACAAATACAGATCAATTGCCCCGACTGTCACAGTCCCAGTTTTTCGATACACGGCAAAAAAAGCTATGGCAAGCAGAACTACCAGTGCAAGGACTGCAAACGTCA
>NZ_RRYV01000325.1 GCF_014861395.1 Psychrobacter sp. FME13 | reverse complement strand
TTGCTTTGGCTGTCACCCTCCTTTATTTCTTCAGCATACTTTCTGACACACCACCAAAATGCGGTATAACACATAAGCGGCAACTCAGCTTATATAGTCAAACAAAGCAAAAAAGTGACATATTGTCTCTTATTCCACAGTAAAAAGGCAAACTCTGTGTTTAACCAGTAAGCCAATCAGTCATTAACTATGCATCACTAAGTAGTTGATATAAAAAAGCCCAGACCGCATTTACAGCGCTGAGCCTTATTTTATCACTTTAGCGGACGAGGCGTTACCTTATCTGTTTAAAGCATGTTTGTTGATAACTCATGTTTGTTAATAACTACTTAGTCAGTCGAGACCTGTTAGTAAGTCGAGACATGCTCTTCGCTCTCGGTACCGTCTAGCATCTCTGTATCATCTGCAGTCGCTACTGCAACATCATCGTTCTCACCCACTGCCATATCCTCATCAGCGCTAGCAATCGCAATATCATCCGCATTACTGGCAGTAGCCTCTTCTTCTACCGCTGTTTGTGCGTCAGCTGTTGGCTCAGTTTCCATAGGTGCTTCATCTTTACCACATGCACTCAATGCCAACGTCGCTGCAACTAAGCCAATCACTAGCCAGCTTTTGGGCATCTCGTCTTTTTTGATATAATTATTTAAAATAGCCATTTCAGTACTCCATTCATCGTAATTATTTATACTATTAAAAACTTTAGTCTTAGACTCACTATACTGATGATTGGTCGTGACTACCTTAGTACTTACAACGCATTTCTGTTGAAAGCATGTAATGATATATTTGTTTTTTCGCCAAGATTTAACAAACGATAGCTCATGACCGTACTCGAACAAAAACAGTAAAGCAGCATAAAACAATGGTCATATATACCTTATAACCCCACTCTCAACTTCGAAAGTGATTGAAAAAAGAAGAGCACCTCACTAATCTATTGTTTTCGACCAAGAATACAATGGAGTTGTGAGATGCCCATAGACG
>NZ_RRYV01000324.1 GCF_014861395.1 Psychrobacter sp. FME13 | reverse complement strand
CATTGTCCCCTTTGGAATTATTATTTAGGGGTGACAACTATCCTGCCATAGGGGGGTAGGCATAAGTTTTATTGGTAAGGATATATTTTTTTCTTTGTACTTGTGAAAATTTATTATAATCATTTATTGGTATTCGTTTATAACCTAGTTGATCAGCTTCCTCGGGATAGTATTTAAAATAACGGTCGAAAGTTTTTTTTAATGATGGCACTGAATACCATAAGCTTTCCTCTTTTCCGACAAGTTCGTCTCCGACTTCTGCTTGGACGTGTGCTAAAAAATGTGCTATTCGCAGAGGAGTTGTCATTCCAAATTTTGGCATATATTTATTTAGTAAGGCTCTCACTACCTCCCGCTTGCGAGTATTAGCGTCAGGGAACATTTTTTGCATTTGTTGTTCGGTTATGAGAACTGCGACCTGAGTAATCTTAGCTTCCTCTACAGTTAGTTTGTCACTAGCTTGAGCGCATGACACTTTCTCTTGACCTGTTAAGATCTTAAAAACTTCAGGGTTACAGGTGTTAGAGTTACTCATTACATACTCTCCCTACCATCAACATTTATCAAATGGATTTTAATGTCTTGCTCAATGGACGTACTCATAATCTCAGTATAACCATCTTCATCAGTCGTACCTTCAAACACTTCGCCAGTTATTTCAGCCTGTGCAATATAATCGGTAAAGCTATAAGGGATGTCATCATCATCGGCGAATCTTACTAGAGCCTTATATTGTCCATGTTTTAAGTGAACCTTAATCTCATCAGGATCAGAGCTATAGAAAGTCTCAGTATTTCCTTCAATATCGGTAACACCCTCAAACGTCTCTTGCGTATTCTCATTGATAGCAATATATGGTGTGTTGGCATAAGGAATATCATCGTCGTCAGCGAACTTAAATTGTGCTTTATACATTGCGCCAGCCACTAAACTAGGCAACCCCGCCAACCCCTGTCCATCCATCCCGCCGCCATCACGACTATGCTTAC
>NZ_RRYV01000323.1 GCF_014861395.1 Psychrobacter sp. FME13 | reverse complement strand
GCATTGCCACGCGATATGATAAGCTCAAAGATAGCTATGCAGCGGCGGTAATGCTTGCTTGTGTCTTTATCTGGTTGCCCCTGATTTGAATTCTATACACACCCTAGAAAAATCTATATTATTATTTATAGCTTTCTGATTAATAATTTTTGTGAAAGCTGAAGAAAATAACATCATAATTTCTATATCATGATAATCTGTAACTAGAACCCCGTATGCTAGATGGGTTTGTGCCTCTCCCTTGATATGATCGAAGTCAGCATCGCATACAGCATATACTCTATCCGAGTAGTCACTATATAAACCTTTCATAACATCAATTACATTTTTCTTACCCTCGAGTGGTATTAACTTTATTATATCTTCGTTTACTATATTCCTAAAAAGCATTATGTCAGACTGACCTTCAACATATAAGGTTATTCTTTCGTATTGAGGATGAGAGACACTCATTCTAAAATCATTGATAACTGCATTAGGATCTGATGAAAAGTGTTTTAACAAACTCATTGATCCATTACCTCTTGTTCTCTCAGGTCAGCCAAATCTATTGTAGAGTTCCACTTATCTCCAATTATCTGAGGGGAGTGAGTAGCAATTATTGATTTTATATTATTGATTTTAGAAACTTCTACTAGGTCTTCCATGAACTGCTTTTGCCAAACAACATGTAGTGAAATTTCTGGCTCATCTATCAAAACAAGAGTTTGTGGCTCGGTGTTAAAAATTAATTGATACAAGAGAACTACTTGATGTTGTTCACCAGAAGAAAGCTTAGAAAGACTGAGTAATTTTTCTTCACCATCGCATGCCTCCATATTACTGTCTAACCTCACGAAGTAAAAACCTCGACGAGAGTTTACTTTAACTTTTTTAAATATTAACTTTCTATTAAGTACTTCAACGAAGGTATTAATTTTTTCATAAATATCATCAAAGCTTGATATAGTCACTGCACTACAAAAGAGTTATGTTTTGGATGAATATCATAAAACAATT
>NZ_RRYV01000322.1 GCF_014861395.1 Psychrobacter sp. FME13 | reverse complement strand
CTCTTAGTCAGAGGGACAAAAAGCCAAAAAAAAATAGGAAATATGAAAAACTGCGCCTTATTTTTAACTTCAAAATAAACAAAGAAACGTCATTTTGAACAAACAAACGCTATTTTAAACAAACAAACGCTATTTTAAACAAACAAACGCCAAAATAACCAACCTACCTATCACCAAAATTCTGAATACTCGAAAAGAAGCCCTGAATATCTCCAACTAGGCAAATTCATCGACTTTTTAAACAAACAAACGCCATTTTGAACACACAAACGCTATTTTAAACAAACAAAGGCGATTTTAAACAAACAAACGTCAAAATAAGGGGGTGAGTTATTCACTACATTTATAAAATTCTGTACGTTTATCCGCCACTTTTTTTTGAAAATCAACTTCTTCTTGTTGGGTGATTAATCCGCTCATACTGCACCCCATAATCAACCCCTGAGCAAATCCGAATAACTGCTCAAACGTGGTTATTGAGTTGTAATGAAAATCAGTAGTAGCAAGAATGTTAATTTGCATTTTTATTAATGTTTTGGCTCTCTCTCTATCTGACATATCAACATTACCAACGAACAAATGAGGCGCGTTTTTGGCCATATCATCTGCTATTTTTGCCCTATCCTCTGCCGATGTGCGTTCAAGATATGCAGCTATTTTTTGCATTTTGTCTAAGTTCATTTTTATTAACCTATGATATTAGTAGTCTAAATATTCTCTGATCGGGCGCTTCTTAAACTGAGAAGCGTCTTTTTTAAGGCGATTAATCATCTCAAACTCCCACCCTTGCTGTGACTGTCCAGCTGGGCTAGTGGGGCTTACTAGATGATTGTATTCAGCCATAAAAGCAGGGTTGCGAACGATACGCCCTAGCTGCTTATCGCTTAGATCTCCAATCGTGAACATATCTGCTGTATTTACATCTCTGCTATTATCTAGTTGTGATTTCTTCGGCTTATCTTTCGTCAATACTTTAAATTTAAAGCCTGCTATAGCCACGCCCTTTTTAACCTGTTCATAGCT
>NZ_RRYV01000321.1 GCF_014861395.1 Psychrobacter sp. FME13 | reverse complement strand
TCGGTCGTTAACTGCTCGTGCTTGGGCGCAACTTTAATTGTTGGGTTTGGTATAATATGTCATGTCTATACTGTGCTTGGTATAGCAGCCTCATTTGAAGGGTTGACGGATGCCTGCATTAGATCAGGCTCATCATCATCGCTAATGATATCTTCGTTGCTACTTGCAGCCAGTAAGTCACGGTAGTTAACTTGAGCTTTTAAAATCATTTGCTCTTCTTCAAGATCGGCATAATTTACTTGTACCTTATGCAAAGTACTAATGATTTTTTTGTTATTTTTTAGCCAACGATGAATGTCAATGTAAATGACTTCATCTTTTGCACGGGCAATCTTGATGTAAGATAGTAGAAATCCTAAAGGGTCTTTTTTAAGGATGCTGTGATAGAACCAAATAAAGAACTTAACACCTTGGCGTTTAAGGTAAGACTCACAGCGTAGGTTGAGAATATCAGTATAGGTCTGCTGACCAAATACCAAACGTTGGACATTGCGATCAAGCTGAACATGAACTAGGCTAAAGTTACTAGCCACCTCGACATAAATCCCCGCTGTGTTAATCGTGCTGTATAGGCGAAACCAGTCGTCATGCATTTCAACACGCAACTCTAAGATGGCTTTTACATTATTAGTGACGAATTTTTGTAGTGCATCATTGACGTATTCTTGTGTCACTGGTAAGGCAAGCTCGTCTTCAAATTTATCAGCTGTTTTGTCATATACCTGTCTAACGGACTGGATAAGACGTTCCCAACCATTGCTGAATGACTCATCGAAACGGTAGTTAATATCCTCAAAAAAATCGTCAAAATCCTCTGAATTATCTAAGTTATCAAAATCACTCAAACTGCTTATCCTTATAGTTTATAGGCGTATTGTTGAATAGAGCGTGCACAGAAGCGCTGATCAAGACAAGGTAATTAGGGCGTGTTGAACATTCAAATATTAGGGCTGCTGATTGCTAAAATTGCACCAAACTGGCGCAAGCCGACGATAATGTCGAGACCTTAACTAGGCTTGTAACGACGTTTGGG
>NZ_RRYV01000320.1 GCF_014861395.1 Psychrobacter sp. FME13 | reverse complement strand
TGACGTTTGCAGTCCTTGCACTGGTAGTTCTGCTTGCCATAGCTTTTTTTGCCGTTTTTCTTTAAACTGGGACTGTGACAGTCGGGGCAATTGATCTGTATTTGTGTCTTCATAACCTCAAATATATCATCTTGCTTCGGCTGTCACCCTTCTTTTATTACTCCAGCATACTTTTTGATACACCACCTATATTTTATTAAAAGTAATATTTATGTACGATACTTATAATTTAATTGATTATAAGTATCTTATTCTCAGTTCTTAATAGTAAACAATATGTCTATTAAGGTGATATTTTTTATTTTATAATTGGATTTACTATGAGCAAAAACAAAGAAATTGATTTAGAAAATCTAGACGTTGATGAGCTACGTGCTATTACTGAAAATGCTCAGCAGCTTATTGCTAAAAAACAACACCAACGTCTATATGATGCTTACATGCAGTTTGAGAAAATTGCAGAAGAAAGCGATGCATCTATTGAAGAGATTTTAAAAGCTGGTGAAACACTAGAGAAAAAACGTAGTATCAAATATCGCAATACAGATAACAATGAAGAGACTTGGACTGGTCGTGGTCGCAAGCCGACATGGTTGGTTGAGGCGTTAGCAGCCGGCAGCAAGCTTGAAGATTTTGTTATTTAGCAATATACGGATGCCATGATTTTAATTTGTTCTAAAAGAAGATCAAGTTGGCGCCACTTAAGCTACTATAGTTAGATTCAAATGATTTCGATATAAGAAGTCTGGTGCAGGCTATACTTTAGTATGGTTAACGGGGATGATGATCTAGCGGAATTATATGGGCTAGGCTATAGATTTATATCTATGGTAGGTTAACGATATGGTTGATTTAGTTTAAAAGAGATATAAGTCAACTGAGTGTAGAGGTATATTTAATATCTCAAGCGAGGTTAGCGCTTTAATATTACTATAGTGGAATGACTATAGTAATAAGCTCTGTATATATAGAAGCCAGCGGAGTTTTTCAAGGTAGTTGTCACCATCAAGCTAAATTAAGCGGCTTGTAATCT
>NZ_RRYV01000319.1 GCF_014861395.1 Psychrobacter sp. FME13 | reverse complement strand
ACGCTACTTTAACAAAAACCTCTTATCAGGTGTCCTAAATTAGTTGACCACTACATTATTTTAAACGCTTGATTGGCCGCGTGATTATTTGGAAGAGTCTAGAGAAGCTTGTTCAAAAACAAGATTGGTATACTAATGGGTATAGAGCGAACATTATTATATATACTTTAGCATATGTATCTCACTTTCTTAAAAAGAGAAAGCTGGAATTAGATTATCTGAAAATATGGTCTGTTCAAGACATTAGCGATGAGCTAGAAGAGTTAGTATTAAATTTGAGTAAAGAGATGAATAGTTTGTTAATTGATGATAATCCTAGTAAGACAACTAGTAATGTCTCAGAGTGGGCAAAAAAAGATGCTTGTTGGGGACATATTTTAGGGCATGCTAATGGGTTGGATGCTTATTTCACAGATTCTATTGTCAACACTTTCCTTCCTTTAGATAAGGTGAAGGATATTGAAGAGCTAGCAGCTTCAAAAGAGAAAAGAAATAATGATTTAGCCTCACGTGACAAGCTGAACAGTATAGATAAAAACTACTGGTTCATGCTCCTAGATTATTTGAACGAATTTCATGACATTTCGTATACGCAAAAAGGGCTTCTCAAAACAGCACAACGTCAAACTAGAGATTTTTCGACAAAGCAATGCCATGTGTTAAATGAAATATTAGAAAATTACGGTGATGAGTTTGATAAATATAGTAGTTCTAGAAGCTTACTATATTCTTAAAATATACCTTAAATTTGAACCGCCCCGACTATATCGGAGACTTGATTGCTTGAGTCAGGCAGCTTTGTCTGACTCAATAAAACTATCATAGTATCGTCTCTCAAACTCAAAAGGCGACACATAGCCAATCGTACTATGAATGCGAGTTTTGTTAAACCAATCGACCCATTCAAGGGTTGCTAATTCAACATCACACGCATCCCGCCACTGCTGTTTTAAATATTCAATCACCTCCGTTTTATAAAGTCCGTTAACCGTTTCAGCCAACGCATTATCGTATGAATCACCTGTCGTGCCAACAG
>NZ_RRYV01000318.1 GCF_014861395.1 Psychrobacter sp. FME13 | reverse complement strand
GGGCTTTATAAAACAGAGGTGATTGAATATTTAAAACAGCAGTGGCAAGGTGTGAACGATGTTGAATTAGCAACCCTAGAATGGGTCGATTGGTTTAACAAAACTCGCATTCATAGTACGATTAGTTATGTGTCGCCTTTTGAGTTTGAGAGACGATACTATGATAGTCTTTGTGAGTCAGACAAAGCTGCCTGACTCAAGCAATCCACTCTCCGATATAGTCGGGGCGGTTCATCGGCGTAAAAAATATTATCTGGGGTATTCGTACTACTGATGTGTCACAAGGCTCTTCAAAGATCACCGTTCACTTAAGCAAGTTGTGTGCAAAGCTTTCATATCATGTTCCAACAACGATTGTGTGTGCTGCCCATGTTGCAAAGGATTATCATGTAGGCATAGGCTACGATGAATCTAAAATGACGGTCATTGCTAATGGTTATGAGATTGATGCACTGACAGCAACGGATGCAGATGGCTTGGACATACGTCAACAACACGGTATATCTGCCGATGATATCGTTATTGGTTCTGTAGGCCGTTTTAATCCAGTTAAGAACCAAAAATTATTTGTAGATGTCGCGGCAATTTTAGTCAAAGACTATCCCAATATAAAATTTATGATGGTAGGACGAGACAATACAGCAGAGAATAAAGAGCTGCTATCTTGGATAGAAGACTATGGTCTCACAGATAATTTTAGGTTATTAGGTGAAAGAGGTGATGTACCCAAGTGTTTAAAAGCCATGGAAGTTTTTTGTTTACACTCAAAAACCGAAGGGTTTTCCAACGTAGTCGTTGAAGCGATATTATTGAATGTTTTTACTATAGCCACTGACGTTGGTGAAGTTGCAAGGCTGATTCCTGAAGAGCAAATTGTCAGTGTAGACAAGAATGACTATAGTACAAAGCTACAGCATGTTTTGAGTAGTGAATGTTTTCGTGATAAAGAAAAACTTAATGCTCTAAAAGAATCTTCTATTGCTAAATATAGTCACTGCACTACAAAAGAGTTATGTTTTGGATGAATATCATAAAACAATT
>NZ_RRYV01000317.1 GCF_014861395.1 Psychrobacter sp. FME13 | reverse complement strand
CTTAGATTAACACATGAAGTGCAATATCAAAGAGCAGGTGAAAAAGAGGCCTAGATGCGCTAGCATCAAAGCTACTATCCACCGCCAAAGTGAGATTGCAACCATGAGCTATACACATCTAAGCCTAGAGGAACGATATCAGATTTATGCCCTTAGAGGGGCACAACATAGTATTAAATTTATAGCAGGGGCATTAGGCAGAAGTCCCAGCACCATATCAAGAGAGCTTAGACGCAATAAAAGCCTACGAGGCTACCGAGCAAAGCATGCAGACAACACCGCTAAAGCGAGGCGAGCAAATAATGCCTTCACCATCATTTTAAACGTCTGGGACTGGGTCGTGACTAAGCTTAAACTGCAGTGGAGTCCTGAGCAAATAGCAGGCGTTCATAGTGGAGTCAGTCACATGAGTATCTATCGTTACTTATGGACGGATAAGAGGCAAGGCGGCACGCTATGGCAATATTTAAGACGCAAAGCCAAACCCTATCGTCAAAGGCTTACCACTGAGACTCGTGGGCGTATTAATGACAGGGTCTCAATTCATGAGCGCCCTCATGTAGTAAAAGAGCGATCCCGCATCGGTGATTGGGAAGCGGACACCATCATTGGTAAAAACCACAAACAAGCTATCGTGACAGTGGTAGAGCGAAAGACAGGTTTGGTTAAGATGAAGCGAGTGACTAAAAAGAGTGCTCATCTGGTCGCGGATGCGATGGTGGTTATGCTAACTCCTGTGAGACTGCACGTTAAGACGATTACGTCCGATAATGGCAAGGAGTTTGCGGATCATAAAGCCATTAAGCAAAGACTCTATAGTGGGTTTTACTTTGCTGATGCTTATGCCTCATGGCAACGAGGAACAAACGAAAATACCAATGGCTTGATTAGAGAGTACTTACCTAAAGGATGTGACTTTAGACAAGTATCTGATGATGAGGTTCAAAACATTGAAGACAGGTTAAACAACAGACCAAGAAAACGATTGGGGTTTAAAACGCCAAACCAGGTGTTTTATTCCATTACTTAGCGTTGCACTTGGTGTGTTAATCTAAGTT
>NZ_RRYV01000316.1 GCF_014861395.1 Psychrobacter sp. FME13 | reverse complement strand
TCAATCAGGCAGCTTAATTCTATTTATTAGGTGTCTTAAGTTTGGGAGGGTTACCATGTCACCGATATTGTTTTGAGCGCCCGCGTATCCTTGAGCAGCAGCTTTTCTTAGCCACTTCAGAGTCTCTGCGTAATCCTGACTCACTCCTAGACCCTCATAGTACATGGCAGCTAAATTGTACTGAGCCAATGCAAAACCCTGATCCGCCGACTTCCGATACCACTCAACTGCTTTATCATAATCTTGCGGAATACCTTTGCCATTTTGATAAAAAGTGCCAAGATTATATTGAATTTCAGCATTACCCTGTTTGGCAGCTTTTTCATACCACTCAATAGCCTTAGCATAATTTTGACGTACGCCAGTGCCATTACTATACATCTCTCCAAGTGTATATTGAGAAGATTCTCTGCCTCTATAAGCAGCTTCTTTGGTCCATTCAAATGCTTTAACATCATCTTGACTTACGCTATCTCCTGTAAGGCGCATATAGCCAAAAGTCGCCTGAGTAGTCGCTATACCATGGTTTATGAGCTTACTTACGATTCCAAGGTCAGCAGCAGCTGGTAAGGTTAGAGCGCACGATAATCCTATTACCATGATTTTATAGATGACTGTCTTATTAAGTTTTGACATGATAATTATTCTTTCTCATTTAATTTTTGGAGAGACTAACAGTCTTATCTCATCACTATTTCTTCGAGCTTTGCTGTTTCACTCTAACAATTCAATCTTACCTTCAACGACATCTCTATCCGCCAAATGTCACGCTATATAAAAATTTATTTTGTCATATAGTTTATTCAATTTAAAAGTAGTACGAGACAGCCGAGTGTAGATGTATATTCAAAACTTCAAACGAGGTTAACGCTGCAATGCTTTTATAATGGAATGACTATAATACATTGTGTGTCTCATCCTGCTATTGATAAGTACAAAAAAACAGTTGAAATAGCATTTTGAATAAGAGGCTCAGATTTATAATAAGAAATATATTCATGGAAAACCCCCCTATGGCAGGATAGTTGTCACCCCTAAATAATAATTCCAAAGGGGACAATG
>NZ_RRYV01000031.1 GCF_014861395.1 Psychrobacter sp. FME13 | reverse complement strand
AAGTAGAGTTCAATAATATACTTTGTGTCTTACAACTACTTTTGCAAGAGGTCTAATGCATATATTATTATAGACATAAAAAAGACGCCTTAATATTAAGCGTCTTTTTTATTAAATGATATTGTTATTAGATAAGTCGCCGATGTATGTTTTTATCGTTAGAAGAGGTTCTGTATCCAGCGTGTTAGACGTTGCCAAGTACGGCTCATAAAGCCTGACTGTTCGATATCGCTTGTCGCAACAACAGGAACAGAGGCTACTGCTTTACCATCAATAACGGCCATCATTTTGCCGATCTCTTGACCCTTTTTGATAGGGGCTTCGATGCTTTCGGGAATATCAACCACCGTTGTGATTTTATTTTTTTGCGTTTTGCTGGTTAGAATCTGTAAATTGTCAGCAGTGGCCAACTCGATTTCGTCTGCTTCACCAAGCCATACTGGAATTTTGCTGACAAACTGCCCTGTAGGTGCTTTAGTAACAGTGGTGAAGTGGCCAAAGCCCCAGTTGAGCAGCTCGCGTGACTGATCCGCACGGGCCTGTGGGCTCTTTGTGCCCATGATGACAGAAATCAGGCGCATATCTTCACGATTGCTTGAAGCAACTAAGCAATAGCCTGCAGCATTGGTATGACCCGTTTTTAAGCCGTCGACAGTCGGGTCGGTTGCAAGTAGAGCGTTACGATTACCTTGCGTGATACCGTTATAGGTAAACTCTTTTTCTGCATAAATGCTGTAATAGTCACCACTATTTTTAATAATTGCACGTGCCAGTTTGGCCAGATCTAAAGCAGAGGCTTCATGACCTTCGTCAGGCATACCAGTAGAGTTGACAAAATGAGTGTTTTCCATGCCAATCTTTGCTGCTTGCTCATTCATCAAAATAGCAAATGAGTCTTCGCTACCAGCAATGTACTCGGCCATAGCTTGTGAGGCATCATTACCGGATTGAATGATAATACCGCGCAGCATATCGATCACACTGGCTGTTTTATTTACTGGTACATACATACAAGATTGGCTGCTACTACCACGGCACCAGGCATTTTGACTCATTAATACTTGTTCGTCTTCTTTGAGATCACCTGACTCTAAGCGTTGTTCAATGATGTAACTGGTCATCATTTTCGTTAGTGATGCTGGCGGCAATGCCTCATTGGCATTTTTCTGTGCCAAGATTTCACCCGTATTATAGTCCATCAATACATAGGCGGTATTATCCATCTCAGGAGGTTGAATAGCCGCATTTGCTACCATTGCACTCATTGAAACACTTACACCAACGACCAGCTGTACAAGCTGATTTTTTACACGCTTTACTGTCATATATCGTTACACCGCATCATGAAACCAAATGTATCTATCGCTTGTATCTCGTACTAGACCTTGTACGTTCTTTAAACAGCACTCATCAAAAATCTTGTTTAAAGAACGTATTAATAAGAGCAATGACGGCTGAGCGACAGACATAAAATTAACGTCTTATCTTAGCAAAATGACAACCGATGGGGAATCGATAAATGCAAAAAACAGACGATGAATATAAAGAAAGAGTCGTACTTATAAAGAAGGTTAGCGTTTTTTAAATCATCATAAATATAATGCTACTAAGATCACGCCACAAAAAAACCTGCTGTACCACTTGTCCTCTGCAAGCGGAAATACAGCAAGTTTATTTCTCTTATAGCCTTGTATTTTATTAGCAATAACTCAGTATGTTAAGGTCGATAATGTCACTGTTTTGTTGTCGTTAACGGTCAATGGTATTATCCATACTGCTTATTGTTCATAGTGTCGTTGTAGGTTATAGAGTTGCCAGTATTTCATAGCATGATTAATATTCGGCATTTGCCAAGTCTTCGCATAGTGCTTTGTTTTCTTGTTTTGAGAAACCCATCGTCCAGCTACGGATACTTTGCAAGATTTGGCGATAATCCTGTTGAGTTGATAGATATTGGATCGCTGCTTTTGGATCTTCTAAAGATGGCATCAGCTCGTGCAGCTGCACGTTATAAGATTGATAAAAGCGCTGTTTTTGGTTGCCACTAAGCATTGGTGGGCATATCTCAGATAGTACTTGCATAACCGCAATCTCATGCTTGGTTATGTTGATGCCAGCCATATCTAAAGGTATTGTGGTATCGGAATTATTTGCCGCAAAAGATGCTTGCGATAGCATGGCAACAGACGTTATCAGTCCTGCGAGCCCAATTTTTGATGCGGTTTTCGCTATGACAGAAGTTATAGATAATATCGATTGATTTTTCATTCAGCATTACACTCGCTTATCTTTATTTAATGGTCATATGTTAATGGCTAAAAAAACAAAAGTCACATAAAATATTGATTTATGTGTAGATATCTTGTGAGCCAAAGTCATTTCTTAGCAACATACTAGTAGCATATACTTGTAAGTTACGTCAGCATAAAAATATAAGTTTATATTGTTGTTGGTTGTTGCCTATTGTAACGTGAAGATTTATGCTTTTATTGGCTCGATGAGCATGCAGGCAGCATTATTAGGATATTCCCTAGTACAATAAAAAAATAGATAACTCCCGAGCAAAGGTTGGGTTCGTGCTAGCGTACTATTAAGGTATAATCTTATATAACTATGATTGTGCCATCACTTTCGATATTCATACTATGCTATTTTGTTATGGCTATAATAGTTCTCTGAGCTTCGCCCTTAATATCAGGGCATGCCCTATAGGGTTGTGCAGTTTTCTTATTGATTCATAGTGTGTCTTAGTCAATAAGGTATAGCTATGAAAGTAGTATGGAATAGTATGAGTCTACCATTTCTAAATGTGATTATAGCAACTTTAATACGGCAAAAGTTCATAAGTGGACAGCCAGTCATTTATAAGTATATTGAGTCGTAATGAAATTTTTAATAAGTAATGATGATGGGGTGTATGCTCTAGGGCTATTGGCACTGTATCAAGCATTGTCCACTATTGGTGAAGTAGTGGTAGTAGCGCCAAACAGTGAGCAAAGCGGTTTTTCTAGTGCATTGAGCGTCACAACGCCATTGCATACGCATCAATTGCCTTCTGGTTTTATAGCGGTGAATGGATCACCTGCTGATTGTATTTATTTAGCATTGCATGAGCTTTATCAGGATACACATTTTGATTGTGTGATTACTGGTATTAATTCAGGTGCCAATTTAGGGCAGGATGTTATGTTTTCTGGAACTTTTGGTGCCGCCTTGACGGCACAGCTTTCGGGTATACCAGCGATTGCGACTTCGCTAGTAGGTGCTGGGTCCAAAGGTGAGGAGCACGTTGGCCATTATCAGATAGCGGCAAATGAGATAGTAAAACTGTTGAAAGAAACCTCAATATTAGATATCTGCAAAAATTTGCCCTATCATGTATTAAACGTTAATATTCCTAATGTTGATAAAGCCGATGAGATCAAAGGTCGGAAAATAACATCATTGGGGCATCGTCAGGTTGCCCATCCTGTACAACATATAGTGGATCCACGTGGGCGAGATGCTTATTGGCTTTCGTTACGTAAATCACAACATGAATTGTCAGAAACAAAGACAGATCACCAGTCACAAAACGTTCCTTCATCTGTAGTAAAATTGACGGATGACCAAGCGGTGGCAGCAGGTTATATTAGTTTGTCGCCAGTGCGACTCCATCATACACCAGTCGAGTCGTTGGATAAGCTCTCTGCGCTCGTTTTATAAGCTGGCTATATGAATGATGAATGGTAATAGAGTAAGTTATCAAAGCTAAACGAAAGTGAGTGCTATCAAATTATCAATGATGGTGGTTATCAAACATTTAAGTGGTACAAAAGTTAGCAAAATGCTTGTGAGTCACACAAGAAGTTTGTGAGTAACGTAAAGAATAGGAAATCTTGTATGAAGAAGCTTATTGCTGGATCGCGCTTTGTAAAAACGGCATTGGTTGGTACTGTGACCGTAGCAGCCTTGACAATGGTAGGCTGTGCAACCAAGCCCACCTATCAAACAGTCAATCAAGCGGGACCTCAGATTGTTACCAATGCCCAAGGCGTTCCAAATTATCATCGTGTTCAGCGCGGTGATACCGTCAGTCAACTTGCTGAACGCTACCGCATTAGTTATCGCCAAATTGGTGCCCTCAATAATTTAGACAGCAAATATACTATTTATAGTGGTCAATGGTTGAAACTATGGGAGGGCACATCAGAGACTGTGACTAATAATACGTCTACAACGCCACAAACAACAACCTATACACCTTCTACAACCAGTACGCCAACGAATAATAATTCACAAAGTCCTGTCTATGCAGTGACAGCTAATGCAACCTCAGGTTATGAATATCCGACTAGCAATCAAGTGACTCGTAATTTTGATGCAAATGCTGGTACGATGGGCATGTGGTTTGCTGGTAATGTTGGAGATCCAGTGCTTGCCAGTCAGTCTGGAACCGTGCTTTACTCAGGTAATGGTCTCACAGAGTACGGCAATCTTATTATGATTCGTCATAGCGATGACTATATCACTGCCTATGCACATAATAGCGAATTGCTTGTCAAAGAAGGTGATACAGTACAACGGGGTCAACGTATTGCAAATATGGGGAGCAGTGGAAACACTAACCAAGCTGGTTTGGAGTTTCAAGTGCGCTTAAATGGCAATCCTGTAGATCCACGTGCGGTATTAGGACGTTAAATTTGACGCAATGTTTTTCATTGCTTCAGTACAACGACTCTCATAACCTTGTATTATTTGAGTCGTTGTACTTATTCATACCTGAGAATTTCTATGATGTTAAAAAGAAAGTATATAGCGCTTTTTCCAGTGTTGGTTGTGGCCGGATGTGTCAGTCAGCAAGCGACACAAAAAACGAGCAAACCCGTGCGTCAAGGTAATGTTGAAATTACCCAAACCGAAACCGTGCAAGTTAAACCAACACCGCAGCCAGTTGCTAAGCCTCAAACAGTTGCTAAGCCAAGCTATAACAGTTTTTATGACTGGAAGTCAGATTTCTCTATGCGAGCCATTGCATCTGGCAATGATGCGTCGACCGTTCGTCGATTACTTGACCTAGCGCACTTAAATCAGCAGGTTATTTCGCTAGATTCTGGACAGCCAGAATTTTCTAAAATGCCATGGGATTATGTTGATTCTGCAGTATCTAGTGGACGTGTGAGTGTTGGTAAGCGTAAGTTTGCTGAGCAACGTGGCTATTTATCGCAATTAGAATCACAGTATGGTGTCAATGCCGAAATTATCGCCGCTATTTGGGGTATGGAGTCTTCATTTGGCGCGGTGACTGGCAGTAGTAGTTTGCCAAGCTCGCTTGGCAGTCTCGCTTATGATGGTCGTCGCCAAGAGTTTGCAGAAACTCAGCTATTGTCACTAGCGACATTGTTACAGCGCGGTGATGTATCATGGTCACAACTTGATGGCTCTTGGGCGGGTGGCATGGGACAGACGCAGTTTATTCCAGCTACTTGGCTTAAGCATGGCGTCGATGGTGATGGCAACGGTCATCGCAACCCATGGTCAACCAGCGATGCACTAGCATCTACTGCTAATTATCTGAGTAACTCAGGCTGGGTTCGTGGTTTGGCGCCATTTTATGAAGCAACCATTCCGTCTTCATTTGATTACTCATCAGTTGGTAGTAAACAGTCTGCTGCTAAATGGGCAGCCATGGGTGTCGACACGATAGCGGATGTATCGTTAGATGCAAATACGCAGATGGAACTATGGCTACCAGCTGGTAAAGATGGCCCAGTGTTATTGCTAAGCCCAAATTTTGATGTAATTAGGGTTTATAACAACTCATCAAGCTATGCTTTAGGTGTGAGCTTACTAGGTAAAGCACTTGCTGGTCAGGGTGGTCTACAAAAGTCATGGCCACGCTATGAGCGTCCACTATCGACCAGTCAAGTACACAACTTACAGCAGCGTCTTACCAATGCAGGTTACGATACAAAAGGCACGGATGGTATCGTCGGAACCAATACGCGCAAGGCATTCCAACGCTGGCAAGCAGACAATGGTCAGACGCCAGATGGTTTTATCTCTCAGCGTAGCGCGTCTTCCTTGGCCTCATGGTGAAAGAGGCTGTTGGCTTTTATTTTTCATAGCCACTGTTAAGACCACGTCATAGTAAAATACTCGGTATAAAAAAGCACCTTATGAAGGTGCTTTTTTGCGTTAACCTATCATTCTTTGTTATCAATAATTATAACGACGTCTATAGAGCAGTTGGAAATTAAGCTCAAATTACGTGTCAATCACAATGTTAAATATGAAGAAATGACATTGCTACAAGAAAAATTGTATGATGAATGATAAACTCTATGGCGTGTCTCCATTTTTGGAATCAAGATACGCTATAGATAACTGGCTTTGCCAATACTAATAATTAGAATGACTATAAGTCATAACAGTCAAAAGCTAAAATAACCAAAAGAGTTTGCCCTTATGATTACCGTGGAAGAGCTACAGTCAGCCATCAAGTTGCGCATAGATAATTATAATAATAAAGATTTGCCACTCCAAAATAGAACCGCTGCTACTTGTGAGCTGTTGGACAGCCTCAATCAAATACTGGCTCAAACTATTGTCTCACCCTTTGATGTACCCAGACAGAACTTATCTGCGATGGATGGCTATGCGATTGCTCAAGGCAGTGAGCTATCAGCAGGCAGCTCAATTGAAATCATCGGAGAGTCTCAGGCGGGTTGTGCCTACATAGGTGAGCTAGCAGCAGGACAGGGCGTACGTATCTTTACGGGCGCCGTGGTGCCAGATAGCTGCGATACCGTCATTATGCAGGAGAACACCGATTTTTCCGTGATAAAAGCTACGCTAGACAAATCACAGCCTTATAATATTACGCTCACCCAAACTGCCCAGATTGATAAGAATATTCGCAAACAAGGCGAAGAAATTGAGTCGGGCGAAGCTGTCTTAATAGATGGGAAGCGTATCAATCCTGCCGATATTAGCTTGCTTGCAAACTTAGGTATCAGTCACGTCCGTATATTTGAGCCGTTGACGGTAGGCGTTCTAGCGACTGGTGATGAACTTGTGGCTGTCGGTAACGATCTGACAAGTTTGGCACAAATCTATAACTCCAATACACCAACTTTAAAAAGCTTGCTAGCAGATCTACCGATTGTCATTCGTGATTACGGTATTATTCCTGATGACTTAGAGCAGACAACGATTGCGGTCAATAACGCTATGCAAGAGTGTGATGTACTGGTGTCGACAGCAGGTGTGTCGGTCGGTGATTATGACTTTTTGACCACAGTTATCGAGCAATTAGGACAAGTTAATCACTATAAAGTCGCTATGAAACCAGGCAAGCCTTTTGTATTTGGTGAATTAAATAAAGATATGGATAAGCCAGTATTGTACTTTGGGCTACCGGGCAACCCACTCTCTACCGTGGTTGGCGCGCTACAATTTGTGATGCCAGCGCTGTGGCAGATGTCTGGTGCGGACTCATCAGAGCAGCCTATACAGCTGAGTATTCAAGCCACGCTCACTAATGACATTAGAAAGTCAGTCGGTCGCAAAGATTTTCAGCGCGGTGTGTTGACACAAAACGCAGCGGGCAGTTATACCGTTGAGTGTTTCTCCAGTCAGCAATCGCACAGAATAAAGCAGCTTAGCCGTGCCAATTGCTTTATTGTATTAGATAAAGACAGTGGTAATGTCGCTGCACACAACACAGTGACCGTACAACCTTTTCCTTGGCTATATACTTAAGACGATCCACTTAACGAATAGCTACAGTCATTTAATTGGCCTTCATTTCATGGATCTCAAATAGTTAAATTCTGCTAAATGCAAATAATAAGTAACGTATGAATAATGATAACGTCAAAATAGGCCGTGCCCACTGGTATGTGCCACCATCAGATACGGCCATAGCCGATGACTATGGTCGGTCGTCTATCGCTGCGCCTGTACATGCAGGGCATGCATCTGAATACACCCAGCCTCTGACCGATGGGTTTTCACGTCGTCTGACTTATCTGCGTTTATCTATCACTGATTTTTGTAATTTTCGCTGTGAGTATTGTCTACCAAATGGTTATCAAGGTAAGCGTCCCGATGATGAGCTAAGTATTCCTGAAATTGCCACATTAATACGTGGGTTTGCGCAAGTCGGCACCAAAAAAGTTAGAATCACGGGTGGTGAGCCATCCATTCGCCGTGATGTCGTAGAGATTATCAAAACTATCAAGCAGACTAACGGTATTGAGACGGTTGCTATGACCAGTAACGGCTATAAGCTCGGCAAGCATTTAGCCAGTTGGCAAGCTGCTGGATTGAATCAGCTGAATATCAGTATGGACAGCTTTGATGCCGCGACCTTTCATAAGATGACAGGCTTTGATAGTCTGCCGCAGCTACTTGCCGATATGGACACATTGTTAGAAACAACAGATATCAAGCTCAAGATTAACAGCATCTTAATGGCAGAGACCGCGTTTGAAAACCTGTTGAACGCCATCGATTATGTCAAAAATAGAAAAGTTACTTATCGTTTTATTGAGTTTATGCAGACCAGTGATAATAGCGACTTATTTTTTGCTCAGCACGCACAGTCTGACAGTATCATAGATTATTTATTGGAGAATGGCTGGCAGTCACATGACCGTGGTAGCGATGATGGCCCAGCGGTAGAGTACAGTCATCCCGACTACGTAGGGCGTATCGGTATGATTGCGCCTTATGCTGCACATTTCTGTGATACCTGTAACCGCTTGCGAGTCAGTAGCCAAGGTCGCGTGCATTTGTGCTTATTTGATCAAGGTAACTATGATATCCGCCCGCATTTGCAGGCAGGTGATGTGCAAGGACTCGTGAATACGTTACATGACTTTATGCCGATTAAGCCTGAGCATCACCATTTACATGACGCTAATAGCGGTATCATGCATAATCTATCTATCATTGGTGGCTAGGGCGTGTATTCAATTCACTCGATAGTTATCTCAATGGGCTAAAAATGGCTGAATTTTTCCAAACATCGTCAAATAGCTGGTTAATATCCCGATATTATCTGCGCTATTTTCCTTGTTTGACGGCAATTTATCTCATTTTTATCACCATTTTTGACATGAAGACACGCCCTAGTATTTTAATAACGACATCGCCTGTCTATTAAGGAATATTTATGAGCAAACCCGCTGCGGCATTTATCCCGCTTAATATTGCTATTTTAACTGTCTCAGACAGTCGCACCTTGGCAGAAGATGCCTCTGGTCAATACTTGGCAGACAGTCTGGTAGAGGCAGGGCATCACTTGGCAGACCGTAAGCTGATCACTGATGATATTTATCAAATAAGAGCGGTGATTAGTGGCTGGATTGCCGATCCAAGCGTCCATGCGGTTATTACGACTGGTGGTACGGGATTCTTTATCAGAGACAGTATGCCTGAAGCCGTAAAGGTACTGTTTGATAAATCCATCGATGGCTTTGGTGAAATGTTCCGTTTAATCTCAAAAGATGAGATTGGCATGTCGACTGTACAATCTCGTGCAGTGGCAGGTATGGCAAATGGCACAGGTGTTTTTTGCTTACCTGGCTCATCTGGCGCGTGCCGTACGGGCTGGGAAAATATCTTAAAAGAGCAGTTTGATAGCCGTACTCGTCCCTGCAATTTTGTGCCGCATTTTATGGCTCAAAACCCAAGCCACGATTGATGTTGTCAATGATGAAGGCTTTTAACCCTTTGGCTAGTTTGGCCGGTATTGTTGTTTTGGCTGGTGGCGCATCCAAACGTATGGGTACGCCCAAAGCGGAGCTCGTTTTGCCGACAGGGGAGCGCCTATTAGATTATCATGTCCGTCATGCACTTGAGCTAAATGCAGTGAATACGAATCTGCCTATTATGATTGCAGACAACGGACGCGGTTTTGAGGTTGATGTAAAACTCATGAAAAGCCGGCCACATTCACCAGCTTTTCATATCTCTGATTATGTTGCTCATGAGAGCGATGAGCAGATGGATACGGCTGGTGCATTGGCTGCTATAGAGTCTGCTATGCAAAGATTGATAGCTATCAATAGCTCAGAAGTCACTCAAGTCAGTCCGTCATCATGGCTGCTGGTTGTCAGCTGTGACAGTTTGATACCAGTGACTGACTTATGGCGCGAATTGCAACAAGCGACTGTTCAAGCTGTTGATAAAAAAGCGATTTGTTTGACAGATGCGCATCATTTATATCCATTATTGGGGCTTTATCAGTTAAGTATTGAGCCTGATTTACAAGCCTATATCGATAGTCATCAGCGCCGAGTAATACCGTTTATTAAGCCGATTGTACAACCTGTACCCTTTGCAAAGAGCTGGCAGCACTTGACCAATTTTAATACCCCTGAAGATTTTGAGCAGGCATGTGTGGCTTTAAGTAATTTATAAAAAGTCTATTGAGAGAAATTATCAATGAATATTAGTAGCCAAGAAACCAATCAATCTGCCTTATCCCATCTAGACAGCGACGGTGACATCACCATGGTCGATGTGAGTGACAAAACTGCCACGACACGCGAAGCTTACGCTGTTGGACAAGTGCGCTTTCCAAGCGAGATTTATACCCAAATTAAAGCAGCGGATGGCATGACCAAAAAGGGCAGTATCACCCAAACGGCGCATATCGCTGGCATCATGGCGGCGAAACGTACGCACGATCTTATTCCACTTTGTCATCCATTGCCGTTAGATAAGATTGGTTTGAGTTTTGACTATGATGATGCCAGCCACAGTATTGATGTGAGCGCAACTGTCAAAGTGACCCATAAAACAGGGGTTGAGATGGAAGCGTTGACAGCGGTCAGTGTGGCTTGTCTGACTATTTATGATATGACCAAAGCACTGTCACATGACATTATTATTGATGGTGTTCGTCTGATTAAAAAGACAGGTGGCAAGTCTGATTATCAACATAAATAAGACTATCAGCATAAATAAATAGCATCGTTCAATTTTGTTTGAATATTTAGCGATATAATAAATATGAAGCTCGACAGCTTGTAATGAATAGAAGGTTTTATGAGTACTACGGATGTGATGGATAATACTGATATAGAAAAAAATAGTGACTCATTGATGACTATCAACGTTTTGTACTTTGCAAGCTTAGCTGATGAAGCAGGCTGCTCGCAGGAAAACATTAGCATAGATCAGTCAGCATCACTCACTGAGTTGTATCAACAGTTGACGCAAAAACATCGTTTTAGTCGCCCGCAGTCAGATCTACGCGTGGCGGTGAACGATTATTTCGTTAAATGGACAGACCCTATTTATGATGGTGATAGCGTGGTGTTTATCACACCAGTTGCTGGTGGTTAGATAGGTGCTCACTCATATTTTAAAAGCCTAGTATAAAAGCCCAATATAAAATAAGTAGAGAAAGTAAATGACAGATAATGTTCACAGTCATTCGATGACTATCAAACGTAGCGTAGATGATGTCTATGCAGTCGCTGAGCGTGATGGCTTTGCGTTATTAGATGTAGCAATTGATGAAGACAGACTCAAAAAAATTCTTGATGATGACAGCTGCGGCGCGTTTGTATGTTTTGAAGGAAGAGTACGCAATCATAATAATGCTACTAGTGTTAATCGTTTGACTTATTATGGTTATGAGGATTTAGCAATCAATCAAGGCCGGGCTATTATAGAAGAGGCCAAAAAACGTTTTGAGATTACGCATGCTATAGCGATACACCGTATTGGTCCTTTGGAGATCGGCGATGTAGCTATTTGGGTAGGTGTGGTTTCTGCGCATCGTTACCCAGCCTTTGATGCATGCCGCTGGATATTAGACACGGTAAAAGCAGATATTCCCGTCTGGAAACAAGAGTATTATCAGGACGACTCTTCTAAATGGTTGAGTAATAATGGGTAGGTTGACCGTTGCTGTCTCTGTCTTTACTGGTTTAATATTGATGTTAAGCGCTTGTACGCAAGAGAGTGATACTGATATAGAGTCTGCGACTAAATTATCTGAGACTAGTCCAACTTTACGTATCGCTGCCGCTGCTAATTTGTCTGATGTGTTACCTGATATTATTAAGGGTTATCAGGCAGATAAAGCTCTAGATGATCAAAGCATCGATGTGACTTATGCTTCGTCAGGCAAATTATATACTCAGATTAAAGCAGGCGCTCCCTATGATATTTATTTATCAGCCAATCAAGAGTTTCCTGCCAAGCTAGCCAAAGAAAAGGCAAGTCAGGTTAATGGCTCTAATGACACAACCTATCAGCTATTTACTTATACACAAGGTCAGTTGGCGCTGTATAGTGTGTCCAAACCCTTAGATAAAATCTATACAGCATCGCTATCTGATGTATTGATGAATGACGATAACGCTAAAATAACCATCGCCAATCCTGAACTTGCTCCGTATGGCACATCGGCAAAAGCGTATCTACAATCACAACATATCTATGAGTTTTTAAGTCAGAAAAAACGAATCATACAGGCAGAAAACATCAGTCAAGCTTTTCAGTATGCACATACAGCTAGTGTCGATTATGGTTTCGTTGCGCAGTCACAGCTCGTCGCTATCAAAGCCGAGCCTGAGCAGTTTATGACACTAAAGCCAGATACTTATCCTGCTATTTTACAAGATGGTATCGTAATCAGCGATTCAAATAGGGCAGTAGATTTTTCTGACTACTTACGTTCAGCCGTAGGGCAGCAGTATTTTTCGCAAGCAGGTTATTTGTCCGTGCAGTAGCTAAATATAGTCCTTATCTTGACCACATTGAGAAATGAGCAGTGATACTATGATAGATCCATCGCTTATGTCAGCTATGCTGAGTCCATTTTGGGTAAGTGTTAAGCTGGCTAGTGTCACCACTTTATGTTTATTGCTATTTGCCACACCTGTGGCGTATTGGCTTGCTAAACCTAGTCGCCACCACTTTGTGGCACGGTTTAAAGTTTTGCTCATGGGCATTATTGCGATGCCGCTCGTTTTGCCGCCTACCGTTATAGGTTTTTATCTTTTATTATTGTTCAGCCCCAGTGCTGGAATGGGTAAATGGCTGAGCGAGCATGGCATCAGTCCCTTGATTTTCACCTTTGAAGGTTTGGTGATTGGCTCTATTATTTATTCGTTACCTTTTTATATTCAGCCAGTTTATGCGCAATTCATACGTATTCCGCATAGCGTTATGGATGTGGCACGATTATTAGAGCCGAGCCGTTTTAAGCGGTTTGTCAGAGTCGCGTTACCACAAGCGCGCATCGGTATTGTGCTCGGTAGCTTGATTGGCTTTGCTCATACGATTGGAGAGTTCGGTGTCGTATTGATGATCGGCGGTAGTATTTCAGATGAGACCAAAGTAATATCAATTGCGATATACGAGCAAGTAGAAGCGCTTAATTATGAGGCCGCACACATGATGTCAGGCTTTCTTATTATTATCGGTGTGTTTATGGTGGTTTTGATTGCTAGTTTGAGTCGCATGCACCAGAGCTCATAACACTTAAACGAACTAGCGAGTCTTTATTTTCTCACTAGTAGAGGCATCGGTCAGTTTGAGGGCACTTATCAGAGTAAAGATACTAGTAATTGCCATTAGAATTTCTGAGCAAAGTCCAAATCATTTGAATATGCAAATAGAGCGGGTGCGCCGCCTGTATGCCAAAACAAAACGCTGTCAGTTTTTTTAATTACTCCTATGCGAATCATATCTATTAGCCCGCCCATCGCTCTGCCTGTATAGACAGGATCTAACAGTATGCCCTCAGTTTGTGCTGTCAGGGCAATCGCTTCGTTTTCTAATGCACCAACCACACCATAACCTTCTCCGACATAGTCAGAGTTTAGTATTAAGTCCGACTCTGAAAACTCATAATCTGCACCGATTAACTTTGCCGTACGGTTAGCAAGAGAAAGCGTGTACTGATCAAACGGAACTTTGTCCGTTTCACCTTTATCAATATTGATGCCTACTATTTGGCAAGGTGAGTTGAACGCTTTTTTACCAAGCATTAAGCCAGCTTGTGTTCCTCCAGAGCTTGAAGCAAAAATAATATGAGTAAAGGATAGATTCATACTTTTGCGTTGCGACTCTAGCTCTTTATAGGCTTCTACAAATGCTAAAGCACCCAGCTCATTTGAGCCACCATAAGGCACAACGTAAGGTTTTTTACCTTGGGTTATTAATTGTTCGACAATGTCAGGAATATCCTCGCCCTTGCGATTGGCGCCTGCCCAGTGGATATGACAACCGAAGATTTTATCTAGCAACAAATTGCCGCTGGCTTGCGCAGGCTCTTTGCCACCTAAGACTAAATGGCACTCCAGTCCCAAACTTGCAGCAGCAGCGGCAGTCTGGCGACAATGGTTCGATTGCGCAGCACCCGCAGTGACAATCGTATCAGCACCTTTAGCCAGTGCATCACCGATAATAAATTCAAGCTTGCGCGTTTTATTACCACCCAATGCGAGTCCAGTATTGTCGTCTCTTTTCATAAAAATGGTAGGGCCATCAAGCTTTTTGCTCAACTTGCTAAGCGCTACTAAAGGCGTTGGAAAAAATCCTAAAGACTCTCTAGCGATGTGGTAGTAGTTCATATTTTTCCCATTTTATAATAAAAGATATGACAGATAAGTTTGACTCAAATTCACTACTGGTTTGGACGTCATTGACTAAAGACAAACCAAATCGCCCCATGCAATATTGAATATTAGCATGAGGCTATTTTTAGATAAACAGCTATTTAAAAGTGCAGTTTAACCAATGCACTAGGTGTATTTTGAGTTTGATCACTACCATATTTATTTCTCCAGTAGCTATATTCCATACCGACTTCTAGGCGGTTATCAATGCCCAGTGTATCCTGTAAGTTATATTTTATCTGTGGATTGATATGCAGTTGATCTTTTAAGTCATCGTTATTAAACGAATAGTCCACATAACCATCAATGACGATGTTGTTTTTTTCCCAGCCATAAGTCAATGTGATTTGTTGGTCATCATCCGTATTGTCATTAAAGACATGGTATATAGACGCGGATGCGTATTTCATACCTGGAATAGGTACATTTAGGTCTGCACCAACACCGACCATATAGTTGTCTTGGCTAAAGCCCGTACTGTTTGAGCCAAACTCGTATTGACCTGCTAAGTTAACTTGTTTGATAAAACTGTCATCAAAGGTTTGTAATTTGAATTTAGGCGCGAACTCACCATACGTTTCTTTATATTTATTATTATCACTATCGCTAGCACCTTGATGGCGATCAACAAAGAAAAACACGCCGCCCCAAGTATGGGTAGAGGCATGCTCTAGTGTGATGGTCGTTAATTCACCATCTTCTACCAGCTCATAATCGTCACCATATAGGATAGACAGACTGGTGTCGCTAAAGAGTACCTTAGCATGAGTATTACTCATGGCTCCCAATGCGACAATAGTAACTAAAGCTGTGGTTAGTGGTTTGATCAAGAATAGGTTTTTTTTAACGTTACTTTTGGAGGCTTGGATAGATAGGGGTAGGCTTGCAGATAAGTTGTAATGCACAGTAGTACTCCTTTATATACAGTCATTGGCCTTAGCAGGCTCGATATCATGGTAGAAATAGCTTTGATGTTCTATCAAAAATCTATCTACATTGCTAAGGAGAAATCTCAGTCAACTTGCAGTACAAATTAACTATAACGAAGATGAATACGCCAAATATAAGCGTGTTTCATATTGCAAAAATTCACACGATTACTGTAGTTTTGTTGCAACATTTTTTAACACTCCGAAACAGTTAAGCATTTTTTATAATCACTGACAACGATATATTTACTATGAATACAATGTCTTAGAGTGTTCTAAGTTTTTGATATTGTCTAAGTTTTTGATTTAATTAATTTAACTGACCATTTGGTCAGGAAAATAAATTTTGTAAGGAAAAGTGATTGTAGATAATAGTTGGGCTGTTTGATGACTGGCGGAAAACAGAGTTATTGAGGACAAGAAAAAAACGTGATTGATAGAAAGGGTGGTGATAAATAGAGGTGGAATGGGCGATATACCCTAGTATGTCAGAATTTTTAGACACAAAAAAACCTCAAGTAAACTAATACTTGAGGCGAAACTTGCTTAAACTCGTAAGTTTAAATTTGTTTTAAATATGGCGCAGCGGACGGGACTCGAACCCGCGACCTCCGGCGTGACAGGCCGGCATTCTAACCAACTGAACTACCGCTGCTTAGGTCGTTTAGCTTTTTTACCACAAGCTATTAAGTGGTGGGTGATGACGGATTCGAACCGCCGACATTCTGCGTGTAAGGCAGACGCTCTACCAACTGAGCTAATCACCCTGAGAAGCGTTCAAAAATTGCACCGTAATTTTAGCTTCGCAAGACAAAATCTTTTAAATAAGATTTTGTGTATTGCTTCATTAATATAAGCTGTCACACTTAAATTAACTTTATCAGCTAGGATTGATTAACTCCCCTTGCTGTGGATGTGTATTATATAGATTTACACATGGCTGTCAAACGGTTTTTAAAAAAAATAGTAAATAATTTAAAATGCTTTATAAATATCATTTTAAACAGTAGCTTACTGATTGTATTTATTCGCTTTTTTATAAATAGGCTTATTGTGATTGGTTATTGTTTGGTAGCCAAAATCTACGATATAGTCATGCCACTATAAAATTATTACGGCGTTAACCTCGCTTGAAGTATTAGATATACGTCTACGATCGGTTGCCTTGTACTACTTTTAAATTGAATCGACTATACTGTTGATGCTTTACTGCTTATGCTTTATTTTTTTATTTTGATTGTTGGAGGCGGGCATAGATAATTCTACGGTTGAACAAACCTTTGCGACCTGGTCTTGGGGATACTTTGCGGGATGGGGTCTGGTATTACATATTGTTTTAATGATAGTGATGACGCTACGGGTTGTCTCCGTACAGCGTAACATAGGTGTGTCTATTGCTTGGGTTGCTGTGCTTTATACTCTACCTGTTTTTGGACTTATCGCGTATATATTGCTCGGTGAGCCGATGATTGGGCGGCGCTATCGTGAGCGTGTCGACCAAGCAAGCCTATTGATGAATGATATGGCGCGGCGTGAGAACCTCGTGTTTGATAAAGGCCAAGACTTGCTAACAGATAACTATCGCGGTGTCAGTCAGATAGGTACGCGTTGGACAGGATTGGGTGTGTTTCCCAATCATAGTATGCAGCTATTAACAGCTCCTAATACGATTTTTCAGAGGTTGATTGAGGACATCAATGCCGCACAAAGCATTATTCTGATGGAGTTTTATATTATTTATCCAAAGGGACAAGTGTTAGAGGTAATAGAAGCTTTGTCAGCAGCATCGCAGCGCGGCGTAGAGTGTCATATATTGGCTGATAGTGTGGGCAGTTTTAGCTTTTTTAATAGTGGTGCGCATCGTACATTAGAGAAAGCAGGTGTTTTCGTTCATCAGTCGCTGCCAGTGGGACTATTTAAGACATTGTTTAAGCGCTCAGATTTGCGCAATCATCGAAAAATGGTGGCTATTGATGAGTATATCGGATATATCGGTAGCTTTAATTTGGTTGACCCCAGATTCTTTAAACAAAATAAAAATGTTGGACAGTGGATTGATGTGGCGATACGTACAACCAGCCAACACTCTATAAGTATCACGACAGCCATGGCAATAGTAGTGGCGACGGATATCGGTGCTGAAAATAATGATAACCTACATGCGCTCAACCAGCGAGTGAATGGCTATACTCGTAAGCTATATGTGATGAATCCGACAATCAATGATCTAAACAGCCGAGTGAAGGTATTAGGTGAAGCGGTTGACTGTCATGAGCAGCCTGATATTGGCTCTACATCCATTGTCATACCAAAAATGCCTGTCGTAGACAATGTGCTAGCTCAGCTGATACCTTCTGCACCGCAAGTGACCGCTCATGTTATTTATAATACCTTGGTAACGGTGATTCATCGCGCTAATAAACGCATTTGCATCACTACGCCTTATTTTGTACCTGATGAAGCATTGTCAGGCGCATTAACGACAGCGGCTAAGCGTGGAGTGGATGTCACACTGATTGTGCCTGAAAAGGTTGACTCTTTTCTCGTGCAGCATGCCTCGCAGGCTTATTATCAAGAGCTGTTGGATGCGGGTGTGACTATTGCTTTATTTAAAGGCGGGTTGTTGCATACTAAAACGGTGGTGGTCGATGACGATTACTGTCTGTTCGGTACGGTGAATATCGATATGCGCAGTTTTTATCTTAATATGGAAGTTAGTCTGGCTATTTATACGCCAGAGATGGTTACTCAAGTGGCTGATTGTCAAGAAGTCTATTTGCAAAATTGCCGATTTTTGAATTTGGAAGATTGGCAGCAGCGCCGCGGTACAGAGCGACTGTTTGACAATGTCGTTCGCTTGTTTAGTCCTTTATTGTAGCCTTTTTGATTTTAGGGTAAGGTGAGCTGTCTATCTCATTTTCATTACTATGTGTAAAATGAAGACACGCCTTAAAATAATGACAGATTTTATAGTAATTTTGTTTTTCTTATTATTGACTTACTTCTATACAGGACTCGCTTGACTATGTCTGCATCACCTATCACGCCTTTTGATTATATTGCCGAAGGCTATTGGCAAGATTTTCTAGCTGGACGTGCTATCGCTGGTGGCATCGCTTATGAGACTGAACTTCGTAATTGTACGTTGGATGAATCGCTAGCCAGTTTACAGCGTGTCGATACATTGCTATCACAAATCCGCCGTGAAATGATTAAAGTTGGACAGTGGGACGAAAACACGCTACTCGTTGATGAGCGCTATCGCAACTTTATGATGTTTTTAGCATTTTATGCCGGACGAGTGTTGGCACAGCAATGGCAAAGTACACCGCATTGGTACGGACAGTTTGAGATACATAAGCGCTATCCTGAGCTACCTCTTATAACTGATGATTTTTATCAGCATATGGCAGTCATCTACCGTGATGCTTCTGATACTCAAAAAACAACGTCATTGTTTTTTGCCTTAGAGCCGATAGGATTGCGTTTGTTTGGTCACATTGATAGGCCGTTTGAAGCCGTAAAAGGTGGCCAAGTGGCTAGTGGCTTGTATCAAGCCGTAAGCTCAAATCTGCCAATATCAGATGATGCTCAAGTAGCTCCAGCCGTTAGCTCAGTAAGAGCAGTCATGCCAGCCAAGCCTATCATACAAAATACCAGTAAGCGTACGTCAGAAGATGCTTATTTGAATACGGCAAAGGCAGCCAGTCAGAATGAGGTATTGAAAACAGACTCATTGACTGATATGCCCGTACCTAAGGCTGTATCAAAGTCTGAAAACGACAATCACCCAATCCAGCCTACACTGTCTAAAGTGACACCATCAGTAGAAACGACTAAATCAGTAGACAGTACTAAGCCAGAAGGTATTGCATCCGTAGACTCTACATCAAACGAAACAATACCTTTGTCAAAAAGCGCACCAACGCCAGATATGTTTACGCAGTTGCTTATAGAGTTGAATGAGATAGAGGTGGCGCAGACGTCGGGTCATGATGAATATCATCAATCTTCCACCGTGTTAGAGCAGTTTGAACAACACATTGCCAAACAAACTAAAGCACGTGCGCAAGTGGTGTTTTCAGAGAGTCAGATGGCTGCAAAGAAAAAAGCACTCTCAAAATTACAAGTTGCTGCTAATGCTGGAAATACTGCTGCAATGCTACGGTTAGCGATGTATGAGCTGCTTAATGAAGGTCTTGCAGCGGACAAAAATGCTTCGGCAGAATCAGGTACAGCATGGGTTAAACAAGCCGCTAGTAAAAATGATAGCCGTGCACAGCGCTTGTTAAGCAAGATGTACTACCAAGGTATCGGTGTGGTACAAGATATCGATAATGGTAAATACTGGTTAGAGCAAGCTGCTGAAAATGGTCACACGGAAGCAGCGAAGATTGTCATGCAATGGCAGCAAGCGCAAGCATTAATCACCACACAAAAACAAGAGCAGCATAGTACTAAGCGATACCAGTTATTATTGGTTGCCGTGATAGTCATTGCATTATTGATAATACTCATTGTTTAAGTGTGGTAGCTAGGGTGTGTCTTTAGTTCAATCGATAATCATTTAGATGAGTTAGAAATGGCTACATCCTGCCAAATGGCGTCAAATATCTGACTACTTACCTTGATATTATCTGCGCTATCTTTATTGTTTGACGGTCATTTATCTCATTTTTATCACCACTTTTAAAATGAGGACACACCCTAAACTACAGGTCTATGTAAAGGTTTACGGCTACTTGACTAAGACGTGCTATAAAAGTTTATTGTTGAGCGCCAAATTCAGGTAAAATTGGCGCGTTTTTTGCTGCTATTTTCTCCTATTTGATCAATTACTAATCTAGGCTGTTTCATGCCATCTTCTGATACCTCACCTGATTATTCCTCACAAGCGACTGGCTCTGTTGATTCCGTTAATTCTATATCGTTCATGAGACATGCTGTTTATAAGCCGCCTGCTTATTATCAACTGGCGATTGGACTATTGAAGCCGTTATATCGACTGCAAGTATGGCGAAGATCGCATAAGCGTGAGAACTATCAACAAGAAGTGGAGCAGCGTTTTGGTAAAAACTATCCATCAAGCCCAACGGTGTATGCAAGTACGGTTATGCCAATGGCTCAGGGCAATGCTAATGACAATGCTAATAAGGGTATCGTTTGGTGTCATGCTGTCTCATTGGGCGAGACCAATACCGTTGCACCGTTACTGGACAGGTTATTGGCTCATGGTTATCAGGTATGGTTGACCAATACCACGCAGACGGGGTTTGCTCGTGGTGCTAGCCGTTTCGCTGATGATATTGCTCAAGGTCGCATGAGTCATAGCTACGTGCCTGTAGACAGTCCTACCGTGATAGAGCAGTTCTTAAATCATGTACAGCCTACCGTTGCCTTGTTTGTAGAAACAGAGCTTTGGGCGAATATTTTAACCAAGCTCTCAGAACATCGTATTCCTAGTATCTTAGTTAATGGTCGGCTATCAGCATCTTCGTTTAAAAGTTACCAAAAGATAGGTGCGGTTAGTAGCAGTATGATGAAAAATCTGGCGTTGATTATTGCGCAAGACAATGACTCTGCTAAACGTTTTCGGCAATTGGGAGCCGATAGCGCACAAATTCGTGTGGCAGGTTCTTTAAAATGGGTGATTAATACGCCTAAAACAAGTATTTCTAAAACCAATGTTTCTAAAATCAGTGCTCCTACCAGCAGTATTTCTCAAACTAACTTCTTGGAGAGCGATGACGCTGTTGCTGAAATGAAGGCGAGCGATGCAGCAGGCAAAAGTAGCGAAATACTAGACCAAAAAGTTAAACTGGCACAAGCGTTTGGAACAACTGAGCGACCAGTTTGGGTAGCAGCAAGTACGCATAGCGGTGAAGAAGAGACGGTATTGTCACTACATAAGCATCTACTATCTAATCCAGCGCTTGCTAACACGCTACTAATTATCGTACCGCGACATCCTGAGCGTTTTAACGAAGTGGCAGCGCTCATTGAAAAGTCAGAATTAACAATGACACGGCGCAGTGCAGACCAGGGCATTAACCCTGAGACACAAGTTTATTTGGCTGATAGCATGGGTGAGCTGATGACTTGGTATGCATTAGCAGATGTGGCGCTAGTTGGTGGGTCGTTGGTCGATGTCGGTGGTCACAATCCTGTCGAGCCAGCGAGCGTAGCAACACCTGTGATAATGGGTGGTTATACACAATCTTGCCAAGTGGTGGTTGATAAATTGTCTGAAGTAGGTGCGCTGTATCAACCACATAACACCTTTTATCACCCTGTTACTCAGGACGCAATAAGTACCACAAGCTCGCTGAATACCGATAAAAATGATGATATAGAACTTATTTATCAGCAGTTGTTATCTTGGTTGAGTCATCTTGATGTAGCAAAACAGGCAGGACAAGCTGGCGAGCAGATGACCGTGCAACAACAAGCAGTATTGATACGTCAATTTACGATGATTGAAGACGTTATCGAGCAGTATGCCAAACAAGAGATACTATGAACTGTATATTATTGCCCGATACTAGCTTTTCGCATGACTCTGCGCAAATCAGTGAGTCATCACAGGTCAATCATGTCCATAACGTACTCGCCGCAAAAGTCGGTGATACACTAAAGATTGGTCAGCTAGGTGGTCAGCTAGGCACGGCAATCATTGAAAATATCTGCTCGGATAGCATTCAGTTGGGTGATGTTCAACTGACTACTGAACCTCCACCCAAGTTAGACTTAACCGTCATATTGGCACTGCCACGTCCTAAAGTGTTACGACGCTTGATAATGGATATGACCGCACTTGGCGTACGAGATATCATTCTTATCAATAGCTATCGCACACAAAAAAGCTATTGGCAAAGTCCAATGCTGGCACGGCTTGACGAGTTTTTATTAGAAGGACTACAACAAGGCGTCGATACGATAGCACCTCGAATTAGCTTAGAAAAACGCTTTAAGCCATTTGTCGAAGATAAGCTGGCAAGTATTATGACCCACCGAGGTATTGTTGCGCACCCTTATAGTGAGCAGTCATTTGCACAGTATTTGCGACACCAGCAATCATCATCTACAGCAAAAAACTTACCCAGCTTAGTCTGTATCGGCGCTGAGGGTGGTTGGATAGATTATGAGATAGCAATGCTTGCCGCGCAGGGTTGTGAAGCTGTCAATATTGGTTCACGTATCTTGCGGACAGAAGCCGCTGTGAATGCTATCTTAGGACAGTGGCTGCTACAGTGAACTTCAAAAAAAGGAACCCTAAAAAAGCTCAAAAAGTATTAAAAAATCTATGACTGTTTGGATTGTCAGAACCAGCAAGTGTAGGCTTTAAATAGCCATCGTTATATCTGTTGCTAGATGTGTTTTTGAATAAGACAAATGTATTGATAATTAATCTCATTTCTATTAGTATGTTGTTTTGAAGTATTGCGGTGTTACTATCCTAACAGTCAGGGTTTTTATAGCTGTTTTGCCTTGTCGCCATCTTATCTTTCCGTTGTATTATTGTGGGGAAAACCATGTCACTGAATACCATTAGCGCTAACCTAACTTCTACTAAGCTCGTCTTACCTGTTGCTATATTGGGTATGATGTTGGGATTAGCGGGTTGTAATAACTCATCTACAACAGAAGAAAGTGCGGAGACAGATACAGCAGCAGATAGTAGTGAACAGCAAGCTGCGAATGGTGATGTTACGAGTGCAGACGGTCAAACAGTGACTATTTATTCTTCACGTAACGAGCAGTTAATTAAGCCATTGCTAGATCGCTATACCGAACAAACAGGTGTGAAGGTTGAGCTAGTCACAGACAGCACTGGTCCGCTCATGGCACGGCTAAAAGCAGAAGGTCAGAATACACCCGCTGATATGCTTTTGACCGTTGATGCTGGTAACTTATGGCAAGCTGCACAGCAAGGTTTGCTACAGCCAGTATCGTCTACTGTATTGGAAGCTAACGTTCCTGCAAAATACCGTGATCCACAAGGTCAGTGGACCGGTTTGTCATTACGTGCTCGCACTATCTTTTATGACCCAAGCAAAGTCAGTGCTGACCAGTTATCTACTTATGCAGATTTGGCCGATCCAAAGTGGAAAGGTAAGTTATGCCTACGCACGTCTAAGAAGGTCTATAACCAATCACTTGTGGCCAGTATGATGGAGCACTTGGGTCAAGAAAAAACGGAAGAAATCGTTCGTGGTTGGGTAGATAATTTAGCCACTGATGTGTTCAGTGATGATACCAGTATGCTTGAAGCCATCGCTGCTGGTCAGTGCGAAGTAGGTGTGGCGAATAGTTATTATTATGGTCGCATACTAGATGAAAAACCAGATTTCCCTGTCAATATATTTTGGGCAAACCAAGGCACGACTGGTACGCATGTCAATATCTCAGGTGCTGGTGTAGTGGCAAGCTCAGACAATCCAGATGGTACGCTTAAATTGATAGAGTGGTTGTCATCTGATGAGGCACAAGGTCTTTATGCCAGCTCAGATAAAGAATTCCCAGTGAAAGAAGGTGTTGATGAGTCAGATATGCTCAGATCATGGGGTCCGTTCAATAAAGATGATATCAGTGTGCAAAAGTTTGGTGAGCTACAAACCCAAGCGATTCAATTAATGGACAAAGCAGGTTATAAATAGAAATCATAAATAATACCAATCTCAAAACGACCGTGACGAAGTTTGATAGCGTTTACGGTATTTTGGGATTTGATTTTATATAAGGTTTCTATACGTATGACACGGTAATAATTTATGAGCACAACGCCAGATGCGTCTGTACGCAACAGTGCTACAGTCGATGACATTAGCAGAAATAGTGCTAGTATCGACAAACATCACATGGTCAGTCAAGACCATGCCACTCGGAAATGTATCTTTTCAAAATCAGTCTTAGGGCTGATTTCGTTGTTTATGCTTGTGCCAATTGTGATTGTGCTGTTGTCGTGGACGCAGCCAGTTGCCGATATTTGGACGCACATGGCAGAGTATGTGCTGCCGCAAGTCCTAAAAAACACCGCGACTTTATTGTTAATGGTCACGGTTGTTTCTGGTACGGTCGGTACCGTACTTGCGTGGATAACCAGTATGTATCGCTTCCCTGGGCAGCGGTTTTTTTCGTGGGCGCTAATGTTGCCGCTAGCGATACCGGCTTATGTCTTGGCATTTGTTACCTTGGGTATTGTTGATTTTAGTGGGCCATTGCAGACAGGTTTGCGTGATTTAGGTATTAATACAGCAATTCCTTCGGTTCGTAATATCTGGGGTGCCGGTCTAGTCTTGTCTTTAGCCTTTTATCCTTACGTTTATTTACTGGCGCGCCAAGCGTTTTTATCGCAGGGTAGGCGCGCGATTGAAGCAGGGCAAATGCTGGGTTTAACTCGTGGTCGCGTGTTTTTCCGGTTGGCACTGCCACAAGCACTACCGTGGATCATCGGCGGATTACTACTGGCCAGTATGGAAACGCTTGCAGATTTTGGCGCGGTGTCAGTATTCAATGTCGATACTTTTACCACGGCCATTTATAAAGCATGGTTTGGCTTCTTTAGCTTGACCACTGCGGCACAGCTGGCAGCCTTATTAATCGGTATGGTGTTTATCGTTGTGTTGTTTGAGCAGTATTGGCAGGCAAAGCGTGGCAACTCTATCACTCAAGGTAGTAATCAGCGCTTTGAAGCCAGGACCTCTGCCAAATGGGCCATGACGTTATTATGCACAATGATTTTTGCAGTGGCTTTCTTTATACCGTTTTTGCAACTTATCTATTGGACGGCGTTGAATTTCAGGCAGGATTTTGATGCCCGTTACATTGATTTTGTGACCAATAGCATCATGATTGCGAGTATGACCACGATTTTTATCGCCTTTTTGGCGGTTATTATTGCTTGGATTAAGCGTCAGTATCCTGATAGATCAACCAAGCTAATGACCACGTTGGCCAATTTGGGTTATGTGGTGCCCGGCACGGTCTTGGCTGTCGGCATATTTATTCCCATTGCTTGGTTAGACAATCAGATGATTGCTTTTGGCATTACGTCGCAGCAGCTGCTATCAGGTAGCGTGATTGTTATGTTACTGGCGTTGTCTACGCGCTTTATGACCGTTAGTTTTCAGCCGGTGGATCGCCAATTACAGCGATTGACCATCAATCAAGAAGCGGCTGCCAAACTGCTGAGTGATAGTGCTTATCAACGATGGCGACATGTGATGTTGCCAGTGCTGAGTCCTGGTGTACTAACTGCATTATTAATGGGCTTTGTTGAAGTCATGAAAGAGATGCCAATTACGTTAATGACTCGGCGGCAAGGCTGGGATACGTTGGCGGTTCGAGTGTTTGAGATGACCAGTGAAGGTATGTGGGGACGTGCTGCATTACCAAGCTTATTGATAGTGTTGGTCGGATTGCTGCCTGTTTGGATATTATTGCGTCAAAGTGACAAACAAAGTTAACCTTGATTGTCTGAAATAAGTCGAAAATATTCAAACGTTTCCATCACGTTTTATCCATCGTTCTACGAGTTTTATTTATTAATCGCTAACTGCTAACTGGTACTGTCTATGCACACGGATCTAACTAAAAACTTATCAGACTCTCAAGCAACAAGTACTAAGCCAACAAGTGCTAAGCCAATAGAGCCTCAGTCTACTAGCAGGTTGGCGCAAGACCGTGGTTTTAGCTCAGATACCAAAGACGCTGCTGATCCTTATTTTAGTGTGCAAGATTTAATCGTGGGCTATGACGATACGATCATCGTCAATGGACTGTCATTAGAATTACAGCAAGGCGAGATTGGTTGCTTTTTGGGGTATAGCGGTTGCGGAAAAACCACGGCATTACGTGCGATTGCAGGGCTAGAAGAAAGTCGCGGTGGCCGTATTCAATTAAACAATCAGTGCCTAACGGATAAAACGGCTCGTACCTCATTTGCCGTAGTACCAGCCAAACGTGACATGGGTATGGTGTTTCAGGACTATGCGTTATTTGGTCACCTAAGTGTGGCAAAAAATATCGCTTTTGGCCTCAACAAATGGTCTGCCACTGACAAAAAAGCCCGTGTGGCTGAGATGCTAAGCCTTGTCGAATTAACCGAGCATGCGGACAAACGTCCTAGTGAACTCTCAGGTGGTCAGCAGCAACGGGTAGCACTCGCACGTGCACTAGCGCCAAATCCCAAACTTTTGCTATTGGATGAACCGTTTTCAAACCTAGATGTGGTGCTACGCGAGTCATTGGCTATGAATGTTCGTGATATTCTAAAACGTACCAATACCACCGCTATATTAGTGACGCATGATCAAAACGAAGCGTTTGCATTGGCGGATAAAGTCGGCGTCATGAGTGAGGGTAAGCTGGTGCAGTGGGCAACGCCGAGTGAGCTTTATCATGAGCCTATTAGTCCGTTTGTCGCCGAGTTCGTGGGCGAGGGGGCGATGATAGATGGCATCATCAAAGAAGGTCATGTTGAGACGGCACTCGGTGATATCTATCGCCGTATGGAAGTCTATGATGAGTCTGGTCACCCACAGCATTGCGAGTATGATTATCCAAATGGCACACTAATTAAAGTGCTGGTACGTCCTGATGATATCATTCATGACGATGACAGTACGCAGACAGCACTGATTATCGGACGTGTGTTTCGCGGGGCGAACTACTTATACCGCTTACAACTTGACGATGGACAGACCGTACTATCGCTAGTTCCTAGTCATCATAATCATGAGATAGGTACGCGCATCGGTATCTTACCGATGCTTGAGCATGTGGTTGTATTCGATGAAAAAAACATCAATGCCACCACATGGTCAGAGTATGATGGGTCAGGGGCGGCGTAGACAAAGGATATATAGGAACTGCATAGATAAAACTGCATAGACAAAACAGTTGGCTGAGCTCAATTTAGTCTCTTATTTTATTGGCTCATTATTGCTATGTTTTTCGGGTGGCCAGTATATGCAAATAACGTCCCAGCCACTTATACGGCTCTAGTTGTGAGTAACGCAGCTCCATCCGTATTACCGCTTCTGGATCTGTATGTCCGCCACGTTTGAGTGGTGAATAATCATGAAACACACGCAGTCCACTGGTACGAACCGTTTGATAATGATGGGCGACTAACCAGGATTCCACCTCTTGTTTAGCCACAGGGTGATTGGGTGTCAGGCTTTTCTTATTATCAGCTTTATATTCGGTATTATCGAGTAAGTTGAAATTTCCCATAATCAGGTTGCGATAATCGAAGCTAGCAGGGTTATAGAAGCACAGTGATAGTGCACCACTATCTGTTAGTTGGCGATCAAAAAAGTCCATAACCATTGCAGGTTCTGCCAACCACTCAAGCAATGCGTGACATAAAATTAAATCAAATTTTTCTGTGCCTACCTGAGCCAGCTTGTCCTCAAGCGATTGATACGGACAAACATACCAGTTGATATCAAGCTTTTGATCCAACTGTGCAGCACTTGTCTTGGCTTTTTCTAGCATGTTTTCTGATATGTCATTGATGATGACCGTATGACCTTGTTTTGCAAGCTCAATAGCAATCTGTGCAAGTCCTGCACCCACATCTAAGATACGTAAATGTCTGCCAAGATCTTTGCTCATTTGGGCGCAATGCTCAAAGATATCACGGCGCAGTACCGCCAATCGAATGTCACCTTTTAGACCACCATAGACTTTTTTTTCAAAGTGATCAGCGATGGCGTCAAAGTTGCGGTCAGTACGTGTGTCTTCTGATGGTATGGAGTGATTTGAATCAGATTGGTGGTTTTGATGTTTAGTTGGCATAAGGCATTCATATCAATAAGTAAGAGGGTTAAAGTAATAAAACTATGGATGACAATCTAGCGTTTCAAACGTCTATTAATTACCCATTTAAAAACGACCTTCGCTAAAACAATAACGATAAGTACTACGATAACAAATACCCAGATACCATTACCTTGTAGGTTTTTTTGATAGGCTTTTGCTAAGTATGCAGATAAAGCCATGGCGACTAAAAGTGCTCCCCAACGGACATAGGGGACAGCACGATTATTATGGTTAGGAAAGTTAGTGACATAATCGCTTGGGTGGTGTGTCAGAAAGTATGCTGAAGAAATAAAGGAGGGTGACAGCCAAAGCAAGATGATATATTTGAGGTTATGAAGACACAAATAGATATCAGCTGCCCCGACTGTCACAGTCCCAGTTTAAAGAAAAACGGCATAAAAAGCTATGGCAAGCAGAACTACCAATGCAAGGACTGCAAACGTCAATTCATTGGTGACCATGCCTTAACTTATAAGGGCTGTCACTCTAAAATAGAAGACATCATACGGCTAATGACGGTGAGAGGTTGCGGTGTTAGAGACATAGCTATTATAGCCTCAGTCAGTATCGGTAAAGTATTGGGCACCA
>NZ_RRYV01000315.1 GCF_014861395.1 Psychrobacter sp. FME13 | reverse complement strand
TTGGTGCAATTTTAGCGATCAGCAGCCCTAATATTTGAATGTTCAACACGCCCTAACATTCATTCAAACAAGATGAATTTAATAAGCACAGAACTCAACAGAACTATGGTGACTATTGCCATAAATCTTCATATAGTGGTTGCCTTTACTCTCAGTAATGTAAGACGTTTCATTATCATAGCGGTCACCGTCCAATCGACCACTTGGCCCTGAGACGTAAGCCATATTGATACGATCATCGCCAACATTACGAATCACTAAGTTTTGGTCTGCTGCGAGCCATAAACGAAACACTTTTCCATCTTTGATATTGCCTGTAAAGTTACCGCAATAGCTGTCTTTTGCAAAGGTTACTTTAGTTGATGAGTCTGCCGCCTGTACGCTTGTGGCCATTATAGGTGCTGCTGCAAGCGTAGCCATCAGTAATAATTTTTTCATCATTCTATCCTCGAACATTAGGGTCTATTGAGCATTCAGATACCGTGCTGATAGCACATTTAAACATTCAATAGACCCTATAAATTAGTAAACTTAATTCTACCAATGAGAGCATAGTTTATAATTTGTCAAAGTGACAGCTTTTTATGAAAATTATTTATGAAAAAACCGCCTCAAACTCAGCTTCATTAAAGCCGCACAGCAATATTGACTGACTTTGATTTTTATCGTCAATCTGACCTTCCACAATCGGACGCTTAATCATACTGGTGTTTTCGACTAGTAAATCAATCGCGTTATTTATATCGGCATCAGCTGCTTGCTTTTGCTCATCGGTCAGCTTGCGCCATGTGGTACCACGCTTGTTCAGCACTTTATCGATACCTAGCACATCCACCCAACGCTGGACGCTTGGTTTGTCGATGCCTTGTTTTTTATAATCATGAAAATCATAGCTAACACCTAACTCCTCAAGCTTAGTAAACGCCTTTTTCATGGTGCTGCATGATTTGATACCGTAAATAGTGATGGTCATAATGATTCCTATATAACCCCAATTCGGGATAAGGGCTCAAAAAAAAGATAAAAAAAGGGTGGTGTGTCAGAAAGTATGCTGAAGAAATAAAGGAGGGTGACAGCCAAAGCAA
>NZ_RRYV01000314.1 GCF_014861395.1 Psychrobacter sp. FME13 | reverse complement strand
TTATACCAAACCCAACAATTAAAGTTGCGCCCAAGCACGAGCAGTTAACGACCGAATTCTTTGTGGCTGTTTAAGCAAATTATTCCAAGCCAAGCAAGCGGCATCAACAATAGCCTCATAACTGTCATAACAACGATTGGATAACTCATTTTGCTTAAGGTACTGCCATACTCTCTCAGAGGGATTGAGCTCAGGTGAATAAGGCGGTAGTTTAAGCATAGTGACATTAGCCTGATTCAAGCTTGGTTGATGCCATAATGCGCCATCCATCACCACCACCGCATGACGTCCTTTTGGAACGGCTTTACTAATCTCTTGCATATGCAATAACATGGTGTGTTTATTAACGAAAGGCAGTACTAAGCCGACAGCCTTCTTTGTCGCTGGACAAAAGGCACCAAACAGATAAGCGGAATGAAACTGTTGCTGCTTGATCAGTCGAGGTCGCCCACCGCGGTAATGCCAAACTCTGGTCAATGAGCCTTGTTGTCCTATTCGAGTTTCATCTTGAAACCAGATGTCCACTTGATCTAGGCTCACATCAGTAGGCAGTGACGCCTTAACCTGTGCTATAAAGTTTTTTTAAAAGCGTCTTGAGCTTGTGGGTCGGCTTTTGGATGCTGACTACGAGCACTTATCCAACTCATATCAATACGCTTGAGTAGCTCGTAGATACCGTTAACGGTGTAGTGAGCGTTGTAGTGTTCTTTAGCCAATTGCTGAATGTCTTTGCCGGTTAGACGACCGCCAGCGCGCTTTTCTTGTTCAGAGACTATCATGGCTTTAAAAGCGGCTGTGTCTGCTTCTGCCAATTTGCTGTGACGACCTCGACGATGACGATCATAGAGACTCTCAAGTCCTCGTTCATAATATCGCTTCAATGTCCGTCTGGCAGTTTCAGGATGTATGCAGAGGTCTTTGGCAATATCGTTGGTGGCTTTGCCTATACTATATTGGTGTAAGATGAGCAGGCGTAGTCGGGCTCTGGGATTGCGCTCAGTCTTTGAGTGTTTGCCAAAGTCATGGTCTTCTAGGTTATGTATTGGTATAGTCATAAGCGGATTATACTATATATTTTGGGTTTGGTATTA
>NZ_RRYV01000313.1 GCF_014861395.1 Psychrobacter sp. FME13 | reverse complement strand
ATACTTTAAATTTAAAGCCTGCTATAGCCACGCCCTTTTTAACCTGTTCATAGCTCACTTTTAGGTCTGATTTTTCATTAATTTCATTCACAGCAAGATCTAGGACGCGCTTTTTAAAGTCGCTCATTGCCTTGTACTCAGTATCCTCAACACCTAACTGTCCCCTGAAAGTATTTAGGTCAAAGCTTACCTTTTTCGCTTGCTTCCATTGGTTGAGTAGTTCGTATAATCTCACAGAGTAGACGCTTTTCATTGGTGCTACCTGCTCAAGCGCAAATCTTGTGAATAGAGTTTTAGCTTCTATAGCATCAATACGTGTAATCTCTTTGACTACAGCAGGTGTAAGCATTATTTCAATGATCGCTTCATCATCTAAATACTTTGCCTGACTTACCCAATGAGACTTAACTGGCTTACCATCTCGCTCATCAAGAAATGTAAAATAACGCTTAAATAAAGAGGTTTCAGCCTCAATAAGAACTTCATACGCCGTTTGTCTTGTAACACCAAACGCCTCGGCATAACGGCTTGCATGGATAGGTAAGGGGGTTAAAGTATCTATGCCTGCACCTGTTTCTCTTGCATCTATAATCGCTAACTGCATAAGTCGAATTTCAGCAAGTGATAATTTTTGTAGAGCTGTATTTAACCTGTGAGTTTTAACAACCTCATTTTTTAACTTTTTGTCGCTCATATTTGTGAACTCTTTTAAATAAAAGACTTTACTTTATCATGTCTTTAAAGGGACTTAAACAAAATAAGTCGTTAATTGACAGGTAAACGTCCGTTAATTGACAGGTAAACGTCCGTTAATTGACAGGTAAACGTCCGTTAATTGACAGGTAAACGTCCGTTAAGCTCCTACACAGACCAGTAGTAGCAAGGCTTTGAGACAACTTAAAAGCTCTTAAAAGCATTAAAAACATTAAAAACCTTTTTGGTTGTTGATAACTAAGAAAGACAAAAGATAAAAAATGCCTAAAAAATAATTCATTTTTACGGTAAAAATCATCTCATTTGCTAACCGATCGCATAACGCACTGGAAACAAGAAAAAGATGATTAGCTACGGTCTACGTCTTCTAGATGCTATA
>NZ_RRYV01000312.1 GCF_014861395.1 Psychrobacter sp. FME13 | reverse complement strand
CATTAACAACGATGGCGACACTAACCAAACCACCGACCAGTGATGGAAACTCTGGCCCTAAAAAAACACCGGTTATCATATAAGGGATTGTAAATGCCAAGCCTGCAAAAATCGCAAACGGCCAAATAGCGAAGCCTTCTTTCCAGCTTTTATTCTTACCAAAAAAGCGGGTGAGCATCATCACCATAAAAAGTGGCATAAACGTACCAATGACACCATGCATGATAGCCACTTGACTGGTAATCAGTTGTAAAAAGTCGCCCCACTCTAGTCCTTCTTGTGCCAGTTGAGCGCTAATGGCCGCTTTATCTAACCCATTATTTACCCCAATAACGATAGGCGTACCGACCGCACCAAATGATACAGGTGTACTTTGTATCATCATTCCCATCAACACCGCACCCAGCGCTGGAAATCCTATCGCCACCAGCAAAGGCGCAGCAATAGCGGCAGCTGTACCAAAACCTGAGGCACCCTCAAGAAAGCAGCCAAAGCACCATGCAATAATAATGGCTTGCACACGCCTATCTGGCGATACATTGGTAAACCCAGCACGGATAACGGCGATTGCACCAGTATGTTTTAATGTATTCAACAGAAAAATAGCACCAAAGACAATCCACAACACCGAGACAGTTATCACCAAACCCTGAATAATAGATGATGACACTCGGTTAAGCGTCATATCCCATATAAAAATGGCAAGCGCAGCGGTAACAACTAAAATGATAGGCATTGTTTTTTTAGCTGACCATTGCAAGCCTATAAGAAAAATACCACAGAGAACGATTGGCAGTAATGCCAAAAGCCCATATATTGTTTGATTCAAAATTACATCCTTTTGATTGTGCGATCTTCCCTGAACCAAGTCATCGCAGCCTTTATTTTGACGACTCAATGATGACTAAGTTGTATTAAACATTCACAAACAGGGACTGCTAATTTATCCAAGCCGTCTTGTAGACAAAACCGAGCACGACTTGCGACAGTCTATGGCCCATGTTCAAAAAGCCCTAAAATAGGGTGTGTATAGAATTCAAATCAGGGGCAACCAGATAAAGACACAAGCAAGCATTACCGCCGCTGCATAGCTATCTTTGAGCTTATCATATCGCGTGGCAATGC
>NZ_RRYV01000311.1 GCF_014861395.1 Psychrobacter sp. FME13 | reverse complement strand
GTGGTAATCGTTTAGTTGATTTATTTTATAACATTTTTGTGGTCATCTGACTATAGCTTTTTATTTGTATCTAAAACATATAAGTTTAAAACCTTTACATCATTTTCCTCGATATGATCAACTTCTATTTCATTATCTAAGCTACTATCCTGAGACAGAAGGTCATATTTCATTAACTTTTTTCTTTTATCTTGAATTTTTTCAAGAGCTTCAATAAGCTCATTTTTATCGAAGTTATCGTATTTGTCTTTGCTAGTTACTAGCCGTTTTGGAAAAGTAGAATCAAGTTGTTGTGAGTTCATTGAAACCTTAACACTAGAATCTCTAATTTTAGATTTCAGTCTCTCAGAATACCTTTCAATAGCATTAGTAAAAAAATCATTTCTACTATTTTTGTCATTTTTCTTTAAAATTAGTCTTTGATCTTGTACAAAGTAAGTTTTTTGATTTTTACAAAAGTCTACTAACCATTTAGGTAGTTCAAATCTTTCTTCAGAGAGGTCGGGTAAGCCAAAAGCCTCAATAGCTTCTTCAAAACTGTAGTTCCTACGAAGCCCTGGTCTTCTATCTGTCCACCTGTCATAGTCCATTCTACTCAAAAATACATGGGATTCATCTAAGTGCCTACGATATAGTTCGTAATGTTCATCAAGATTTATAGGATGTATCTTTATAACACCATCAAACTGCATTACAATTTCTAATTTTTTAGGTACTTCTAATTCGTTTTGCTTATTATCGAACAAAACAATATCTTCATCAAAAAAAGGACTTTCACCATTTATTTCTTCGTGACTAAATAAAGATACTTGCTTTATATCTCTACTTTTTTTAACAACTGCCGTTTTTACTATTGATAGAGTACCTTTATCCGTAGTCAAGGATATCTGATCAAAATCAAGCTCGGCAAAGTACATAAAATTAAGATTAAATATCGAATGTATAATTTTCAGACAGATTGTTTTTCCATATCCATTAGGTGCAGTTATAATTGTCATATCATCCTTAGATTAACACATGAAGTGCAATACCAAATGCAAGGTGAAAAAAAGACCTAGATGCGCTAGCATCAAAGTTTTTATCCACCGACCAAAGTGAGATTGCAACCATGAGCTATACACATCTAAGCCTA
>NZ_RRYV01000310.1 GCF_014861395.1 Psychrobacter sp. FME13 | reverse complement strand
CATTGTCCCCTTTGGAATTATTATTTAGGGGTGACAACTATCCTGCCATAGGGGGCTTTGGTAATACTCCAGTCCCAAATGCTAATAATCCAAAAGCATTGAAGGACTACCAAGACAAACTAGATAGGAGGAGTTATTTGTTAAATGCGGCAAGCATTCATCTCACGAGAGAAATTCGAAAAATATGGATGCCAAACCCTAACAGACCAGAAGCCGATAAACTAAGAGTAACAGCTGATGGTCAGTACTTGAAAGTTGTTGTAGAAGACGATATGGGTGTCGATATTGAGTTAGATCAACGATCAGAGGGTTTTCAATGGCTTGTGTCGTTTTTTATAATTTTCTTTGCAGAAGCTGCGGATAAACATAAAAATGCTATTCTTCTTCTAGATGAACCAGGCATGAGCCTTCATGCTTTGAAGCAACGAGATTTTAGAACAACAATATCAAGATTAGCGGAACAAAACCAAACTATCTATACCACTCACTCTCCATTTCTAGTAGGGCCTGATGAACTAAATATTGTCAAAGTTGTGGAAATGAAAGATCGTAGTGATGGTACTAAAGTACATAATACAATTAATTCAAGCGATCCAGCGGCTCTTCTCCCTCTCCAAGAAGCATTAGGATACGATTTGGCTCAAAGCTTATTTACGCAAAAGAAGAATCTAATTTTAGAGGGGCTAACAGATTACTGGTATATAGAGGCAGCGTCAGCACTTTTACGCGCAAAAAAAATAGCTGACTTGAACGATAAAATCTCTCTAGTTTTCGCTAATACAGCTGGCAAAGTAGTCTACTACGCCACCATACTACATGCTCAAAATTTGAAAATTGCAGCTTTACTTGATTCTGATAGTGCTGGAAATCAGGCAGCTACTCAAGATAGCTTGGTATATACTCTAGGTAACCCCAATTCGGGATAAGGGCTCAAAAAAAAGATAAAAAAAGGGTGGTGTATCAAAAAGTATGCTGGAGTAATAAAAGAAGGGTGACAGCCGAAGCAAGATGATATATTTGAGGTTATGAAGACACAAATACAGATCAATTGCCCCGACTGTCACAGTCCCAGTTTAAAGAAAAACGGCAAAAAAAGCTATGGCAAGCAGAACTACCAGTGCAAGGACTGCAAACGTCA
>NZ_RRYV01000309.1 GCF_014861395.1 Psychrobacter sp. FME13 | reverse complement strand
ATAGCAATTCGATTTAATAATTAGTTTATAACATTTTTAGGTGAGATTGACTATACATAGATGAAGCAGGAAATTTAGGGGTAATGTACAAATATGACGGTAGCAAATACCATGCACTAACTACTATCCATGAGCTAGGGCACACATTAGGGTTACCGCATACTTTTGAGACTAGTAGCTCAGCCAAACATCAGTTTTACCAAGGTTATACTGATAATATTATGGATTACAATGATAAGCTCGATCCTTCAGGCATTAATCAAGATATTCAACTTAATGAATTCTATGAGAATAATCTCGCTTCATTTAAATGGCAATGGGATATTATCCGCAATGATAGAAGCATATATTAATATCAGTAATCAAATCAAATAATAGGCGTTATCATGTATACAAGATACCTTCAACTATTTAGCACTGTCATTATATTGACCCTGTCCATTCAAAGCAAAGCGCAACCGATAGAACCAATATTTGACTCAAAATTTGATGCTTATAGAAATGTTTATTTAGATCCTCCAAGTTTCACAAATCTAGGCCCTTGTGTTGAATATAAATATAGTCGTTATGCTAGGAACAAAATAAAATTTATCGATACTGGCGTGCGAAGAGATGACTTTATAGAAGTGATGGATAAAGATTTATTTTTAGAACGTTTTGAGAACTCACCATTATATACTCAGCTAACAAGTGACAACTATTATTATGTTAACAACATTGAGTTAGGTAAGATAAATGGTCAACTAGACTTGCTAGATATAGGCCTCAATAAGAAAATCAATAAAATATCTTACCGTTCTAACAGTGTATATGCCAGAAAACAGTATGGTCATGAGCTAACAGAACTCGATAGATTTGGTATGCTCGAGACTCTCAACCTAGTTCTAGATGACCGCGAAAAATCAGAAGAAATATTAAATACGTTATATAGCGACTACAGTAAAAAGGTTAAAAACGATATTAAGTTAAAAGATACTGATATCTATTTTTCTTATGTTCGCTTTAATGGTTTGCTCTTTGAGCTGTGGGGGCGAAATACTACTCATGAACTTGAACACTGTAGGTTTGATATGTTGAGTAGCCTAAAAATTCATTAGTTTGTAGTGGTCAACTAATTTAGGACACCTGATAAGAGGTTTTTGTTAAAATAGC
>NZ_RRYV01000308.1 GCF_014861395.1 Psychrobacter sp. FME13 | reverse complement strand
TAGGTGCTAATAAAATGGAGTTTAAAGGGCTCAGTGCAGCAAAGGCGCAGGTATATAATTCTGACGGAGATATAAATACGACGATTGGATACGTTGCTGATGATAATGAAAGAGTCTCTATGGAAGTAGGGCTGAACAGCAATTTTTCGACAGGAGCTATTGAGCATCAGCTTGCGGCGAATGTTACCCGTTACAATGAAGAGTACAATTTAAATGCTAAGTCCTTTGACGCCACTTATACATATGACACTAATATTTATAATCCAGTATGGGAAACACCTAGCCTAAACTTTGATGTGCCGTTGTTATTGACGACTGACACAAATTTGACCAGCTACGGAATTGCAGACACTTTATCGTTTGATCAGGATAAATACCAACTCACCTTAGGTGCTCGGTATCAGCAGCTAGAAACAGAACAAACGGGAGGTATCTTATCCTCAGGTACTAAGTATGATGAAAGCGCTATAACGCCGTCAGTGGCGTTTCTTACAAAAATGACAGATCAAACTTCTTTGTATGCGAACTATATAGAAGGACTAAGCAAAGGCGCTACAGCACCAACAAGTGCAGAAAATTCAGGTGAAATATTTGCTCCTTATAAAACGAAACAAAAGGAAATAGGAATAAAAATGGATCGTGGCGAGTTTACTCATACCCTTAGTCTCTACGAAATTGAAAAACCCAATAGTTATACCGATACAGATACCAATGTTTTCTCTTATGCTGGTGAACAGCGTAATCGAGGTGTAGAGTGGGGGTTCTTTGGCTCGCCTGCTGAGAGTGTACGCTTGATGGGTGGTATTACCTATATTGATGCGAAGTTAACTAAAACAAATGATGGTGTTAATGAAGGCAATCAAGCTGCAGGTGTTCCAAAGTGGCAATCTAAAATTGGGGCAGAGTGGGATTTACCTTTTATAGAAAATCTAACGCTAACAGCGAATGCAAATGCCGTATCTAAACAATATCTTGAAAATGATAATATACAGTCGTTACCAGGTCACACCACATACGATATTGGAGCACGTTATCTAACTTCTGTTAATCAAACCCCTCTTACCATTCGAGCACGTGTTGATAACGTGATGAATAAGGCATACTGGACAACGGCATCTTACAACGATCTTGCCTTAGGTGATCCGCGTACATTTATGCTTTCAGCAACGAT
>NZ_RRYV01000030.1 GCF_014861395.1 Psychrobacter sp. FME13 | reverse complement strand
TTTGCTGGTATCATTAATTCCGAGCTTAAACTATGACTTTTGCAAGAGGTCTATTCAATGCCAAGTTTTGTTCATACCGTACCTTTATGTACAGCCGTCCTGCTCTCACTTAGTATCAGTGCTTGTAAGCCTACAAGCACTGCCGTCAGTAATAGTGACACAGAAAACTGGTCATGCCAGTCTCAAGATGCGCCGTTTTCTTACAGTGCTTGTCGCATTACAGCGGAAGCATTGAGCGATGGACGTTACGCATTAAAGCTGTTTTGGCAGCAGTCTGAGAGTGATGAGCCACTGCTGACTTTCGATAACTTATTATCGACTTTACCAGACAATCAAACACTGAGCTTTGCCACCAATGCAGGTATGTATAATAAAGACTATGCGCCGATTGGCTATACCACTATTGAAGGCAAAGAAGTTCGCGCGTTGAACCTCAATGAAGGTGGCGGTAATTTTCATTTACTGCCCAATGGGGTCATGTGGTGGGATAAGTCTGGGAAGGTACAAATCACGGAAAGCAACGCCTTAGATGAGCTGCTTAAAAATGGTGAAGCACAGCCATGGTATGCCACCCAATCTGGCCCAATGCTGGTTATCAATAACGAGATACATCCACAATTCAAACCTGACAGCACCTCACTCAAGATTCGTAATGGTGCAGGCGTTTGTAGTGATGGCAGTATACAGTTTGTGAATAGCGATGAGCCTGTCAGCTTTTATGAGTTTGCTGAACTGTTTAAAGACGATTTAAGCTGCCCAAATGCGCTGTTTTTAGATGGTGGTATTGCGTCGGCATTATACGCACCCAGTATTGATAAACATGATAAAAAAGAGATGGGCGTTATGATTGGCGTGGTAGAGACTGGTATTGAATAAATGCTTTTAGCTTATTTCGATACTGACTTATGATGCCAAATGCTTTTCATGCGCCAATCGTATTTCTGCAGCAAGTTTTAGCCATTCGTGATTCAAAAATCTTTTATAAAATTGTGCTTGAAGCTTTATTTTGAAACGATAGAATCGACTGGCATTAAACTGCTGCAAGTGATGATTTATATCATTGATAAAACAGTCTTCATTAAATCCCGACCAAACAGTAGGTATTGGCATAAGAAGATTACCAATACAAATAGGGGCAACTTCAAAATAGAGCATATACTCTAACGCTATAATATCAACGTGTGCCACTCGCCTAGCGATAAACTCATAAGATATCTCAGTGTCTAAAAATAGATCTGATAATGCGACCCACACGGCTTCTTGATTATTTAACCTACCCATAATTAGGGCGTGTTGAGCATTCAAATATTAGGACTGCTGATCGCTAAAATTGCACCAAACTAGGCGCAAGTCGACGATAATGTCGAGACCTTGGCTAGGATTGCAACAACGTTTGGGGTGATTTTAGCCTCAGCCTTGAGAACGGCTCCAGCAAAGCACTGCTTTGCCCGTTTGCAAGGCGAGAGCTATGCTCGAGTGGAGGGCAGTACTCTTTTTTGCCAATACATGGCGAAATTGTTTAACCTAGAATGACTAGGTATCAAAAATTTCACTGCATATTGTCTAAAAAATAGTCACTGCCAGCACCACATTTGAATGTTCAACACGCCCTAACCTTATAGCGTCTTTCAGCTCTGGTCTTAACGAGCCAAATAACCCGTCATTTCTTCCACGCCATGCAATGTCATAGAGTACATTTTATTGTCCATTAATTTTTTTATCTCAACGATGGTCTGCGTATATTGCCAGTAAGCAGGATTTTCTGGATTCAGCCAAGCCACTTTATCAAAATGAGCCAATACCCGTGTCAGCCATACAATACCTGCCTCATCATTCATATATTCCACACTGCCACCCACTGTCATGAGCTCATATGGCGACATGGATGCATCACCGACGAATATCACGCGATACTCCCGCCCATATTTATTTAGCAGCTCATACGTTGACATCGGCGCGCTATGACGGCGATTGTTGTCTTTCCACACATAGTCATACAGACAGTTATGGAAATAGAAAAACTCTAAAGTTTTGAATTCATTTTTTGCTGCAGAAAACAATTTCTCAAGCGCCTCAACATGGATATCCATACTGCCGCCCACATCAAACAGCATCAGCACTTTGACACGATTACGGCGCTCAGCCTGCATGTGAATATCGAGCACGCCTTTTTTTGCCGTGCGTCTGATGGTCTCATGAATATCAAGCTCATCAGCACTACCAGTACGGGCAAACTGACGCAGATTACGCAGTGCCATCTGTAGCTGACGGGTTCCTAATTGATTGTCATCATCTAGATTACGATATTTACGCTGCTCCCAGACTTTGGCCGCGCTGCGCTTACGTGACTCACCACCGACCCGAACGCCTTCTGGATGATCGCCATAAGCACCAAACGGTGAAGTGCCGCCAGTACCGACCCATTTACTACCGCCTTGATGGCGCTCTTTTTGTTCTTTAAGCCGCTCCTCCAGTGCTTTCATCAGCTCTTCGAGCGAGCCATATTTTTTTAGCAGTCGCCGCTGCTCTTCGGTCAGGTTTTTTGGGTCAAGCTTTAAGTCGAGCCACTCTTTCGGCACGTCCGTCAGCTTAGCCAATAGCTCGTCCATATCTAAACTATCGACACCCTCAAAATAATCTGCCATGGCGCGATCGAATTTATCAAAATGGCGCTCGTCTTTGACCATGCACAGCCGAATGAGCCGATACATGTCTTCGCGACTGGCAAAGGTAGTCAGCGATGAGTCTTCAGGATGCGGCTGCATCATCAGTCCTTTATCTAACGCCGCATTGAGGTCGAGCAGCTCGCGTGTACTGACTGGCACGCCGTAAGTACGCAAAGTGTAGAATAGTTTTATGAACATAAGAGTCGCATCACTTATTGGCTGATATGGTTATGATTTTGGCATTGGCACTCATGTTTATCATGGCTAATTTTTATCATAGCTACAACGCCCATACTCACGTTTAACGACGCATCATATTGGCAAAGCGCTGCAATAGGCTCACATCGGCTTCGTTTTTCAGTAACGCACCATACAACGGAGGAATTGACTTTTCACCGCGCAAGTTTTCTTCCAACTCGTTTTGTGCCATGTCATCAGCCAATAATAGCGTTAACCAATCGACCAATTCAGACGTTGATGGACGCTTTTTAAGTCCTTGAATATTACGCAGCTTATAAAAGATATCGAGCGCATCATTGACCAGTTTTTCTTGAATATCAGGGAAATGTACCTCGATGATTTGACGCATGGTTTGCTCTTCAGGAAAGTCAATATAATGAAAAAAGCAACGACGCAAAAACGCATCCGGCAACTCTTTTTCATTGTTCGACGTGATAATGACCACTGGGCGCTGCTCAGCCGTAATGGTCTCACCCGTCTCATACACATAAAAAGACATCTTATCTAGCTCATGCAGCAAGTCATTTGGGAACTCAATATCGGCTTTATCGATCTCATCAATCAATAACACCGTACGCTCTGTACTGGTAAAGGCATCCCATAGTTTGCCAGGCTTGATATAGTTGGCAATGTCATAAACCTTGTCATCACCCAATTGTGAATCACGCAGGCGCGATACCGCATCATATTCATATAGCCCTTGCTCGGCCTTAGTCGTCGATTTGACATGCCAAGTGATGAGCGGCATACCCAAACTCTCTGCTACTTCTTCGGCTAGTAGCGTCTTACCTGTACCTGGCTCACCTTTAATAAGCAGAGGTTTTTGCAAGGTCATCGCTGCATTGACCGCTAGCTGTAAATCATCAGTCGCAATATAATTGCTGGTTCCAGTAAAGCTTTTGTGAGTTTTATCAGTCATGCTCATAATCGAATCTCAGTTATTGTTATTCATTCAGGCTGTCAGAAGCCATCAAGTCATTAAAGGCAATTAGTGGAAAATAAACAATCATTTAGATTAGCACAGCCACACGTATTGCCAAAATACTCATGCGTTCGCAATTGCTAAACAACCCGATACAAAAACACGCTCCCATAAAAAAAGACACGCAAGGTGTCTTTTTTTATGGGATATTTTATTACGTTAACGCTTTAAATGTTTTTAATAGGCTTATTATTAACAACCATTTTATAACTTGTCTGACTTTTCTATTTTAGGTTTTTTAGTTAAGCTGCTGTCTTTTTTGAAACCAAAATCTGTTTCAGTATCAGAGGCCAAAGGCGTTTTAGGAGATTGCTGATCAATATCAGACGATTTTGTCAAATTGGCATTCTCTGGTAAATAACTACCTGTCGTCAGCTGCATCGTCGCTTGCGTATCTTCTGCACTTTTTCTACGGGCTTTTTCTAAGCTCGATTCAAAAGCACCACGGATAAGCTGCCAAATAAAACCAACAAACAATCCCGCCACTAGCACCACCAATATCGGTACCATACCAGCGATCGCGCCAGCAAAGTCTTTCATCATAATGGAATAGACCACATGAATACTAGCAGGTGCTAACACACTAGGGTCGTTCAGAGCCGTACTAGGCGCTAATAAAACAGCGAATAGTACCATCCACGTCATTCCACCCAATGGTTTGGGCAGCATACGAGCGACCAATAACCACAATATCAATACGATGATAACACCACCAAGATAAGCATACATTGGCAAATCTGCAGCTGGGACGTCTTTAACCATCTGCCCCCACCAAATAGCAATCTCGCCGAGAATATCACTGAGTGCTTCCAGTGGTAAAAGATGTACGATATTTTTTAACCAGTCCATGCGCGTTTCACTACCTGCGTTTATAAATCGTGCGTCAAGTTCTCGTGTTTACAGGTAAACAGTCCATACTACCCTACTATAAATAACACTGAACACATCATCAACATGCACACTTGATAGGCTGCTAGTTTATCACGACTTTCTACCAAAATGCATGTGGCCAAATGTTTATCAGACGTTTTATTGATTGCTTTCTAAAAAAAATATTTAAAACCATTAGACTACAAACCTTACAGGGTTAAGGCTTTAGTCGTAAATACTGTCTTGTGCTTCACGTGCCCGTAGCTCTGCTTGGCGGCGCATGACATCTTGAGGTGGCAACTGCACAAAATAGCCTTGTGACTGCAATTTTGCCAATACTTCCTCTTTGTCGACACGAGCCAGCGATGGCCTAGTAGCCAAATCCAGATGCATGACAAACTGGCTACGACCTAATCCTGCACGGAAATCTTTGGGCAATACCCCAAGCCAGTCTTTAATTTCGTCGGTATCATCAGGATAATCGGGACGTGCAATATAAATGTACATATCGTCATGTTTTGGAAATTTATAAATATCGCAATGCATAAAAACAACCTATCGGAAACTATCGCCATAGATTAGCATATTTCGGGTAAATATCAGTAGTCGCTTTGCGTTTTGGTATGGTAAACCATGCTAAAAATTTACGAAATAATTAAAATGATTCAATAATCATAAAACCACTCTATTTATCTATACAAGTATTCATAACTTTCATAGATAAATAGCGATTATGCTTATAAAAAGCCGTTTTTGCTAAAATTATCGATTTTAATGCGGCTAATGACTTGTAAAAACACCATTAACCTTTCATAATAAAGGCGTTTTTCAGGAGAGAGTTTGTCAGCACAATCTCGTATCAAGCCGCATTGGTCATACGACGTATATAATTGCTGCACAACCACCGAAGGCGCATCCACCCTGCCAATCGCTCAGGTAAAAGGACTGAAAAACAAATGTCATTATTTGTTTAGTTGTATGCCATCAAGCGTGCATGACACACAAACATAAGGCATAACAAATCTGGAGAGCGGTAAAAACGGACGACGTTTTACCCACCGAAGGGGAGAAAACACGCTATCATCAGTTATCGGTTTGTATTAAAACTCATAAATGCTGGCTCGTGTTGAAAATCTCAGGTCACAGGACAGATAGGGCTATTACTTAAACCGACGTTCAGCGTCCGTTTGGTTTACAGCTTTCTATTTATTCTCTGTGCCACCCTTTGATGTAATATTTGCATCTTGCAATGTTGCTTCTCACTACTATGATAATGCGCATTAACTTTTATACTGTTATCCAGTATGGACTGATGCACACATAAGGATTTGTTATGACCAATACTCAAGATAGCCACTCTCCGCACACGTCTACCCCTCAACGCACCCCCCTTTATCAGTCGCATGTCGATAGCGACGGCAAACTGGTGGATTTTTCTGGTTGGGAATTGCCCATTCATTATGGTTCACAAATTGAAGAGCATGAAGCCGTTCGTACAGATGCAGGCATGTTTGATGTCTCACATATGGTCGTGGCTGATATCAAAGGCAGCGATGCCAAAGCTTGGCTACAAAAACTACTGGCTAATGATGTCGATAAGTTAAAAATCGTTGGTAAAGCGCTTTATTCTGGCATGCTCAATGAGCAAGGTTGTGTCATCGATGACCTTATCGTGTACCTGATGAATGCAGAAGCTACCGAATACCGTATCGTCTCAAATGCAGCCACACGTGATAAAGACATGGCACAGTTTAATAAAGTCGCTGAAGGGTTTGATATTACCATCACTGAGCGCCCAGAGCTTGCGATGATTGCCGTTCAAGGCCCTAATGCTGTTGACAAACTGGCACAAGCCAAACCTAAATGGGCAGATACTCTAGCAGGGCTCAAGCCTTTCGTCGGTGCGGACTTAACCGATATCGAAGGCACCGATTGGTTCGTTGCGCGTACTGGCTATACAGGTGAAGATGGTGTCGAAGTGATTATGCATGGTGATGATGCGCCAGCGTTCTTTGAGCAATTAAAAGCCAATGGCATTAAACCTGCAGGCCTTGGTGCACGTGATACCTTGCGTATGGAAGCAGGTATGAACCTATACGGTCATGACATGGACGAAACGATCAGCCCCTACGAGTGCAACATGGGTTGGACGCTAGCGTTAAAAGACGATCGTGACTTCGTTGGCCGTACTGCCATGATCAGCAAACGCAAGCAGTCAAAAGACGACAATACCGCCATGAAACAAGTGGGCCTGCTGCTAACGAGTCGCGGTGTATTACGTGAAGGCATGACAGTCACCATCAATCAAGGCACAGCCAACGAGCAAACTGGCATCATTACCAGTGGCACATTCTCCCCTAGCCTCAAAAACTCCATTGCGATTGCCCGTGTTCCTGCCAGCGTATCAGAAGAAGATAACGTTCAAGTTGATCTCCGTGGCAAAGGTAAATTCGTTGATGTACGTGTTCTTAAGTTACCATTTGTCCGTAACGGTAAGCAGCAGTTTGACTCATAGGCTTTATAAATTCTATTATTAGCCTCGATTGGATTTAGCTTCCACTATTTTTGTTAATTAACCTCTATCAATTAGGAGAGAAAACATGAGCAACATTCCAGCAGAACTAAAGTATATCGCTAGCCACGAATGGCTACGCCTAGAAGACGATGGTACGATCACTATCGGTATTACTGACCACGCACAAGACCTATTGGGTGATGTGGTGTTTGTTGAATTACCAGACGTCGGTGACATCATCGCTGTTGATGATGAAATCTCAGTGGTTGAATCAGTAAAAGCAGCCTCTGACGTTTATGCTCCTATTTCAGGTGAAGTCGTTGCGATTAATGAAACGCTAGAAGATGATCCTGAAATCATCAACTCTGACCCATATGGTGAAGGTTGGTTCTTTAGAGTAAAACCTGACAATATCGCTGACTACGAAGCATTAATGACTGCTGATGAGTACGAAAACGAGCTATAAAAACACGCTTATAATCTAACATTAGTATTCAAGCGCATTATCATAAGAGACACATATTATCGCAGATACTGGCATTCGTTGGTATCTGCACGCACCACCTTAATAATCATTGCTAGATTTATAAATTCCAACTGCTAACAAATGTATTCGTATTAATCACTTATCAGACATATTGAAGAAATCCCATCAATCATGACTCAAGTTGATCTCTCAATCCCCAGCACGGATCCTAATATGAACCTCAGTACGAACCTCAGTACCGACAGTCAAAACAGTGTAGCTACGCCTAGTCATACGCCGCAGCTACAAGCGTTTCGTGATGTAGTTGAATCACGCCGTTCAATTCGCCGTTTTACAGACACCCCTATCCCTGATGATGTGCTAGTAGACTGTCTGCGCTTGGCCATACTAGCACCGAACTCTAGCAACTTACAGCCGTGGGAATTCTATGTCATCGATGATGCTGATAATCGCAAACGTGCGGTAAAGAACTGCATGAATCAAAATGCAGCAAAGACATCAGCACGATTAATTGCGGTGGTTGCTCGTACCGACACTTGGAAAAGTCATGCTCAGAAAATCCTACGTGAATACCCTGACAAACCCGTACCAAAAAAAGTCAAAGGCTACTATACCAAAATCGTCACACTGACTTTTTTACGAGGTCCAGCCAACGTGGTATCAGTAGCAAAATGGGGGGCAACTCAAGCAATAAGACGTTTAAAAGGTCCTATCAAGTCTCCCTACTACACGTTTGAAGACACCAAAAACTGGGCAACCAACAACACTGCACTAGCGGCTGAAAATCTAATGCTTGCACTACGAGCACATGGGTTTGACAGCTGTGCGATAGGCGGCTTCGATGAGCCAGCCATGAAACAACTATTAAATCTAGGTGACGATCAACACATCGTTATGATGATTGGTGCTGGTGAGCGTGCTGATGATGGCGTTTACAACACCCAGTTCCGTTTCGATCAAAATCAGTTTGTACACTATGTGTAATACATAAATACGTAGTCTACTAGCTGATTGTTTAATGCCACAGACCGTTATTTTTAGTTAACTCCTTTATTACTCCCTTAACCAAGGACTATCATGACTATTTCTCAAAACCCAACGTTTGATACTTTTCAAGGACTATTCAATGAAGCGGAATTTGTCTACCGCCATTTAGGATCGAATGAGACCAAGCAAGCTGATTTGCTGAGTGCTGTTGGTTATCAGGATATGGCAAGCTTTATCAATGATACCGTGCCTGAGCCAGTACGTTTGCACAAAGCGTTAGACCTACCAGTGGCGATGAGTGAGCATGCCGCCTTAGCTAAATTGCGTACGATGGCAGATGATATCACTGTTAAAAAGAGCTATATCGGTCAAGGGTATTCTCCTGTGCGTATGCCTGCTGTCATTCAGCGTAACGTCCTTGAAAATCCAGGTTGGTACACCGCTTATACCCCTTATCAAGCAGAAATCGCCCAAGGTCGTCTAGAAGCACTGCTTAACTTTCAACAAGTGTGTATTGACCTAACTGGTCTTGAGATGGCTGGTGCGTCATTGCTTGATGAAGCGACTGCAGCGGCTGAAGCGATGGCGATGTCAAAGCGTGTGAGTAAGAGCAAATCCATACAGTTTTTTGTGGATGAGCGTGTCTACCCACAGACTCTAGATGTCATCAATACCCGTGCCAAGTACTTTGGTTGGGAAGTGGTCGTTGGCGATTTTGAAACCGCCACATCAGGCGATTATTTCGGGGCATTATTTCAATACGTTGGGGCCGAAGGTGATGTCAAAGATTTGACGGATGTCATCGCAGCTGTCAAACAAAACAAAACGTACGTCAGTGTCGTCAGCGATATCATGAGTTTGGTATTACTCAAGTCGCCAGCTGATATGGGTGCAGATGTGGCACTTGGTAGCACGCAACGCTTTGGTATTCCAATGGGCTTTGGTGGTCCACATGCCGCTTATTTTGCTTTCTCTGATAAAGCCAAACGCTCAGCGCCTGGCCGTATCATCGGTGTATCAAAAGATTCGCAAGGCAATACAGCACTTCGTATGGCTCTGCAAACTCGTGAGCAGCATATCCGCCGCGAAAAAGCCAACTCAAACATCTGTACGTCACAAGTATTGCTCGCCAACTTAGCGGGTATGTATGCCGTTTATCATGGCCCAACTGGCGTTAAACGTATTGCCACACGTATTCATGCCTTTGCCACTGCCTTTGCCAATATCATCACAAACACGAATGACAGCAACCTAAAAGTCGTGCACGATCAGTTCTTTGATACTGTTGTTATTGATTGCGGTTCAGAAAAGCTTGCAACCCAAATTTTTGAAAATGCGGACAATGTTGGTTATAACTTATGGCGTCTTGGCGATAGCAAGCTTGCCGTTGCCTTTAGTGAAACCAGCGACCAAACAGACTTTAACGTCTTGACACAGCTATTTGTTAGCAAAGCGCATGACTTACCTAAAGCTGCTAGCGTATCGCTTGATAGTGCACACTTACGTACTGATGCTATCTTAACGCATCCGGTATTTAACTCACATCATACCGAGCACGAAATGCTGCGCTACTTAAAATCGCTTGAAGACAAAGATTTGGCGATGAACCGCAGTATGATTTCTTTGGGTAGCTGTACCATGAAACTGAATGCCACCAGTGAAATGCTACCGATTACTTGGCCTGAGTTTGCCAATGTGCATCCTTTTGCACCACGAGATCAAGTCACTGGCTATATCGCCATGATTGATAGCTTACAAGACCAACTCAAAGCCATTACTGGTTTTGATGATGTCTCTATGCAACCAAACTCTGGTGCATCAGGTGAATATGCAGGCCTGCTTGCTATTCGTCGTTATCATGAGTCTTTGGGTGAGACTGGTCGCGATGTTTGCCTCATTCCTCAGTCAGCACACGGTACCAATCCAGCTACCGCTATGATGATGGGCATGCAAGTGGTCGTGGTCAAAACTGACGACAATGGTAACGTAGATATCGATGACCTAACGGCCAAATGTGAAGAACATAGCGCACGCCTAGGTGCTTTGATGATTACGTATCCATCGACTCATGGTGTGTTCGAAGAAGGTATCCGCCATATTTGCGACTTGATTCATAATCATGGTGGTCAGGTTTATATGGATGGCGCTAACATGAATGCGCAAGTTGGCATGATGCAGCCTGCAGACGTTGGTGCTGATGTATTACACATGAACTTGCACAAGACTTTCTGTATCCCTCATGGCGGCGGTGGTCCAGGTATGGGTCCTATCGGCATGAAGGCGCATTTAGCACCATTTATGGCAAACCATGCCCTAAGCCCTGTCCATAATGCACAAAAAGACTGCTCAGCCGTCTCAGCAGCACCTTATGGTTCAGCGAGTATCTTGCCTATCTCATGGATGTACATTGCCATGATGGGACGCGATGGCTTGCTAAAAGCGACTGAAATGGCGCTACTCAATGCCAACTATGTCGCAGCCGAGCTAAAAGATCACTACCCTGTCCTATATACTGGCAAAAACGGCCGCGTCGCTCACGAATGCATCATCGATATTCGCCCATTAAAAGCAGAGACTGGCATCACAGAAAGCGATATCGCTAAACGCTTGATGGATTATGGCTTCCACTCACCAACGATGAGCTTCCCTGTAGCTGGGACATTGATGATTGAGCCGACAGAGTCTGAGTCAAAAGAAGAGCTGGATCGCTTTATCAGTGCGCTACAATCTATCAAAGCTGAGGCTCTAAAAGCCAAAGCCGGAGAAGATGGTTGGACACTAGAAGACAACCCATTAGTCAATGCACCGCATACTGCTGCGATGGTTACTAGCGGTGAATGGAGCTATCCATACAGCCGTGAGACTGCTGCATTCCCATTGCCATATATCCGCGCCAATAAATTCTGGCCAAGCGTGGCTCGTATCGATGATGTGTATGGTGATAAGAATCTAATGTGCTCTTGCCCAAGTATCGAAAACTATATGTAATTGCCGCTTTTGATAAAGTATAGATAGTTTTTATAAAAAACCTCCAAGTCAGTAGCTGATTTGGAGGTTTTATTTTATTGATGCATTATTAAGCAACATTGGTAAATAATGATAGTATTGATCCATATTACGATTCATATTACAAAGTTACTTTCACTATGTTGGAGCAAACATGCCACAAAAAAGCCGCGTCATTCTGATTCACGGTCTGCACCAAACTGCGTTGATTATGCGACCTTTGGCTAAGCGCTTACAAGCGGCAGGGTGTGTAACTCATCAGTATGGCTACCGTAGTATGCGAGATGGTATCAAAACCAATAGCGCACGTCTTAATGCGTGGCTGGAGGAAAACCATCACCCTGACCAACCGATAGATTTGGTCGGTCATAGTTTGGGTGGTCTGATTATTCGTGATTTTGTCGCTCAATATCCAAAATGGCAGATTGGACGCTGTGTGACTCTAGGCACGCCGCATAATGGCAGCATTAGTGGCGATTATATTTGGCGACTCGCTCCTGCGATTGTCGGTAAATCATACGAGCAAGCCTTGGATGGCACGGTTGCGCCTTTACCAAAAGGTATCGAACTTGGTGTCATAGCTGGCAATAAAGCGCAAGGTTTGGGCCAACCTATCCTAGCCTATCACAATCGAAAATTGCGCAAAGCGAACGTAGAGATACTCTCAGAAAAGCTCGCCCATGATGGCACGGTCTATATCTCAGAGACTAAACTTATCAGCGCCACCGATCATATTGTATTGCCTGTCACTCATACGGGCATGTTAGTTAACAAAGCAGTCGCTGAACAGACCATACATTTTTTACAAAATGGACAGTTTAAGCACGAAGTTCATAAACCCTAATCCTGACAAAAACATCATAGCTAGCAGCACTCAGACTTACAACACTCAGACTTACAACACTCAGACTTACAACACTCAGACTTACAACACTCAGACTTACAACACTCAGACTTACAACACTCAGACTTACAACACTCAGACTTAAAGCCTTGCCAATTTTTAACCATGAACTCCCATACCCTGCTGTAGCTCATTTTTGTGTTTTGTAATCACTGGAATCAAGGTTTGCACGACCCAATCGTTGCGCCAACCCTGTAAGCCTAAAGGCAACTCTGACAAGTCTTTATCATAGGCGATGACTTCATATAGCTGCGCAAGCCATTTCTTACGCATCAATACATTCGCAGGCACACCAATTGCCGCTGACTGCTCATCTATCGCTTGTTGCACCGCTTTTGACAGAACTTTGTTTTTTGAGCGGTATGGTGGTAATAGACAGTCTGGATGTTGGGCAGGCGGCAGACTCTTTGCCTCTCGAATGACTTTTAGCAGCTCTTCACCATACAATCGCAACATACTACGATGCATCGTTGTTTTGTATGCCAACGCTCGCATACTGTTCGGCTTTTCTGTGACAATCTCACGCACTGCTTGTTTTTTTATGATAAAAGTACGCGGCTGATTGGTCGCACGTGCCAGCTCTTCGCGCCAAGTAGCGATGCCCTGCAGTATCGCCATTTCTTGTGAGTTATAACGATAATCGGCCATCGTCAAATACATCTCATCATCTTCAACATGCTGCGTATTATACAAATCATGGGCATACAGCTGACAATCCGCCCATACATAATCAAAAATACCTTGCTTTTTTAGCTCGTATTCAAGGTTCAAATACAACGCAGGCAAGAAGCGCACATCATCAATCGCATACTGCTCTTGCTCATCTGATAGCGGACGTTGTAACCAATCAGACTGGCTTTGTTCTTTATCAATATGCATATCTAACTGATCATCCAGCGCTTGCTGATAACCCATCTGCAATTGACCGGTCAAATAAGACAGCGCAATTTGCGTATCAAAAATATTGGTCAATGGCGGGCAGCCAGACAGCAGATAAAAAATACCCAAGTCTTCACCGCACGCATGCCAAATAGCAACATCTACTTTACGTAGTGCTTCCCAAAACTCTGCCAACTGTAGCTGCGGTGCATCCAACAAATAAATATGATCACCAACGTTCAACTGCACCAATGCTAAGCGTGGATAATACGTATCGCGTTTAATAAATTCGGTATCCAATGCCACACGTCCACAAGTGGCTAGAGCCTCAATCACTTCATCCAAACCGCTTTGTTTACGCACCCATGTAATGGCGACCTCATCAGCAATATCTAATAAGGCATCGATATTTGGTTGTGGTGGTATTGTTGCAGGCTCGCTACGGATATTTACGGGTTCGTTTAATAAACCATCAATATTATCAGAAAGGTTTGGATGGACTGAAGCGTTCGAGACGTTGTTTGACACGGGCAGATACCTGCATAAATAAGAGAAAATAAAATACTAAACTGCGTTTTAATAAAATGAAATCAGAAAATAATTACAACAGTACCATAAAATACGATAGACAAAACTCAACGGCTATAGAAATATCATAAGAAATCTATAAAAAAGAGCGATTCTGCATGGCTTGACCAAGCGTCATGCTATCGAGATACTCAAGCTCACCGCCCATCGGCACACCTTGTGCCAAACGAGTCACTTTATTGACATGCCGACTCACCGCTTCGCTAATAAAGTGTGCAGTGGTCTGGCCTTCTACCGTCGTACCCGTTGCCAGTATCAACTCTTCGATTGGTTCTTGCTTGACACGCCAGACTAGCTGATCAATGTTTAGATCGTCAGCGCTAATACCATCAATCGGTGATAAATGACCACCTAAAACAAAATAGCGACCACGGTAACCTGCCGTCTGCTCAATGGCCATGACGTCTGCTGCCGTCTCGACCACGCATAACAGACTGTCATCACGCCTAGGGTCTTGGCACAGTGGACACACTGCTTCATCACTAAAGCTGTGACAACGCTGACATTCAACGATATCACGCATGGCTTCATCAAGTGCTTGGGCAAGTGCCATGCCTTGTGGGCGTTTTTTGGTGAGCAGGTGTAGCGCCATACGCTGAGCGCTTTTTTGTCCCACACCTGGCAACACCCGCAGCTGTTTGACCAGCTGATCAAATTTGGCTGTCAGCAAAGTTGCTTCCTTTATTTAGCTTAATTTATAAATCGTAGCTATAAAAATGGGGTCGTATCGTGTCGATAACAACCCCATTTTTTCTTCAGTATGAAGTATTTACTGCTTAGAACATACCTTGCATACCTGGTGGTAGACCCATACCTGATGTCGCGCCAGCCATCGTCTCTTCATACAAGTCATCTGCTTGACGCACGGCATCATTGATAGCAGCAGCAATCAAGTCTTCAATCATATCTGGCTCATCTTCTAATAAGCTTGGATCGATAGTCAAACGCTTAACCACATGACGACCTGTCATGGTCACTTTTACCAGACCACTACCCGCTTCTGCATGAACTTCTTTGTTGCCTAGCTCTTTTTTAGCACTTTCAACGTTTGCTTCCACTTTCTTTTGCATCGTTTGTGCTTGTTGCATTAGTGCTTGAATATTCATAGTTGCCTCTTTGTCTTTTATAGTCGTAAATAATTTATAGTCGTGAAGAATGATTAGGGCGTGTCCTCATTTTAAAAATGGTGATAAAAATGAGATAAATTGCCGTCAAACAAGGAAAATAGCGCAGATAATATCAAGATATTAGTCAGCTATTTGACGCCGTTTGGCAAGATTTAGCTATTTTTAACCCATTTAGATAACTATCGATCGAATTGAGGACATGCCCTAATAACGTAAAATACATTCGTTGGCGATGATTATACCGTTATCTTTACAAGCTGTCTAAACCACGCGCCAAATCTTTGATGATGTCTTCCACATCTTCTAAACCGACTGACAGACGAATCAAACCATCTTCAACACCTGCTTCCGCTCGCGCTTCTGGCGTTAGGCGAAAGTGTGTGGTCGTTGCAGGGTGAGTAATAGTGGTTTTGGCATCGCCCAAATTATTGGTGATAGACACCATTTGTGTTGAGTCAATCACGTGCCACGCAGCAGATTTTGAATCAAGTCCGCCTGATGATTTCACTTCAAAGCCCATGATAGCGCCATAACCATCCTTCATATGATGCTGACGGGTCGCAAGCTCATGAGCAGGATGATCGCTCAAACCAGAGAAATGCACCGTGCTGACATTAGGATGATTGGCCAAGAATTCTGCGACTTGATTGGCATTGTTGCAATGCGCCTGCATACGCAATTTCAACGTCTCCAAACCCTTAGTAAATACCCAAGCATTAAATGGGCTCATGCTAATACCGCCTGAACGAACCACCGTAAACGCCTCTTGCATCAGCTTATCGTTACCGACTAGCGCACCACCCAATACTCGACCTTGGCCGTCTAAATATTTGGTTGCAGAGTGAATGACCACATCTGCACCTAAGTCTAATGGGCGTTGTAAGGCAGGCGTGGCAAAACAATTATCAACGACAAGCAATATATCGTTGGCTTTGCACAGCTGGCTCAAGTAACCAAGATCACAAATCTGCGCTAATGGATTACTCGGACTTTCACAATAAATCACTTTAGTATTTGGCTGCACAGCATTGGCCCATGCCTCATTGTCGAAGCAATCAACATAACTGACCTCAACGCCAAATTTGGCCATGTAGTTGTTAAATAAACCAATAGATGAGCCAAATAACTGATTGGCCGCCAGCAAATGATCGCCTGCTTTTAGATACGCCAAGCACATAGTCAAAATAGCACCCATACCTGAAGCAGTGGCAACGGCACGCTCACCATTCTCAAGCGCAGCCAAACGACGCTCAAAAGTACGCACACTAGGATTGGTATGGCGAGAGTAGACATTCCCCGTCTTTTCTCCATTAAAATGTGCGGCGGCATCGGCCGCTGACGTATAAACATAAGAGCTGGTGGTAAAAATAGCTTCTGAATGCTCGCCCTCATCAGTACGATGCTGACCTGCCCGTACGGCGACGGTCTGCATGCCATAATCCAGATCCAGATCCAAATCTAAAGCATCATTGCGCCAGTTTGGATCTAATTGATTCGCTTTTTTTGGTTCATTCAAATTTTTTTCATCATGTATTTGCGACTGACTCATAAAGATTCCGTTACTGTAGTAGTGATAAACTTGATTGTCATAAAGTGACTGTTTGTTTTTTAATTATTGCTCTAGGGCACGTCCTAGTAGGTGCCATCATACCATGTCAACTTATTCCAAACAGCTGGTTTCAGATGATTATCAAATGTTATTTTTGAATAGCAATGTGCTATATCCCGAGGTAAGTTTGAGGATAAACGATAACTAAATAGCAGATAAATCACTGTTAAATACATTGCTGAAACTAGCCCCTGCCCTCAACTCAATCACTCACCATCTATATATAAACCTAACAGCGCCAAATTTTTTCTCGACTGACAGCAATTTATCTTATTTTTATTACTAATTTACAAATGTAGACACACACAAATGAAAACAATGTATTTATAATAGGCACGGATGCCGACAGCTGATATGCTTAGCAGCATTTTGCTTTTGACAATATTATCATTCCTCTCAAAATCAGTGCTATCCTGTATCAAAAACACACAATGACAGCAGGCTTGTTTTTTCGAAGTATAAAGTATTTAGTAAGGCTCACTAAGGTAATTCATTTATGTCGATGTTCAATATAGATCCAAGTAACCGATCATTGAGTCTTACACTAGGACTTACATTAGGTCTTGTTGGGTGCCAGAGTTTGCCAAAACAACCACATTTACCTGAAAGCCTAGCATTATCAGCTCGCATAAATGCCCTATACCAACAAGAAAATAGCCAACCTCTTGAAGAAAACAAAACGTCTATAACCAATAATATCAATTTGGGCGAAGCCGTTAGTGCACAAAATGATATTCACCCAGAACTATCAGGCTACCATCCTATCGTGACTGGTGCTAATGCATTTGCCTCTCGCAGCATCTTGACAGATATGGCCACACGCAGTATCGATGCACAGTATTATATTTGGCACAATGACCAAGCTGGTCAATTACTATTGAGAGATCTGTGGAAAGCCGCTGAACGCGGTGTGATTGTGCGTTTATTGTTAGATGATTTTAATAATGATGCTATTTTCGATCAACATTTATTACGGTTTTCTAGTCACCCTAACATCGCGGTACGTATTATCAACCCACTTATGCATCGTAAATTTCAAACTTTAAATTATGTAACAGGCTTACCACGCATCAACCGCCGTATGCACAATAAAAGCATGACGTTTGACAAGCAGATTACGATTATTGGCGGACGTAATATTGGCAATGAGTATCTAAGCAATGATCAAAATAGCCAATTTGCAGATTTGGATGTTTTGCTGATTGGTAAAGTGGTTGCAGATATTGATAATAGTTTTGCAAGTTACTGGTCATCACCTTTGTCATTTGATATCGAAACTTTGGTCACTACCAACCATAATGAAACGTCAGATTTTGTCGCAGCATTGGATAAACTTGGTCAAGATAACAATGACAATGACAATGACAATGACAATGACAATGACAATAATGATTTAATGATTTATAAAACAGCTATAGAAGAATCAACCATAGATAATGACTTAATCAATAAGCGCGTGCCTTTCCGTTGGACAGACATGCAGTTTTTGAGTGATGATGTTGGAAAGTTAACAAAATCCGTTCCAACCGATACCAATTTGGTGCATCAACTACGTACCCTGTTAGGTAGACCAACCAAGCAATTAACAATTATTTCTTCTTACTTTGTACCTACCAAAGATGGTGTCAATACACTGGTAAAACTGGCTGAGTCTGGTATCGATATCAAAATATTAACCAACTCTTTTGATGCCACAGATGTAACTGCTGTTCATTCTGGCTATAGCCAATGGCGACCTAACCTGCTACGTGCAGGCGTAAAAATATACGAGCTAAAATCCACTGCTGCTGCAGAAAAACGTGAAAACAAACTATGGAAGGCCCGTAGTCAATCCTCAACCAGTTTACATGCAAAAACATTTGCTGTTGATGACCATCAAGTATTCATTGGCTCATACAATGTCGACCCTCGTTCTGCTAATATCAATACCGAAATGGGCGTGATTATCAATGATGATGAGCTAGCAAAACAGTTACATGCGGCGCTTAGTGATGATCTATTAAGTCAAGCATATGAAGTTAAGTTATTAGACAATGGCAAGCTACAGTGGCAAACCATGGAAAATAATAAAAAAGTAGTTTACGATTCAGAGCCACGCGTCGATGTCAGTGACCATGTATGGCTGACGATTATGTCATGGTTACCGATTGACTGGCTACTATAACTAAGCCCCTCCAACACTTCTACTTACAGTATTTTCACTCGATACCCTGCCTCCAATCATATTAAGGCTTGTATCTCAAATACCGTCATTCAGGTTTGGGTAACATAGCGTTACTAAGTAACTTTTCAAATTGAATTATTATTAACTCAATATTATGACGTAAGCATTCTTCAACTCATAAATCTTTATTTTTTCGGCAAATCACTATTCATTTGTAATGATTTGCCGTTTTTTATTCCAGCTAGTTACTGACATAGCAGCCAGCTTAACGAATACCTTCATATATGCGTGATCTATTATGCCTTCCCGTTCCCAATATGCACTGATATCTTCGCAAGACAGACAGACAGTAATGTTTATCTGCTTTAGCAGTGCTGTGGCATTTTTTGATTTTTTGATTTATTTGTATATTGCAGATATCGTAGCAACCGCTTTTTTCCCTGCTAACATCGACTCTACTATTACAAAGATACAAGGATTGGGACTGTTTACGATTGGCTATTTAGCACGCCCGCTTGGCGGCATTCTCTTTGGTCGTTATGGTGATATTAAAGGTCGCAAACCCGTACTCTTAATCAGTATATTAGTAACTGCTCTCAGCTTATTAGGAATGGCTAGCCTACCAACTTATGCACAATGGGGCTTAATTGCACCTATTTTATTTATTATATTACGAATTATACAAGGTATGGCATTTGGGGTTTATGTGCCGCTGGCTTTAATCTTTGTATCAGAGCACGTACCGCGGCAATATTCATCGGTGGTCTGTAGCTATGTCACTGCCAGTTTTTATGTGGGCGTATTATTTTCTAATGCTTTTTTTCTTTGGCTGACCAACTCCATAACGACCGAACAACTGGTGGATTACGGCTGGCGCTTACCCTTTTTTATCGCTGCCGTCTTGAGCTTAGTACCATTGTTAGCATGGCGATGGATAGATGAGTCGCCGTTTTTTCTTGAAATGAAACAATCAAAACCCAGCAATTATATTGCCAAACCGTTCAAACTGCTCTTCAAACATTGCAAACATGCATTATTTATCGGTACGGTTCTCACGTTTATCATCTCTAGCATAACAACCGTGGTCGTGCTGTTATTACCTGAATTGATTGAATTACAATTTACATTAGATAGTGATATATTTGGATTTTCGCACAGCTTGGGTATCATATTCATGATTTTTGGTTGTATATTTTATGGAATAATATCTAACCATCAAAACTTCGGCAAAGTCTTGACCATTGGTTCTATTCTGTTAATCGTTCAAATGTTAGCATTTTTTTACCACCTACAAGCAAGCGGTGACTACATCCTCATTATGTATGCACTTTTAGGGTTTTTTGCAGGTATTGTTGGTATGATACCCACCATTCTTGTCCATTTGTTTCCAACCAATGTTAGACTCACAGGAATGGCTCTTTGTTATAATATAGCGTACGGTATTGTCGGAGTAATGGTACCTTTTGGGCTTGGTTATGCCACGCTTTATGTGGCTTTCTCACCCGCACTCTATATTGCGTTTATCGGTTTTATCGGTATCATAATGGGTATTTATTTTTATAATTTACCTGAAGCCAAAAAAATCGATCAGGTAATCTAAAGTTTATCCTCATTTTAAACATGGCTAAATTTTGTCAAACATGCTTAGTGATAATATTTATTTGCCATAAAGCCCTCTGCGTTAAACTCCAACACTCAAAGATTAAAAACATTAAGGCTTAACCATCATGGTTGATATGACCAATAAAAGACTGTCTGTTGCTCCTATGATCGACTGGACAACGACGGATTATCGTTATTTTGCACGACTGTTTAACCCACACGTTTATTTGTATACTGAGATGATCAGTACTGGTGCATTAATATATGGCAATCGTGCACGGCATCTACGTTTTGATACGCTTGAGCATCCGTTGGTACTACAATTAGGTGGTGCAGACAATAGCGACATGACCCAATGCGCTGAGTTTGCTCAGCAGCATGGTTATGATGAGGTCAACATCAATGTTGGCTGTCCCTCCGATCGTGTGCAGCACAATAAAATAGGTGCCTGCCTAATGGCCGAACCGAATACTGTCGCTGAACTGGTCAAACACATGCAAGCAGCTGTTGATATTCCAGTGACAGTCAAACACCGTATCGGTATTGATGACTTTGACAGTTATGAGTTTATGGTAGATTTTGTACAGACAGTCGCAGAAACTGGTTGTACACGTTTTATCGTGCACGCACGTACTGCGTGGCTACAAGGCCTAAGTCCTAAGCAAAACCGCGAGATACCACCACTGCGTTACGACGATGTTTATCGCCTCAAACAAGATTTTCCAACGCTCGACATCGAAATCAATGGCGGGATTGACACAATCGCTGATATTGAAGAGCACTTACAGTATGTGGACGGCGTGATGATTGGTCGTGCGTTTTATCACAACCCTTACCTACTAGCAGAAGCCAATAGCTTATGGGGCGAGCCAGCACCCAAGCGCTCAGCTATTTTAGCGCAACTGTATCCCTATCTCGAAGAGCAAATCGCCAAAGGCGAAGCACTACCAACAATGACCAGACATTACTTAGGGTTATTCCAAGGACTAATGGGCGCACGTAAATGGCGTCAAGCATTGAGCGGCAAACCGCAACTAACGATTGATGATATTAAAAGAGCCGCAGATGAGGTATTAGCGTTGAATCCAGAGGTATGATTAACCCTCTAATCATGTGGCGGGGTTGCCTAGCAATGGTTGTAACGGTTCGAAAAGTCACAAATAGCCATTATTTATTCACGTGACTTGCGCAAGATACTGCAACATTGCCGCCGCATTATTCACTATATGTAATATTATTGGCAGCAATAGCGAGCCTGATTTGACACGTGCATAGCAAAATATCAATGCCAGCACGGCGATCGTACTGATTTCATAAATACCATACTGCACATGGATGACCGCAAATATCAGACTGGTCACGATACTGGCAACGATCGCCCCTCGATGCTCTGAATATGGTGTAACAGGAAACCGCTCGGCGATAGCAGTCCATAAAATACCGCGAAACACCAACTCTTCGTATAACGGTGCAGCAATCACCATAGCAAAGACCAATAACCAAACTGAACTGACAGACTGATATAGCGGATCGACAAACGACAGCGGTGTCTCATCAAGAAAATATGTCAATACCTGACTGCCAATCATAAAGAGCAATAGCAGCCCCACCATCTTTATACCGACCAAACGAGAGAAGGGTTTAAGCCTTAAATACTGACGAGTATGACCTCCTTTTAAACGAATAATGCAAACACTAAGCAGCGTTATAAAAACACAACCTACCACAATAGAGAGGCTCACGACCGTACCTTCATTACTACCAAAAAAGAAGATATCACTCATGGTAGCGTTTTTCTCAGCAGGCAGTACTAGCTTGCCAGCGATATAGATACCTAACAGCTGGCTGATAAAAAATGCCAACACCATCCCTATCGTGAGTACAAACGCCCCTAAGCCTGAAAATAATGGTACAAGATTAGATGGTACGCCATGTCTGTGTGTATCCGTCGTCATTTTTAGCATAAAAATTATCATCCAACAATCTGTTCAACAGACCCTAATAATGAACGCTTGTTTTAGAACGTTTTAGTTTAATAATTCTTTTATGATAGCTGCTGCTCAATCAATTTTAATACCTGCTGCGCTACCGATTCTGGATACTCAAGTGGAAACATATGACCGCCTGCATGAGTGATATAATGAATACGCAAACGCGACTGTATTTGCTGAGGAAAACGACGTTTTAAAAAAATACTGTCTTTACCGATAATCAAGGTGACTGGCACCTTAGGAGCATGATTCGGCGCGAGCCAGTACCAAGAAGGATTGGTACGGAACACAGCCACTTCTTTGGATTTGGGAATCGCCAATGTCACCTTTCCATCGGCACGCTGATGTAAGCCATAGTCGATGTAACCTTGAAAACTGCGCTCATCAAAATTCTTAAAAAAACCTTTATGGCGCATCTTGTCATAAGCTTCTGCTCGACTGTCCCACACATCACGGCGATGCTTGGATATACCAGAAGGTGATAACTTGTCCATCAGGCGGTGGTTCATCAATGGTAATTTATCGATGTTTTTTGCCACGTGCCAAAGCAAACTAGACTTGCCATATATCCAAGGCGGATCCATCAGTATTGCTTGTGCAAAATACTTCGGCTCTCGATACAGTGCCTGCAACGTACACATTGCGCCAAGCGAATGACCGACTGCCACCACTTGTGCGACACCATGCTTCTCACAGGCTTGTTTTACACTATCAATAACTTGCTGCGTCAGACTACGCCAATGATCATCTACCGGATAACCCGCCGTGTCGCCGAGCATCGCAATGTATTCAATCGTAAAAAAATCTGATAAATACTCAAAAAAAGGCGCATAAACGGCACTAGGCATACCGTTGGCATGAGCAAAATGAATAACAGGCTTTTGAGTTATCTTAGAAATAGGCAATGTGCTAAAGGCTGGAAAATCATTGTTATCAGTCATAACAGGCTCTCATCGAATCATTATGGACAGCTTATGTATCATTATCAGATCTGGCATATCTGATATATCTAATATATAAATAAGAAGGCTGAGCATAATCATACGCTCAGCCTTATCAATCATACACAGTAAATCTGAAATACAAAATGCTTAACGCATCTCTACATTACCATCTTCTTGCGGTAAAACGCCAAGGTTAACACTTGAGCCAATGCCTGCGCCTAACTTAACAGCGAAACGATCCATAAATGACTCTAGAGGATCTGTTGGGCTATAGTTGATCGCGGTATCAAGCTCTAACTCTTTCTCTAAACTTGCGATACTACCTGTCTTGTCTGCTAAGCCTAGCTCGATCGATTGCTCACCTGTCCAAAACAAGCCTGAAAATAGTTTATTCTGTTCAGGATCTTTTAGACGGTCGCCACGACCTTCTTTTACAGCATCGATAAAGTGCTTGTGCGTATTCGCTAAGACCTTATCAACGTGCGCTTCTTCATAGTCAGTCAACGGACGCGACATACTTAATATGTCTTTATACTCACCAGCGGTCATCGTGCGATCTTTCACACCGACCTTGTCCATCAAACCTTCGACGTTGTAGCTTGACATAATCACGCCGATAGAGCCAACCAAGCTTGAAGGGTTGACATAGATTTCATCTGCTGCAGAAGCAATATAGTAAGCACCAGAGGCACCAATATCACCAATCACTGCATATAATTTCTTGTCTGGATATTCTTCGCGCAGATCCATCATATTTTGCCAGATTTCATCAGACTGAACTGGTGAGCCACCAGGCGAGTTGATGTCTAAAACCACCGCCTTTGAGTTACTGTTTTCAAAAGCACGGGTCAATGCTTCATTAACATCATAAGCATTGGCCTCATCACCACTACTGATGACGCCTTGCAGCTCAACGACAGCCAAATGCGGCGCACTAGTATCGACTGCATCGATACCTGTTGGTGTGCTACTACAACCACGACCAAGGGTTAAAAATATCAACAAGATATAACCAAAAGTTAATAATTTAAAAAAGATACTCCAGCGACGAGCGCGGCGTTGTTCAACCACACTAGCCAACAATGTGTTTTCTAGCAGTCGCCATTCTTGTCCACTCGGCGGGCTTGGCTGCTGTATCGGCGTTGGCTGATTTGCCGAAGTATCAGGACGTTTATTAGGGTCTGGTGGCCAGTTGGGCATATAACTTCCTAGGTCAGAAACAATCTAAAACAATAAAAAAGAGGATATAAAAACACCTACCATAAGCAGTGAGTTCTCACACTGCTTATGGTTTTACGGTAGTCATCATCTGTATAAATAAGCCTGCTAAGTATGGGCTTATTTCAATCATGGTTCAATAGTATAACTGTGAAATATCACTATATTGTAACTCTGAAAACATCAATGATATTTTTACAGTTCATTATTAGAGTGTGTCTTCAATTCAAACAAAAACCATCTAAATAATGATACTTTCATAGAAGCTAGCATCATAACTCGTTATGACTAATTATCACTAGCATCAGTTACTAGAGGCAATGCTACCTCAAGCGCTTTATCGTCATAGGTTGTAACTTCATTAATTCTTTGATGGTTTATTATTTCAGCAGTAATTTGTGATGTGCTGTGGCCAAGCCATAAGGTATTGTAAAACATGAATTCTTGATTAAATGATGGGTTTGCTGAACACAGTAACGTCCACATTTGCCAAACACGCTGATGACTGTCTGCATTCAGAACAAGACGCGAGTTAGTAAATACCGTTTGATCTATCACACCTGATAGATTCGATGAAACATCTTGTAATAATGCTGGCAAGGGTTTGAGCGGTTCGGCTGCGTTATATCTTAATACTTGTACTGGCAAAGCTGTATCAATAGCCAACGTACAGTCCCACACACTGGCATCATCTATCTCACTCCACCCTGTCATGGCAGTGATAGACAAATCATCGCTCGTTGCTTGCCATGTTTTACCTTGTTCGCAACGCTGCACGCTGATATTAGATTTTTTGTTAAATTGGTTGGCTACTTGATAAGCATGTTGAAGCCTTAGCCAACGATCTGAGCGCCCTGCCTGCCAATACTCACTAATAGGCAGATGCTGATTGAGCTGTATAACCGTCAAGGGCAATAGCTCAGAATGACCAATATCAGCGCTTTTATTATCAGTGTTTTTATTGTTAGTGCCCTTATTGTCAATATCGAGCGTATCAGTCAATCCGATACTACTGCTTTGTATGATAACGCCTTGTAATCGATTAACAGACAAACTGCCCAACTGCTACTTTAACGTCGTAGAGAGCACATCCACTGTTAGATGAGTTGGCATTGTTCGTGTCATTTGAGATCTATGATCCGCTAAAAACAACCAACTGATATTGTTATCACTAGCTTCTTCATTGGCAACGGGGTACTGCAGCAGAGCAGCGCTAATGTACTGATCACCCGTTGGCAAGATATACAATGTTGGCGTCGTCGCTAAGGAGTGTTGATTGGCATAGACCGTCATTACCAATAAGGTTAAAGGTGGGACGGCAAGCCAGCGACTAATAAACCCTTTCGGTAACAACCAAGGCAATATACTTAACAATACCATCAGTAATATAGCCATGTTTATTGGCGTATAAAGCCAAGCCTCTGATAAAACTGGCAATGAAATCAACCAAATCATTAGCTTATGTAAAGCCGCAACAATAGCACTAACTAGCGCCCATAGCTGATCAGCAACAGCTGGTAATAAAAGATAAAAAAGTCCAGCCAATAGATTTAGCGGCACAATTACCCAGCCAAATAAACCAATGGCAAATAGATTTATCAAAAGCCCCCATAACGACGCCTTGCCAAACAATAACAACGTAATGGGCAGTAACGTGAGAAACAACCAAAACTGCAGTTTGAATATGCGTCGACATATTAACCAAATACGTTTCGGTATCTTGGCAGCATTATCATAGAGATAAGAAGCATAGAGATAAGTGGCCTTGTTATGGGCTATTAACGGTTGCCCTTCTTGCCTATATGAATCGTCTTCATACCTGAGTAATAGTGCGACTGCAATAAAGGATAGCCAATATCCTGCCTGCCATAAGACATATGGATCACGCCATGCCATCAATATGGCCAATGCAAACAATACCCGCATCGTACTAACAGGTAACAAGGTCATACGCACCAAACCTATTGCCAATAACATCCATGCAGTACGGGCAGCGGGCACATCAAATCCAGTAAATAACGCGTAGATAAAGGCAGCACCAATCATCACCCACCAACGCACTTGCCAGCGTGGGAAATAACGGTACACTGCAGGACATAATCGATCAAAAATCAGTGCCACTATGCCAGCCAGTATGATTGCTAGAAACAATACATGCGTGCCTGATATGGCAAGCAGATGTGAAATACCCGCCAGTTGGTATAAGTCTTTGGTCTCACGGCTGATTAGACTGCGATCACCTGTCAGTAAACTCAAAGTAACTGCTTTTGCCTGCTGCCGCTCGATAGATTGCGCGTGCCAATCTGTATAAAAATGCTGCCGTAATTGCCAGCGCCCTTGCTCAATGCGAGTACGAAAGCGCTGAAGGTAAGAGGTAGAGGCAGGCGTTACATCTAATGACTCATCATGACTAATAGCCACTGTACTAACCGTCAGTATATTTGCGACACCATCGATATGGCGACCTCGCAACCAACGATAGCTGTCAAAACCAGACGGATTGTTCAATGCTTGCTCAGAAGTAGCTAATGGCGCAAGTGCTAATGTCATTAGCTGCTGATCACCTGGCTGTAATCTATTTAAACTTGTATATGGATCATTATTTTCAACTTGCTGAGCGTTTTGCTGTTTTAGATAAGCATTGAGTAATATACGATGCTTTGTATCAGCAACAGCTGTTTTTTTTAGGTGCTGGTTATGTAGATTCTTGTCATGCGAGTTTTCGTTATTCAGTTTTTCACCATACAAATTATCGCTTAGGCTATTATCATGATTTACTAACAGCTCAGTGGCGATACGGTCTAATTCTTGCGGTGTTAACTCAGAGGTTAATGGTGATATGTAGCTAATAGTCGCCACTTGCCGATAACCACTATCTAGTGCGGCATCATAGACACTATCGCTTATCCCTTCGATAGTCACCAGTGCTTGCACGCGCATCGTCTTAGTGATCGCTGTCATTTCTGCTTGCTGATGACTAACGACAGCTTGCAGTGCACTACCGACCACTAATCCAACCGCTAGTGTAGCCACTATAATATGCTGAATAACACGCAAGCTTGGCTTAATGCGATATAAATAATAGCTAAAAGAATAATGGAGAACGTTTTTGGAAGAATGACAAAGATTGGCTGACGGGATATTAAACTGAGTAATGAGCAGTAAAATAGTGGCAAACGAAACAAGTAGTACAAATAAAAACGAGGTAATAGGAATATCGGCTAGCCAGAGAATATTTGGCATCACCATACTATCAGCAACTGCCAATACACCCATCATAGCAATGATAATCAAGCCACCAATTAACCAGTACACCAACGCTCCTTGATTGATGAGATGAATGTTTCGGTATGCAAACTATGTTGAGTATTAGGCTATCATACTCATAATCCTAACAGCGACTATTTGTGAATATTTGACACGCACGCCAATTGAAAGTTTTGCCGCTCAACAATAACGGTTGCGTCATGACAGGCAATAGCATTTGTATTTATATTACCCTATACTGCTCATACATAGTACGATAACGATACTCTGACATTATCATATTATATAATCTTGCTCGTATTTTTTATTAATAATACCTTATAACAGTCCATCAAGACGATTGTCGGGCTGAAGTTAACGATTAAAGGCGATCCTGTGCCCCAAAAACGTCTGAAAAGTCTGCTTCCTACACCAGAGAAAATTTTAGAAAGTCGCACCTTAAAACTGTTTGCACCGCATTTAGCTGATCCACGATTATGGCATTTTAATCGTCACAGTCTAAATAAAGCGGTTTATATTGGTGTGTTGACTGCATTTTTTCCATTACCAGGACAGATGCTAATTGCCTTAATCGGTTCGTTAATCTTCCGTGCCAACGTACCTATGGCGCTTGGTTTGACTTGGATTACCAACCCACTGACGAGCCTACCTATCTTTTATGCAGGCTACTATATCGGTGCAAAAATTCTAGACGTACCACCACTTAGCCTTAGGCTTATTGGACGGATGATCGCTGATTTTAGTTTGTGGGCGTTGTCAGATGGGGTCAATCCATTTGTTACCTATCGTGGCACTGTATCTCTTACCGCGTTTTGTATCGGACTGATACTTTTAGCTGTGATGACTAGCATCGTTTGTGGACTGGCTTTTAAGGCTATTTGGCGCTACAAAACAGTCACCAGTTGGCAGGAACGTCGAGAAAAAACGTCTACCAAAAGTGATGATTCTTAATAGTTTTTAATCGCCGCCCCACTACCTTCAATATCTCTACTAAATTCAAAAACAACAAAACTTGAAATAAAATAAAGTTAGTTCTTTTCTTAAATCTTAGATTAACACACCAAGTGCAACGCTAATTAATATTATAGAACGCCTGCATAGGCGTCTTAAACCCTAATCGTTTTCTTGGTCTGTTGTTTAATTTGTTCTCAATGTCCTGCATCTCATCATCAGAGACTTGTCTAAAGTCACAACCCTTAGGCAAGTACTCTCTGATAAGGCCG
>NZ_RRYV01000307.1 GCF_014861395.1 Psychrobacter sp. FME13 | reverse complement strand
TGTGAATACGCTTAGTTTACCAAGTTTAGTTGTACGGTTTCTTCAGCATAGCTCATCCCAATCAAAAACTTGTACTTGGCGATTGGCTTGGCGAACATAAACCTTTCGTGTTTTTCGATTAAAACGAATGGGAAGGTAGGTATAGCTGAATAGCTCCGTTGAGAGTAAAGCCAATAAATAAATAAAAGCAACTATAAAGGCTAACGTTATGGTACTTGCTAATATCCCTAATAGAAAAGAGCCTGTTAGGAACTCGTCATACAGTATGACAAAACCTAAGTAAATGACACCTGATATTAGTCCTAAAAAAAACAAACTGCCAAACGTGACGTCACCTCGTATTCTATCCTGACGGCCTGTTAGCTCCATATAAGTTGAATTAAACTGTACGACGGTACGCTGAGGATAAAGTGGTACGTTATAATTGTGTGTTTTATCTAGCCATTTAAAGTCCTGAATCTCTTGAACTCGTCCGCCTAGACCTACACCAAAATCACCACCGAATTTTTGATTTATTTCTTTATAACTAAGTTTTGCAAAGGGGTTTCTACCATTAATATCTATCATTTAATTATCCTGTAGGTCAATATCGTCACCCACCACAGCACGATCAAACTGCTCTAATGTATGCTCAAGTGACCAAGCTTGAGAGCACGTTTCAGGCATTGAATATTTTCTATATGGTCATCGCCTGCTATTTCTATAACCTTACAGTCCTGATGTGAATCCTGAGCGAGGATAAAAAAGCAAAGCACTGGTTAGACCGAGCGTAAGGTGAAAGCTATGATCGAGTAGGAAAAGAAATGAGCGCAGGTGAAGTTTCTACATCAAGGATGGATCCATAGCAACCTGAAGAAACTATTCCGTGATACCGGCTGTATCGGTTTTACATTCAAATAGCGATATTAAATAACGGTCCCTCATTTATTCTGTCGCATCTACTTCAATGCCTTTCAAGCCACTGTCTAACTGTTTAAGCTAAGAGCTATCTTCAGATATTTAGATCCACCGAAATAACAGCCAATCCCACAGTATCTTGAAGAAGCTTGGGTAATCTCCATGTGGTCGCGCAGCACCGATGATATCAATAATAATGGCGAGTATCGATAAGGAGGCCAGCGTTGCAACTACCATCATCACGACATAAAACACTTTTTCTAACAAGGTAGCAGGCTCCATGAGCGCTGGTATCG
>NZ_RRYV01000306.1 GCF_014861395.1 Psychrobacter sp. FME13 | reverse complement strand
TAGGCTTAGATGTGTATAGCTCATGGTTGCAATCTCACTTTGGTCGGTGGATAAAAACTTTGATGCTAGCGCATCTAGGTCTTTTTTTCACCTTGCATTTGGTATTGCACTTCATGTGTTAATCTAAGGACATCAAAATAGGCTTTTTACTTAGCAGTAGTAAGCCTGTTTCCGGTGTAATGAGTCTCGCAAATGTGCAACGAGCAGTTTTAACTTTTGATCTGGTTGCCTGGCCTTAGGATATACTGCATACATGCCCAGTTCCTTTCGTGTAAACCGTTGCAAAATCTGAGTAAGTGTATGTTGTTGTATCTCCTCATGGACCAACGCTTGGGGCAAAAAAGCAATGCCTAAATCGCTGAGCGTGGCTTGTTTAATCGCACTAAGATGATTGCTATGAAACCTACCATGGACAGGCATTAATTGCTCTGTGCCGTCTATACATACTGGCCATATGTTGTTAGAGGTATTATCTAACTTATAGATTATGCACTCATGATTGTCTAATTCTTCAGGGGTTTGAGGCGTACCATATCGCTTTAAATAGTCTGGCGTCGCACATATCACCCATCGGCTATCTATAAGACGTCTTGCAATGAGCGATGAGTCTTCAAGCTCAGCGGTCCTTATTGCCAAATCAAATCCTTCCTCTATCAAGTCAACCAATCGATTGGTAATTTGTAACTCTACCGATACTTCAGGGTGTTGTTTACAGAATTCAGCAATAGATTCGCTCAATATGAAATTCGCAGAGACCACAGGCAGGGTTATACGTATATGGCCTTTCATATCTTCGCCGTAACCCGTTACTGCATCTTCAGCTTCCTGAAAGGCATGTTTAGCAATTTTAGCTTTGTCGTAAAGCGTCCTGCCGGCATCGGTTAAGCTCAACTTTCTAGTGGTTCTATAAATGAGTTGAGTATTTAAGTTCTCTTCTAATCTTGCAATGCGCTTGCTCACTACTGAATTGGTTAATGATAGCTTTTCAGCGACTTTAGAAAATGACCCTTCCTCAACAACTTGGACAAATAAAACCATATCGTCAGCTTTGACCATACTTGTGCTCCAATTGGCGTAATGCGGATTAGATTATAGCAAAAAAGGAAAATAATATTGTCCATTGATGCAATATATCAATTAATTAACAAAGCGTAGACTAGGGGCTGTATAGAATTGAGAAAACATTGAAAAAAATAAGCAACGCCTTACTC
>NZ_RRYV01000305.1 GCF_014861395.1 Psychrobacter sp. FME13 | reverse complement strand
CGTATCAGCAAGCATTTAATCTAAACGGCAGTTACACAGAATTCGGGATGGTCTCGTTGTGGACGACCAGCCAAAATCCCACTCGTGAATTCTGTCCAAGCTTGCTTAGGCTCATAACCTTTATGGTCAACGAACGCTTGATCGATTCGCTCCCACATCGGCGTATCAGCTACCCCTGGGCAATAAGCATTGACACGGATATCATACTTCGCCAACTCTTTAGCAGTCGCATAAGTAAACGCACGTACAGCAAATTTACTGGCACAGTAAAGGCTTAACATCTCATAACCTTCGTGACCAGCGATGCTACAAGCATTAATAATCTTGCCAATACCTTCTTGAGTTTTCATTTGTTCAGCAGCAGCTTGTGTACCAAAGACAACCCCTTTCACATTAATATCGAGTACCCGATCAATCTCAGATTCTTCAATTTCTAAAAAAGGAGATACAGATTCTACACCTGCATTATTAACAAAGACGTCTAAGCGACCAAATTTATCTACCGCATGTTTCACCACATTAAACTGGTCATCACGTTTTAGCACATTACCTACTACCGCGCTAACGTCAAAACCAGCATCAACTAACTTCTTCTCTGCCTTTTTAAGGTTCTCTTCATTGATATCATGTAGCACAACTTTGAAACCGTCATTCGCTAACCGTGTCGCAATTGCATTCCCCAAACCGACTGCTGATCCTGTGACTACTGCAACTTTTGTAGATGTTGCCTTAGATGCTTGAGTGTTCTTATTGTCTGACATAATCGACCTCGTATTATTATTAGTTTACCTAAGAAAAATAGCTAGTCTGTGTTATCACTATTTAGGTCTATAGTGCACTCTATCAGATTATCATAAACAAACACTTAATGCTCCATTCACTATTTCGAGCTTTACAAAGAAGCTTACTCCGACTAGATTTTTAATAAAACTACTCTCTAGAATAGTTAATTCTCAGCTTAGTCTATAACTTTCACAAGAGGTTTTGTATAGATGGTGCAAGACTGGTATCTCGGAAATGAAAACAATGAAAAATTACTCAATATTAATTTTTTTACTATGTCTAACTATGTATAGTTACCATTTTGATGATATTTATAGGATGGTAGCCAACAATGGAGTTGATTTAGATACATTCGCTTTATTTATTTTAAGTATTATCATTATAGTCAGCTCAAAATAAAATTGTTATGGTTAGGGCAAACATCATAAAACAATT
>NZ_RRYV01000304.1 GCF_014861395.1 Psychrobacter sp. FME13 | reverse complement strand
ATATTGTCTAAAAAATAGTCACTGCCAGCACCACATTTGAATGTTCAACACGCCCTAATAGATCATAAAATTGATAGACAGTTAAAAAGCCCGAGTTTGGTATCCGAGCTCGGGCTTTTTTATACTAGTGTTTTCTATACGAATATTTTTCATGCTAATAATCGTAGGCTGTTGGCTCAATTATGCATCTAATTCACGACTGATTAAGGTACCGACACCTTCGTTGGTAAAGATCTCAAGCAAGGTCGCATGGGGCACACGGCCATCAACAATGACAGCGCTTTTTACGCCGCTACGTACGGCATCAAGCGCACACTGAATTTTAGGAATCATGCCACCTGAGATAGTGCCATCTTCAATCAGTCCATCGACTTTCTTCGGCGTCAGCCCAGTGACGACTTGACCATCACGACCCAATACACCTTTGATATTGGTCAGTAACATCAATTTTTCGGCTTGCAAGAATTCTGCGACTTTCCCTGCGACTAGATCAGCATTGATATTATAAGTGTGACCTTCGCTATCGACGCCAAGCGGTGCGATGACCGGAATAAAGTCAGACGAAATAAGCATATTAATCACGTCTTTATTAACACTGACCACATCACCGACAAACCCTAGATCGACAGGGACAGCGACACCATCTTCGCCCACTTTTTCCATGACCAGTTTTTTTGCTTGGATTAAGTTAGCGTCTTTGCCGGTTAAACCAATGGCTCGGCCACCATGCTTATTAATCAGGCTAACAATAGATTTATTGACGCCGCCACCTAGCACCATCTCGACGATATCCATAGTACTTTTATCAGTAACGCGCATCCCATCAATACGGTCAGACTGACGGCCAAGCTCTTTTAACAAGTTATCGACTTGTGGACCACCACCATGTACGACTACCGGATGCATGCCAACGGTTTTTAGCAACACAATATCACGGGCAAATGAGCTTTCAAGTGCAGGGTCAGTCATGGCATTGCCACCATATTTGACCACGATCAATTTACCGACAAAGCGCTGAATATAAGGTAGGGCTGTGGTCAATACTTCAGCGGTTATTTTGGCATCATCTAAATTAAGCGTCATTAAAAACTCCTAAAGTACAGTGTTGAGCGGGTTGGTTATATTGTGTTTCTTGATACAGGTTAGTGCCTATATAAAACAGTTTGTGACATATAGGGCGTGTTGAACATTCAAATATTAGGGCTGCTGATCGCTAAAATTGCACCAA
>NZ_RRYV01000303.1 GCF_014861395.1 Psychrobacter sp. FME13 | reverse complement strand
AAAAAAGAGGAAATACCCATGGCAAAGGCCAAGTTTGAACGCAACAAGCCACACGTCAACGTCGGTACCATTGGACACGTTGACCACGGTAAAACAACACTAACAGCTGCAATCGCAACAGTAGCAGCAATCACATCAGGTGGCGAAGCCAAAGACTACGCTTCTATTGACTCAGCACCAGAAGAAAAAGCACGTGGTATCACCATCAACACCTCACACGTAGAATATGACACAGCTACTCGTCACTACGCTCACGTTGATTGCCCAGGTCACGCCGATTATGTTAAAAACATGATCACTGGTGCCGCTCAAATGGATGGCGCAATCCTAGTTGTATCAGCAACTGACGGCCCAATGCCACAAACTCGTGAGCACATCTTGCTATCACGTCAGGTTGGCGTACCATACATCATCGTATTCATGAACAAATGTGACATGGTAGATGACGAAGAACTACTAGAACTAGTAGAAATGGAAGTTCGTGAACTATTGAACGACTATGACTTCCCAGGTGATGACACTCCAATCATCAAAGGTTCAGCAACTGAAGCCCTAAAAGGCTCAGAAGACAAATATGGCCAACCAGCCGTAGTAGAACTACTAGAAGTACTAGACACTTACATCCCAGAGCCAGAGCGTGACGTTGATAAAGCATTCCTAATGCCAATCGAAGACGTATTCTCAATCTCAGGTCGTGGTACCGTAGTAACAGGTCGTGTTGAATCTGGTATCGTAAAAGTTGGTGACGAGATCGAAATCGTTGGTATCCGTGACACTCAAAAAACCACCTGTACTGGTGTAGAAATGTTCCGCAAACTGCTTGACGAAGGTCGTGCAGGCGAAAACTGTGGCGTACTACTACGTGGTACTAAACGTGAAGACGTACAACGTGGCCAAGTACTAGCTCAGCCAGGTACCATCACACCTCACACCAAGTTTGACGCAGAAGTATACGTACTGTCAAAAGAAGAGGGTGGTCGTCACACACCATTCCTAAACGGCTATCGTCCACAGTTCTACTTCCGTACCACTGACGTAACTGGCGCAATCCAATTACAAGACGGTACTGAAATGGTAATGCCTGGTGATAACGTTGAGATGGGCGTAGAGCTTATCCACCCAATCGCTATGGACAAAGGTCTTCGCTTCGCAATTCGTGAAGGCGGCCGTACTGTAGGCGCTGGTGTTGTTGCTAACGTACTTGACTAATGATTAATCCCATCAGTGTATGCTGATGTAGGTTAA
>NZ_RRYV01000302.1 GCF_014861395.1 Psychrobacter sp. FME13 | reverse complement strand
TGCTTTGGCTGTCACCCTCCTTTTATCTCCTCAGCATACTTTCTGATACACCACCTTTTTATTAATTTTGTGAGGAGGGTAAGTTATGACAAAAAAGCCAAGTAAGGTTGAAAAAGTAAATGATGTTTACATTACTGATAAAAAAGGCATCGAGAAGTACGAAACCAAAAAGAAAGAAGATGGCTCTCGCGTAAAGACCAAAGAAGTCATTGATCAAGTATTACTGAAAGATTTGGCTGATGGTAATATCGATAGTATTTCTGAGCATTTACAAGCCTTGATTCATGATGTTTCTCCTGATGATTTGATGAAACTTAAGGATATATTTGCTAAACACGCACTTGCCAACTACGTAAAGACAGGTAGTATCAAAGATGATGAATTGTCTGATAATTGGCGTGAAGGTGGTTATCCATATAAAAACCGATTATCACGTAAAAACTATGAGAAGCAAAAATATCATTTGCAGGTTGAGCTGTTGAAGCTACAGCATTGGGTGCGAGATACTGGACAAAAAGTAGTCATCGTCTTTGAGGGTCGTGATGCTGCAGGTAAAGGTGGTACGATTAAGCGTTTTATGGAACATCTTAATCCGCGTGGTGCTAAGGTGATTGCACTTGAAAAACCAACCGAACAAGAGCTCGGACAGTGGTACTTTCAGCGCTATATTCAGCATTTACCCACTCAAGGTGAGATGGTTTTGTTTGACCGCTCTTGGTATAACCGAGCTGGTGTTGAGCGAGTCATGGAGTTCTGTACCGATAAAGAGTACGAGTCTTTTATGAAACAAGTGCCTGACTTTGAAAAATATTTGATTGATTCAGGCGTTCATTTGATCAAGTTTTGGTTTTCAGTCAGTCGTGATGAACAGCGACGTCGATTTGCCCAACGTGAAGCGCATCCCTTAAAACAATGGAAATTGTCACCGATTGATAAAGCCTCTCTCGACAAATGGGACGATTATACACTTGCTAAAGAAGCGATGTTTTATAATACAGATACTGCTGAATCGCCATGGATTGTGATTAAGTCAGACTGTAAAAAACGTGCTCGTCTAAATGCCATGCGTTATGTACTCAATAAACTGCCGTACGAAAATAAAGATAAAAAGCAGGTGGGTAATGTCGATCCACTCATCGTTGGTCGTGCAGGAGCTTTATATGAGCTGGGCGAAAAAGATGATTTAGCGGTTTAAAGCGGGAGTTTCCCAAACTCTGTGTAACTGCTTATAATCCACTAACAGGAGAATAAGC
>NZ_RRYV01000301.1 GCF_014861395.1 Psychrobacter sp. FME13 | reverse complement strand
TGTAGTGGCATAATAAACTTGGACAGTGCATAAGAGGTTTATACTACCCCAAAGAAGGAAACTAGTATGACCAACAAACGCAACCAATATACCCGAGAATTCAAACTTGAAGCCATCAGCTTAGTCACTGATCACAACCGTAGCATCCCCGACGTTTCTGATTCACTTGGCATTGGCAAATCCACCTTACAGAAATGGCTGAGTCAGTACCGTCAAGAAATGGGTGGACAAGCACCTAAAGTCGGCAATGCCTTAACCGATGAACAGCGAGAACTCCAAGAACTGCGTAAACAAGTAAAACGGCTGACTATGGAGCGCGACATCTTAAAAAAGGCTTCAGCTCTGCTAGCCTTGGACAGTCTGAGCGATTATCGCTGATAAGTCAGCTGGCAGAGCAAGACAAACAGATGAGTAAAACTCAATTGTGTGACCTGTTTGGCATGGTTAAGAGTAGCTATTACTATGGCTTGCAGTCAAAGCCGATAAATATTGAAATGGTCAAGCTTAAAGCCTTAATATGCCAAATATTTAATGACTCAAAGCAATCAGCTGGCGCTCGCAGCATTGCTGCTATCTTGATGAATGAGCATGGCATTAAGCTGACACGTTACTTAGCTGCTAAGATTATGAGAAGTATGGGGCTCATCAGTTGCCAGCTAAAAACACATAAATACAAGCGAGCTGACGAAGAACACCAAGCTCATGACAATATACTGAACCGTAATTTTAGCCCATCAGCGCCCAATCAGGTCTGGACGGGTGATGTCACATATATTCGTATCAAAGGCGGCTGGTGCTACCTAGCGGTTGTTTTAGATTTATATGCCCGTCGTGTGGTGGGCTTTTCGGTGTCAGATTCCCCTGACAGCGTGTTGACAATCAAAGCGCTGCAAATGGCATATCAGACGCGCTTAAAGCCAAGTGGCGTGTTGTTTCACTCTGATCAAGGAACCCATTACACTAGCAAGAAGTTTGCTGAATCCGTGGCGAGTTGTGAGGGTATGACGCAAAGCATGAGCCGTCGCGGAAATTGTTGGGATAATGCGCCGACCGAAAGATTCTTCAGAAGCTTCAAAACTGAGTGGATGCCAAAGGGCGGTTATGAAGATATCGCTGAGGCTAAAAGCGCCATTGTTGATTATATCTGGGGCTATTATCAGTCCGTGAGACCGCATACTTTCAACGATTATTTGCCGCCAGCAGAAAAAGAGAGACGTTACTTTAATCAAAATCTCTTATCAGCTGTCCTAAATTAGTTGACCACTACA
>NZ_RRYV01000300.1 GCF_014861395.1 Psychrobacter sp. FME13 | reverse complement strand
TGACCCCTGCCGTCAATCCCGTAGACTTAAACTTGGGAGATTTTAGTTACGCAGCCTGACGATAATAATCAAACCACACCTGTCTTGGTGATTTATAGCTCAAGCCCTTTTGAATTCTAGTCTGATTGTAGTACAGCTCGATGTATCTAATAATATCGTTGATCGCTGCAAATCTAGTCTTATAATCCTGATGATATACCAGCTCGTTCTTTAAAGTGCCCCAGAAGCTTTCTATTGGAGCATTGTCGAAGCAATTACCTTTAGCGCTCATAGATCCTGTAAACTGATGCTGTTTAATGATCTTATGGTAGGCATGGCTGCAATACTGGCTGCCTCTGTCAGAATGGACTATTAGTTTTTTGGCAGGTCGTTTGTTTTTGATTGCCATGTTCAATGCGTGACAGACCAAATCTGCGGTCATGCGTTTGTTGATCGCATAGCCGACCAGCTCTTTGGTATATAAGTCTTTGACTCCCGCTAAGTACAGCCAGCCCTCATGTGTCCAGATATAGGTGATGTCACTGACCCAAGACTCATTAGGACACTTGGCATCAAACTGCTGATCCAGCACGTTATCATAGACCAGTTTGTTGTGATTAGAGTCGGTGGTCACTTTAAAGCGCTTATGACGACGACATTTAATGCCGTGTTCCTCTTTGATGCTTCTTACCATATACAGGCTAATGTCATGCCCTTGCTCGCTTAGATGAGCATGCAGTCGATCTACGCCATAACGTTCTTTCGTTTCATTGTGAGCGGCTTTAACCAATAACTCGCACTGATTACGATGTACCTGCTGACAGCTGATATGACGACCCAGCCAGTCATAGTAGCTTGAGGGTTTAACCTGTAGTACGCGGCACATGCTACTAATGCTAAAGACTTGCTGGTTGTCTTTGATAAAGGCGTACTTGACTAACTGTGCTTTGCAAAGTACGCCGTGGCCTTTTTTAGGATCTCTCGCTCCTCTTCGGCAACTTTAAGTTGTCGCTTGAGCTGCTTTATTTCTTGAAGAGCCGTCATAAGATCAGGATCGTATTGAGCTGTTCCTGCAAGTTTGCCTTGATTAGCTTTGTTGTTCCAGTTCGATAAGGTTTGCATGGCGATCCCGAGCTGCTTTGCAGTAGCTGAAATATTGCCGTTGTTGTCTGATATCTTCTTGACGGCTTCGGCTTTAAATTCGTCACTGTAGGTTCTGATTTTCTTGGTCATGATAAACTCCTGTTATTGTGCTTAGTTTACCAAGTTTATCTCTACGGTTTATTCAGCATAGCTCAG
>NZ_RRYV01000299.1 GCF_014861395.1 Psychrobacter sp. FME13 | reverse complement strand
TGAGCTATGCTGAAGAAACCGTACAACTAAACTTGGTAAACTAAGCGTATTCACAGGAGTTTACCATGACCAAGAAAATCAGAACTTACAGCACAGAATTTAAAGCAGAAGCCGTTAAGAAGATAGCAAACAATAATGGCAATATCTCAGCGACCGCAAAGCAGCTTGGCATCGCCATGCAGACCTTATCTAATTGGCATAACAAAGCCAACCAAGGCAAGCTTGTAGGAACAGAGCAGTACGATCCACAGCTCATAGCCGTGATTGAAGAGAACAAGCGCCTCAAACGACAGCTTAAAGTAGCCGAAGAGGAACGAGAGATATTAAAAAAGGCGACGGCGTACTTTGCAAAGCACAGCTAGTCAGGTACGCCTTTATCAAAGATAACCAGCACTTCTTTAGCATCACCACTATGTGCCGTGTGCTAAAGATTAAGCATTCAAGTTACTACGACTGGCTGAGTCGCGATATCAGCGAGCAGCAGATACATCGCAACCATTGCGAGCTACTCGTTAAAGCCGCTCACAGTCAAAGTAAAGAACGTTATGGTTATGAACGTTTGCATGCAACGCTCACCGAGCAAGGCCATGACATTAGCCTATACATGGTTAGAAGCATTAAAGAGGAACATGGCATCAAATGCCGTCGCCACAAGCGCTTTAAAGTCACTACCGACTCCAATCACAACAAGCTGATCTATCCAAACGTACTGGATCAGAAGTTTGATGCCAGTCGCCCTAACCAAACGTGGGTCAGTGACATCACCTATATTTGGACGCTTGAGGGTTGGCTGTATTTAGCAGGCGTTAAAGACTTATACACTAAAGAGCTTGTCGGTTACGCCATCAACAAACGCATGACAGCAGATCTAGTATGCAAAGCATTGAACATGGCCATCAAGAACAAACGACCCAGTAAAGGGCTAGTCGTTCACTCTGATAGAGGCAGTCAGTACTGTAGTCATGCCTACCATAAGATCATCAAGCAGCATCAGCTTGCAGGCTCAATGAGCGCTAAAGGTAACTGCTTTGATAACGCACCTATAGAGAGCTTCTGGGGCGTATTAAAGAATGAGTTAATATATCATCAGGACTATAAGACCAGATTTGCCGCCATTACCGATATCATTAGATATATCGAGTTGTACTACAACCAAACGAGAATTCAAAAGGGTTTAGGCTATAAATCGCCAAGACAGGTGTGGTTTGACTATTATCGTCATGCTGCGTAATCAAAATCTCCCAAGTTTAGTTATACGGATTTGACAGCAGGGGTCAG
>NZ_RRYV01000298.1 GCF_014861395.1 Psychrobacter sp. FME13 | reverse complement strand
TGGTAATCGTTTAGTTGATTTATTTTATAACATTTTTGTGGTCATCTGACTATACCCAGTTGTTTCTTATCTAAATCTATCGATTAAAAATGATATTAATTAGTCAAACTTATCAATAAACTTAATTGTGAAATAACAAACTTATTTAATGAAAATTAATTATTATAAATTGTAGTAACAATATCTTATTGTGTAGAACTACATATTCCATTGATTTTTTACTCAAGTAAAACTACTACTAATTAACTGTAAGATATAAGCATTTTTCATACTAGTATTGGATTCTTTTAATAAAAGTATCCATGCCATACGCTAGAATGCCACTGTTTTTATTCTGTATTTTTTTTATCAACATCAATAACTGTGAGCTATCATGACATTTTTCTAAAGTTAACAAATATCCCCAAGCTTCTACAGGTGACGTGTGTTTTTCTATATAAGTGGCTAAATCTAGCTTTATCGTCTCATAGCTGGCATTGGTTGGTATGGCATTCAATATACCATCTATTGATTTTTTACCTACGTTTTTTATTCTACTTGCATTACTAGATAAGCTATTAAACTCTATAGCAGTCTTACCACTAAAAGATTGAGAAGATGATTGGTGTTGAGGTTTCTTAATTTTTTGGACTTTAGTAGATGCTTGTTGAGTAACAGTTGTCTTAGCTAATGCATTACTATCTGTTACTATTTCAATACACTCAAGCGTTAATAACAGCTCAAAAAGTGGCTCTATACCACCGCAATCAGCAAAAATTTTACTACGATCAAGTATATCGAGATAATTTTGATAAGCACGCTTTCCATCAATCATAATAAGTAGTGTTCGCGCTTCTCGCGGTAATACGCCTAAGTGCCTAGATTTAATCTCTAATCGGCCTAAGTCGCTTTTTTGAAATATTTCGCTACTATTCATTTTCAGCCCCATATTCAGGTAGGTATTCTTATCACAAATCATCAATTAAACAATTTTTTGGTTTGAAGCCACTAGATAGTCCAACCCTAAATTTTTATGAGTTGCTAAAAATGATTTTAAGCGTAAATATAATAGTTAATGTAACTTAAACCATTGATTTTAGTATATCAATCTCATCAATAGACTGTTAGCACTAATTAAAACCAATAGAATGAACGGTTGATATAGGATATAAAAGGTCATTAATGTCAATTTAAATGGAAAATTTGTTGCTATAGCCATAATATAAAACATTGAAGCACTAAGTTTAGTCATGCGGTAACCCTCCCAAACTTAAGACACCTAATAAATAGAATTAAGCTGCCTGATTGA
>NZ_RRYV01000002.1 GCF_014861395.1 Psychrobacter sp. FME13 | reverse complement strand
CTTGTTTAACTTGTTCCCATACTAGACGAGGTTTGAGCTTGTCACCTTTAATATAACGGTTGATACGGTCATGACTGATGTTCTCAGGATGATGATCAGCATAGTTGGTGATGGTGTAGTTTATTTGGCTCACCATGAGATACTGGCAATAATCTAGTCGGGTTACTTTAGGCTTCTTCATGACTATTATGGTACTACGCTATGCTTTAGGTTGGCAATATATCTCTGGTTTTGCGTAAGTCCTAACAACCTTAATCCTTTTTATTAATAAGGAATTAAACACAATGCCTTTACGTCCTATTGATGCTATATTTGTTCATCCTAAACAACGCTTATATGTTGTATATTATCGCGGTGAATTATGGCAATTGCCACGTATGAAAATTGACGATAGATCATGGCAGAAAAGAAAACCTTATACTGACGACAGCCGCTCACTCTATCTGAGTATTCATCAAACAATCAGTGACCCAGTATTGGCACAAAAACTCCGGACCTTGAACTTGCCTGCCGCTGTACGTGGTAGCACGTTACCACGCTTTGAAGCATGGTGGGAAGCCCATGGTTTCAGCTGGTTAAAAGATAAGCTTTCAACAGGTGAGTCACCACTGGCTGCACATCAAACCAACGATTGGGCAACAGCAACTGATCAGCATGTTTTACTTTCAGCCTACTCACCTGTCACAGAAGATAAGACTCATGTACCCACAGCGATAGCAGATTTTAAAAATAGTGAATCGACGCCTACTGAGAGTACCGATATTTTTGCAGATATGTTGGCAGATTTAGCAGATGAGGTATTACATCAAAAGTATAGAAACACATTCTAGGTCAAGCATTATACGTTATTCAAACTCGAAATAAGTCAATTAAAATAAGAGCAGCACTATATGAAAGACTACAAGCTACTGCTCGCTGGTCTAATTTTATTATCGCTACTTCTCATTGCGGTTTTTGTTTGGTTATGGAGTAATAACCGTAAAAATACAGATCCATTGCCAATTATGTCAAACAACAATAAATCGGTGGCAATGCTAAATGAAGATGAGACAAATATCCTAGCCGATAGTCTCCTATATCTACAAGTAGAAAACAATCTACGCGCACCCTTAGCCGATATCATTACCCGCTTTGAGTCTCGCTACCCTCATGTACAGGTTGTGGCAAACTATGTATCCACCAGTGATATCATAACTTTGTCAAAGAACAATAATCATCCAAGCAAACCAGACGAACTTGTGTTTAGTATAGATATGATTATTGCCAATAATATATCTCGTGATGAGCTTTCAATATTGCAAAAAGAGCTAAATATTGTTCAAGACAATACCTTTAACGATGCTGATAAACTAGAAGCACGTACTCTAAATTCTTTTAATTATGCGGTAAAAGACAATCATACACTTGAAGGCGTTATTCTGACAGATAATACGACTGCTATTAAATTCCGTAATTTTTTACTATCAAGTACCGGACAAGACATTTTAAAATCATACGACTACGATAATATTGAAGGTTATAAGAATAGTGTCGATGAGCTATTTAATCCAGCCAAACTCATAAAAACTGATGCAGAGACCACCTCAGTCAATGTCGCTGATGCCCTTAGTAATGGTAAATAAAAAGAAATCATACCTATTTATCGTTTGTTGATTGCTTTTATGACTCGTTTTTTCTACAATGTCACTCCATAATGCGCCTATAGCTCAACAGGATAGAGCAGTTGCCTCCTAAGCGATCGATCCGAGTTCGAGTCTTGGTGGGCGCGCCATCAACCTATACTTCACTCTACTAAATTACCCCGTAAGCCTTAGGCTACGGGGTTTTTTAACGGATTAATCATACTATACTATCCCTTATCGTACTATTTACCCCCTTTCTATACCCTTAAAATAAGGGTATTCTTGAGGGTATCGACCGATACCCCAAAACAGGATACCCTTAAAATGGCTAGAATCATTAAACCCTTGACCGACAGTCAGGTAAAACAAGCCAAGCCGGAGAACAAGGCTTACAAGCTTGCCGACGGCGGCGGCATGTATTTGTATATCACAAAGCTAGGCGCTAAGTCTTGGCGAATGAACTACCTAAAGCCTATCACAAAGAAGTATGCCACCTTAACTCTAGGCCTTTATCCGGAGGTGACGCTCGCTCAGGCACGCGAACAACGCAAAGAGATTCGCGCGTTATTAGCAGAGGGCGTTGATCCGCAGCAGAAAAAACTAGAAGATGATCGTGAGAAGTTGTTGCTGTCTAATAATACGTTCGCAGCGATAGCTGAGGAATATATGGGTCGCAAAACACACATAGCAAAATCAACGCAAGCCAATAACTATCGGCAGATCAAGCGATTGAACAAGTATATTGGCGACACGCCTATGACTGATATTAAACCGATGGATATACTAGATGCTTGCCGCAGCGCTGAAGCACAAGGGTACTTAGAGACGGCAATAAAAATGCGCACAATGGCAGGTCAAGTATTTAGATATGCTGTGCAAACAGCGAGGGCAGAGCGAGATATCACACAAGACTTGATCGGTGCGTTACAGACACCAGTGACCAAACACCACCCAACCACACTTGACCCAAAAGACTTAGGTGAACTGCTAAATGCGATTGATGACTACCAAGGATCGTTTGAGGTTAGAACCGCTATCAAGCTTATGCCTATGCTGTTTGTGAGGGCTGGCGAGCTACGTTATGCCCTCTGGAATGACTTTTGTCTGGACGAGGGTACTTGGACGTTTACGCCTAGAAAAACGCAACGTAGGACAGGCTTATCTCTTATTGTGCCACTACCAAGACAAGCGATTGAGCTAGTACGCGAGCTATCACTACATGCTCGCAGTAAGTATCTATTCCCTGCGGTGCATACGACGGTCCAGCCTATGTCAGAAAACACAATGAACCAAGCGCTGAAGCGCTTGGGTTATGACGGTACTAAGCAAACTATACACGGTTTTCGAGCGACTGCCAGGACTTTAATTGTTGAGAAGCTGAAATACCCTGAAAATCTGGTGGAAATGCAATTAGGCCATAGAGTGCGAGATATGCACGGGCGTGCCTATAATAGAACGGTATTTTTGGAAGAAAGGCGCGACATGATGCAAGCGTATGCTGATTATCTCGATGATTTAAAGGCTGAATAAAACACTATCGTAATTAAGTATTTCTTATGGCTCCCGGCTGATATATAAGGGCTGCGGCTGTTTTGCGTTCATTTCTCGTGAACGCAAATGAACGCAAACAAAAAAGCCGCTAATAAATTAGCGGCTTTTTTGTTGGTTGTAACTTAAACTATAGCTAGTAAGCGAGCGTGCTATCCGCTACGCTGGCTCGTTCTTCCATATCGCTATCATATAGCACGTAATCAGGCTTGCGATCATCAAGCGTCCAAGTATTGTTGTTGACCGGCTTGGTTTTACTCATATCAAGATAAAAGGCGTCCGCTGCTACCAGTGTTTCAGCGTCACTACTTCCGCAATACTTGCCAGCCATATCGCTATCCGTCTCATCGCCTACGTTATAATCCATACGGCGTAGCACGTCTTTTAGTGCCCACCAATAAGGACCATAAACGCGGTATCGCTGTATATTGCTCTTTAGGCGATCAAAGATCACGCTAGCAGCAAACTCAGTAAAGTTTGCGTCTGGCTTGTTTTTAGCAAGCGACTTGATAGCGGCTTGCGTTCTATCCGCTAGATCGTCTTTATCAAATAAATAATTCATAGCCTTATCCTTAGATTGTAGTTTGCATGGTGAGTTCTTCTATTAAGCGCGGTCTATCAGCTATCATGTGCTGCCAAGCTGCCAAGCTTATCACCCAAACTTTCTTTTTACCGTACCAAAAATACGTTTTAGATGTTCCGTCTATATTAACACCACGACTTACCGCATAAGCCTTTATTGAGTCTTTATGCTCTTTAGTGTCACCACTAATGTAAACCTTGGTGTTTGGAGGTAGGTCGCTTTCGCTATCCGCCGCCTTGCTATTGTTTAATATAAATGCTCTTAATGTAAAGTCAACTTTCATATTGGCCTTAAGCGCGGTAATGCTACCACCTTCAAAAGCCTCAAAATACGCCTTCGCCTTTTCTTTATCTACCGTGCTTTTTAGGTCATCAAAACGTCCAAACTCATTGATATTATGCTCAGTCGCCCCGCCATCTAAAATCGCTTGCAGTTTTGATCCATCCAAACCTAGATTTTCTGAAAACTGCTCGACGCTATCACCATTTTTTGCCGCCTTGCTTGCCGCTTCACTGATAACAGCTTTTTTTAACGCTTCGGTAAAATACTCAATCACATCAAACGATCTAATGTAGGTAGGTGAAGCATCTTTGTAGGCAGTATTGATTAATGCTAGTTTAACATCGTCGCCAATATCTTTATCGATATACTTGTCATCGTATAGGTGATTGTCAAAAATAGCGGTCGCAATACCTTCAAAGCTTGCTGGGTCAGTCTCAGCCGTTATCGACTCTTTAGCGGATTTTACAGCGTCAAAAGTAGCGGCGCCATTCTCTTTTAGCAGGCTATAAAGAATACGGTCATTATCAACGACTTCTTTATCGCTTGCTGCAATCTTAACCCCGCTATTTTTAATGAGATCAGTAACGGCATTAAAGTAATCGGTCTGCCCTGGGTAGTAGTGATTGCGCTTAACAGTAACATCGTCCTTAGCCATAAAGGTTCCGTTATCAAGGTTAATCTCAAAGCCTTGTTTTTCATACTGAACCAACATCGCTTTAGCAAACGGCGTGCCAGCGTTTAAAACAAACAAGGGTAACACGATAGCGATAGGACTATTTTCAATATTGGCATGACTGCCACCGAAGTCAGCGCTCATGGTCCATACGGGTCTAATGCTATCATCGCGGTACTCTGCCACCTCTGGTATCATATCGCTATACTTGGTTGCCAGCGGTTTTAAAGCGCCTTGTAGGTGCAAGTTGTCCTCAAAGGCGGCCATTTGCTTTATTGCACTCAAGTAATCACCACTACCCTTGTTAATAACTTTATCTGTACTAGAGATAACCCCTGCTGGCGTGTTATTAGAGATAGAATAAACCCCGTTACTGCCACTAAATCGATCCTTGCCAATCTTACTTAGCGTCAGCTTACCGCTATCCATGCGAGCCACGTAAATAGCGTCTGGCCTATCACCAGCTTGCGGTTTAATAACGATTGAACCCACCTGAATGTAAACGCCATTCACAATAACCGCCTCTTTTCTAGCAATCCGCTCGCCAGCATCAGCGGGCAAGCTAATACCATCAATGCCTGTCTCTTCGGCAATGTAGTTTGCTGCAATAACGGACTGATTAATAAGCCCTTCAGCGGTTTCTTTAACCTCGTCATAAGCCGCTTGATAGATACCGCCCTCGTTGATAATAAGTTTATCGTTACTGAAGCTATAAGGGCTGCCTAGCACCTGTTTATTGGTAAAGGTCTTAGCCCACTCATCCGTCTTGCTTGGTGGGTACTCAGTAGTATCATTCATTATGCTGTCATAAATACTGTCTGCTGTGGTATCAGGGCTAGCAATACCACCGACAGGGACATACTTGTGCGTTTTATTCCAATCCTCAGCCTGCTCATAACGCTGCACACTCACCGAGTCTAAAATATCATTTAGCTGGTCAAGCGCGATCTGTTTTGAGTTCTCATAAAGCAGCTCGTTCTTTTTGCGGGTGTCTGCCTTGGCAGTAGATTTCTCATTTTTAGTGAGAAGCTTTCTATTGTCACGAATAAGGCTGACCACATTGATAACAGCCTGTTCATAAAACTTATCAAGAGATAGGTTTGCCATCATGCTAGCCTGCTCATTCACTACGTCCATATTGATACTTTGACGCTTAACGGCGGCATTGTACCGAACCTCCTTCTCTTTGGCGTCTTTGGTGGCCTGATACTCACGCATAGCGTCTTTATTGCCCATTGTGGAGATAAGCGCGTCCTGTTCAGTGCGCGAAATACTACCTGTGACCTCAATGGTGTTTTTACCATCGTCTTTTAATACACTACTGATCCACTCGTCTTTTTTATCAATCATCGTGCGTTTAAACTCATCAAACGTACCATCAGCATCGTAATGATAAATAGCCACCTTTTGCGTTTTGTTACCTTGACGCGCGCCGCGCCCGTTACGCTGCTCTAAGCTATCAGGGGTCCAACCGGTTGTTAAATGGTGGATTGCCTGCGTACCACGCTGCAAGTTAATACCGACCTCAGCTTTTTTGTTGGCAATAATCACCTGATACTGATTGTCGTCACTCTCAGCGTTAAAGCCATCTTGAATATCGATCATCTCATCCGGTTCATTGTTAATCTGACCGGTAATGATCGCGATTTTGCTGGCTGGCACGCCTGCACGCTTAGCAATCAACTTTTTAATCTTGTTGTGCAAAAACAGATGGTCGCAAAAGACAATCTGCTTAACGATAGTGCTAGTCGTACCGTCTGCATTGGCACCGCGCGGCTCTGCTTGTTCGGTCTTAAAATTCTCAAGCATGGCGGCGATTTTTGCTGAAGTGGTCACATCAAGATTAAGCTTGTCTTTATCTGCGATATCTTCAAATCTTGATTGCGTTTTACCGTTTAGTGTGTCGACGACAATGCGCTTTCGACCATCGTGCAACACTATCTTAGCCTCAACCGTGATTTTATATTCTTTAAAAACCTTTGTATCACCGTCTTTAGTGTAGACCGCTTTAGCATTATCCTCATTGGTATAAGGGCTTAGGCGCTTACGGCTATCTGAATAAGATTTTTTATTAAACTTATCAATCACTGATTGCGCAAGCTTTTCTTGTGACTTCTCAAAGTCGTAGAAGGTTGCCATTTCGCTAAACTCGCTATCAGCAATCATGACATCCATCTTGCGAATGAGGTTAAACGGGTGAGCCATCAACTCCACTTCTTCGCCGTACTTTTTTTGAATAATACTAAACGGGCTATTGGGGTTAAACGGGCTTTGCGGGTGATTGGGGTTGTTAAGCTCATTATCGAGCTGATCTTTTTCAACCTGTTTAGCGATGGTATAAGCATCTTGGAACATACGCAGCTGATCCGTTACGCCTTCGCCTAAATTAACCTCAACGGCGACCTCTTCACGATCTGGGATAACCACCGACATACCGACATCTTGCGCGTCTTTAATAACCGCATTTGATCCAATGACAGTACGCAAGATATTAGCGTTGCGAATACCGGTAAAGACGTTTTGCGAGCGTTCGCCGCCATCAATAGTGGGCATCACCTCTTCTTGAATCTGGCACATGATCTGAATGAAGTCATCAGCGCCATTGATACCGCCGCACATTTTATTAATCGTATCACGGCCGCTTGCCAGCGATAACATAGAGTAAATCTCAAGCGGACTATTGGTGATAGGCGTCGCTGTGAGTAGCTGTACACCATCGTTATTAGGCGTGCTGCCACGCACATACCAAAGCTTGGCTTGCGCATCCTCACCACGCGCTGATTGACCAGGCTGTGATAGGTATTTAATGCGGTCGTCAGTGTTAGGTGCGGTAATCGAGTTTTTAAAGGCGTGGGCCTCATCGATCACCACGCTATCTACGCGCATATCTTCCAAAAATGGCGCGTTACTGTTCATCGTCAAACGCTCGATAAGATCAGCGGTTAAACCATTTACTTTCTCATTGTCTTTTTGCAACTCTTTTTCTGAAAAGGCGGTATCGTTTTGTTTGATGTAGTCCGCATAATCGCCTAGTGTGCTGTCCTTTAAGCGAATGCGCTTGAACGCCTCAAACGTCATGAATATTTTGCGGTACTTGCCATCGATAGCGCTTAGTAAGTCCTCGTCATATTTGTTTGACATGACACGGAATTTTTCACCATCCTCACGTAGGCCCACAAAAATACAATCATCGGTATTTTGATAAGCAAAAGCAGCCTCTTTGCGCCAGTTGGACAACACGCTGTTAGGAACCACAAAAATTGTTTTCTTTTTAACGCCAATATTATGCACATGCTGGACGCTGGCAAGTGAGGTGAAGGTTTTACCAAGTCCGACGCCAAAGCCGTTAATACCGCCAAAGAAGCGGCCTTGCTTGCGCACCTCGGCATTCTGATAGCCATGCAAGCTAAGTTCGGGGTTCATGCCAGCAATATCAATCGGCGTCTCATCTGCATTCTGAGTGAAATATAAATTGTCTTCATTGGTCATCATATCCTCAAGACCTGACATGATGTTTTTATTGGCTTTAACCCATGAATTAAACTTGATGTTAGCGGTATTGATCTGCTCCGTCATCCAGTTTAGGGCCTCACGCTGGCTCATAGTCTCAAGCTTAACGCTGCCTAGCGTGACGGTTCCTTTGCCAAGCCAATCACCGATACGATTATACAGCTTGTCCTTGTCTTTTTTCTCAAGACTGTCTTTGGTGCTACTGCCTTTAATATCGATATCTGCAATGCCGCGACCTTGTGCGTTATAAGCGACAAAAGCGTCTTTATGGACCGTTTGCTTTAAAAACCTTACCTTGTCTTCAGCACTAATAAGCGGGGTACGAAGATCAAGCTCAAGGCGCTTAACATCGATACGCGCCACACTGTCACGGGCAATAGATTTTTGCTTAATAAGTTTGGCTTTAATCTGCTCATTATTAGTAAGTTCAATCTGCTTATCAATATCTTTTAAGCGGTCCGACAAACTACCGACTAAGAAGTCATTAGCGGCGATAATTTGGCTGCCATCATGATTGACAAACCAGTCATCGTTATTGATAGGATCAGCGGTAGGATCAATCTGTTTTAGCTGCTCAGGCGTGATATGAAGGCTTTTATTTTCGTACTGAATACGTGCAATAACGCTTTGATAACTCTTAGCGGCGCCATTATCGACAACCTCGCTATTTATATTACCAAGCCAAGCGTCGTTATACTTGCCATTGGCATAATACAGTGCTACGAATTTATGATCTTGCTTGGCGTCACCAGATAACTTAGCGTTTTTGCCATCTAAAAAGGCGTATTTCATAAAATCTGTGATTTCAGGCTCGCCATTCTTAAAGTCATAGCCATATTCATGTAGCTCAATAGCCTCCCGGATAGCTTGCGCACACAATACACAATTCCATGCAGCGGGGCGATCAGCGATGGCACTTTTTGAGGCGCGATCTAACATGGACAAAGCATCGCTAGGGATTAATCCTGCTTGACCCGTTTTTTGGCTATACTCAAACGTGGCGCTTATCTGCTCATAGGTCACGCGAGCCATCACCATGTCGATAGCACTACCCATGCTGGCAAGTTGTTTTTGTATCTCAAGCTCAGTGCTAGTCACTTCTTTTTCTATCGCCTGCCAGCGTCCGTCTTGATACTCTAATTGCTTGCCATCTTGAAATACGACATCGCCGTTTTTGTAATCAATAATTTCAACACCTGCCGAACCCAACATATCCCAGTCGATACGGCTGTCACCAAACTTTTTAAGCATTTTTGACACTTTAGGGTTTTTCTTATTCTCCTTAACGGTCTCAATCTCTTTACCCCATTGGTTTATGGTTGTAGTTTCGTCACCTAAGATGAATTTTTTATGTTCAGCTTTTTTAAAGTAATCACCGCTTAGGTAGTCATCCCAAAATACTTTTGATTGAGCAAGGGTATCAATACCGCCGCCATTGTATAGGTCCATTATCTGATCTGTGGCATCGCTACTGTGTTTGCGATAGATAACAACATCAGTCACAACACTTGCGCCAGTTTGATCAAAAACCTCTGTTGGCATACGATATGCCCCCAAGAAGTCGGCTTTTAGGCTGGTGAGCTTGCGTAGTTTTTTCTTATCGTTCGCGCGTCCTGATACGACCGAAGTGGGCGTGATAAATACCGCTAATCCGCCATATTTTAGCTTCTCAAGTGATCTTAAAATAAAGTAATTCTCAAGCGACTCTTTTCTATAGCAGTCATCCTCTTTCGGATTGTCACCGCGCACCTTGTTACCACCAAACGGTACGTTAGTAATAATCATATCAAGGCTATTGTTCGCCATGATTTTGGCCTGCGCCTCAAAAGGAGAGATAATCGTTTTACTGCGCTCACCATCATTCAGTAATTGAGCAATGGCCCCCGATGTCTCATCAAGCTCGATACTATCAATAACAGCGCTTTCTGGGCTAGTCGCTGCAAACACACCGGTCCCCGCACTTGGGTCAAGCACCTTGCCGCCACTAAACCCCGTCTCGCTTGCTAAGTCCCACAAGGCGCTAGCAACATCTAGCGGCGTATAATACTCGTACTGACTACCACGAAGCCGCTTACCGTTCTCATCGGCTTTAGCCTTTAATCCGCCACCACTACCGGTATATTTAGCAAGTGTTTCTAACTGCTCATCGGTTAAGTCGTCACGGGTTAAGCCTTGCTCTTTAATGCTTGCCAGCAACTCGATAGCGGCGTCATTGGCTTTTTGGCGGGCGGCCGCCTTTTCAGGAACCGCAATACTAGATCGGTCAACCATTTGGCTGGACTGATCTTTAGTACCTGTGTTCGACTGCACCGTGTTGTCTGTTTTTAACTTGGCGAACGCACCCAGCTCTTTTAAGACAGATAACAAGTCTTTAGCAGTGCTTGCGCGGCTTTGAATATTATCAGACGCCTTGAAGCTGGCAAGCGCGGTCCGAAGTCTTTTTAATATAGCAAGTTTCTCTTTCATAATTGGTGGCCTGGTTGGTGTTATCGATTCCTTATTATGAGGTATAACGACTTGCCAGCTTTTAGTGTGTTCCACAAAAAAGCCCTATCTTTTTGATAGGGCTTGGTAAGAGGCAAGGCAATTACTTACTGTACTAGACAGCCAGCATCCAGTCCGTAGTAAGTGCGTCCGACTGGCTGATAGTCCACGGTACAACTTCGCCGCTTGCGGTTTTAAGGGCGATATACGCACCGTATGGCACCATGTCATCAGGATAGTCGCCCACTAACACGCCCTTGGTGTTACGCTGTGCTGGATAGCTTGCGGCTGGCACGATATACACAAACATACCCTTGCCGTTCCAGCCTTCACGCTGCACACGCTCGCCCACTTCCATCAGGTGTAGGGCTGTGCCAAAGTCAACAAGATCACCTTCTTTGATTGGGTGTTCGCTTCCACCTTCCACAAACTCACAGCAATCACATAAAGAGCCGCCACTTGCCAGCGTAGCGATTTCATCTTCGGTTAATTCGTGTTCGGGATCAGAAGGTGCGGTGCATTTAACTGGTAAGTCGCCTGTTTGTCCTGCAGTACATTCATAAAACTGGTCATCAAACATTTCTTTGGGCATCCACGATACATAACCGTCAAACTCCAAAGTATTAGGCGAACTATTGATATCTTCAATCAAATACCCCTTATCGCTACCATCTTCATCTGCCGGTAAACGCCAGCCTCGCAAGTCGTTATACTCTTGACGGCTCATTGGCTTGGCATTTACTTTTTTTAGTGCGTTAAATCGTTTCATGTCTGCCATGATTAATCCTTTCTTAGTTGATTTTAGGCTGCAAGCATATCGGATTTATCATCCGTAAACTGTATGGCAGTCATAATAGTTTTAGCATATCCAGCAATAAGATCGCGCTTATCACGTCCATTGATGACATAACGCGCCAGCACAAACTCATTAAAAGTGCCAAACGTAACATAATGCGGAATACTTTTGCCGGTAAACAGACCTTGCATTGATCCGGTTACTAATATGTCGGCTGAAATATCGGGTTCAAGCGCAAGATCGGGGTTGTTAGCAAGGTCTACGCCTAGTATTAACCCCAACTTGATATAGTTATCGAGCCACGTAAGCTGGCAATCCCCGCGCCCAAAAAATAGGTGAGGATAATCAGATTTTAAGTAAGCCGGACGGCTAAGATTGCCATTACGAATGCCATAAACAACCCCTTTGCTGTTTTTAAACCATTGACCATAACGCTTTTTGCGACCCTTGCCATACTCATTAATAGGAGTCATGGTTGTGGCGCTCTCATGCCATACAGTCGCTAGAATATAGGCGGCGTGCTGCGGCGACAGCTTGGCACGGTTGCAAGCTGCCATAATACGGTTAAAGCCATCTACTTGAGATTGACTAAAAGAGCCTGCTAGCTTGCGTCTCAGATAAGCCCAGTTAAAATCAAGCTGTTTGCCTTGTGCTAGGTAGGCTCGTTGCGAGTCACCGCCCCACCAACCATCAGCAAGTACGCCCAGCTCTTTTTGCATTTCAATAATTGCCATGATTACACCTCTTTTTGTTTAATTGGTTTGCGTAGGCCGTGCGCTCTTTTGCATCGCCTAATAATCAACTTTTTAAAGTGCCAAATATTTAAAATCAAAACGATTGTTCGAGCTGCTGTGGTAGACCACGACGGCTCAAAACTACTGCTTGGTAGTGACGCTGAGACTAAGAATATCCATACGATAATCCAGCCGCCCAACTGTCCAAGGGTTTCTTTTGATGTTGTATTGAATCGATCTGACAATAAACAACAGGTGCATATCATGAGGCCAGTAAAAGCTAATAATGTGTTGATGATAGGTATCACTTATCACCCCCTGAGAATCTATTGATCCATTTTAGGATAAGGTTTTTAACAATAGACTGAACACCCACCTTGAGATCGTCATCTGCTGACAATTCTAGTATCATGCGTAAAAATATCGTACCAAGTAGTCCACCAAAAAAAGCGGTTAGCATCATAATGGCGACCGTTGGCTTGTCATTGATTGCTGGCAAGATAACGAATGAGATGATAAAACCAACCACTATCGCTAGCAGCAGATTGCCCCAAAATGTGCCTTGCTTCTTCATGTAATCGTTGGTCATTGCAAGCCCTGCGCCCACAAAAACCAGTAAAATTGTCGCTACTAAAAAATACCAATACGGTAAACTTAGATATAAAAAGGTGTGAGGCTCATTGAGTTGTACCATCACACTGACTGCGCTAATAACCGTACCGCTACCTGACAATGCCAGTAGTTTGGTTGTCTGCACAGCTGAATAGTATTTGTCTGGCATTGTCTATCCCAATTAAATTGATGATTAAATATAATCACTGTCGTGATCTGATTGCGTTATCTGCGTATCTGATTGGTTTTAATGATGGCATCAAGACGACTAATAACAGCAATTTTATGTAGATGCTCGCTTTCTAGGCGCTTAGACACTAAATCAAAACTTGACGATGTTTTGTACATTGTTAAAAAAGATAGTCCTATTTTAAGCGCTTCTGGCAAGCTCATATTGCCGTGTTCCACCATCACAAACGCATCATCAAGCAACGCACTCTGCAATAACTCTGGCGATCCCTTGTAAGCTATCAAGGGTGAGAAATCGTGACGGCTCATTGCTGCCATCACCTCCTTGACTAATAACGGTTAAACCTTTGTTTTCACAGCCCAGCACTACGAAGTGAGATAGTGCATCAACCCCTACGCTATAGGCATCATGCAATATATTAAAGTTGCCGTTAGCATCCAATCTATCGATAATCTTGATACGGCTTTGTATCGCCTCGTTAATCTCGTTATCAGTCATGCCCGCATCAATCACGTCCCACTTGAGATCGTCGCTACTGTCGCCGCCAATCACGGATGAGATATCACCACTAAGCTGGCAGGCCATTTGTCCGACAATCCAGTCGTAGACATTCTCACAAAGACCCTCAAGTACGACGACATGAGCGCCTAGCAAGTGATTAACATACATATCACCCACTTGGTGGCACTTTGGCACATCTGACTGAATAGTAGGCAGGGCGTAACCATCAATATCACTGTCCCCGATATGCTGGCTTTGCGATATCGCTTGGTGATTAAGTAGGACAAAATAACGCTCTTGTGCGGTTAACTTGCCAGCCAAGCTAGGATTGCCCGTTAAGTGCGAGATCATGGCGCTTAATCGTTTTTCATTGAATGCCACGGGTATCTTGGCAATATCCATTGCTTGCCCTATCTGAAGGTCGGGCAGCAATACATTGGTCTCTAAAAGCTGTACGTCTAAAGTAGTTTCCATGTTTATCCTTTGGGGTTAACGACCCATATCTATAATATTTTGTTGGTCCCATGCGGTGAGGGATAAGAAGGTGACTTGCACTTTGACAGCTATACGGTTGCCGTCCTTGGTCATTGGCGCAGTAATAGGTGCTGATACGCTCTCAATCACCAGTGGCTTATAGGTTTTGCCGCCGTATTGCAGTTGAACCATTGGCGGTATCTCTGACGGGAACATGGCTGATAATCCCTCATCAAGCGCACCGACAATCAGCGATGTGTTTGATAAGCTCTTAGCGGACGCCCAGCGCTGCAACTGACTCACCGCTGCCTCAACCTCGGTTGCGGCATCAGCCCATGCTTGAAAGACAAGGCTACCAGTGATGCGTACTGAGTTTGACGAGGTGAAAATTTGGCGGCTATTGAGCTTGGTAAAGTTGGATTTACCCAGCAGTCCCTCTAGTTCAGCTTGGCCTTTTTCAACAATACCTTTGGCGCCGATGAAGCTAGCAGCCGCATCAGCCGCGTCAGCGACTACGCCACCACCAGCAGCAAACAAACTGTAGCCAGCAGCAGCGGCCTGCCCTGACTGAATCATACCCATTAAGTTAGGTAGTCGACCCTCTGGGTTTGAGGACTCAAAAGGGGTGCTGTACTGCGACTCGATGGTGAATTCAGCATCCTCAAAGATAGACTCAACCGTAGGCTGGTTGGTATCAACCTCATAAGTCTGTGCCCCTTGCCCGCCCTCAATATTCCCTTCGATCACGGGCCGTATTTTGACGACAAGGTTTTTATTTAAACCCTTCTCGCCCCAGGTGCTACCAATGGTATTGCCATTGGTAGTCTTGTTTTTGTTGGTGGCTGGCGCGTTTGGCATTAGTTGCCTGCCATGTCAGACATCGCTTGCATGGCGATAGTCATCAACTTGTTTTGATAGACCTCACTTGCAGCCTCAAGTTTTGCGGTAAGCTCGCTATTGCCCTCAGCTTCTTCAGCAATAGCGCTTAGCGCATCAACATCAAAAATCTCTGGGTCAAAGTCGCTTGAGTTTATCTCATTGACTATGCCGTCGACTTTGGCGGCTAGGTTGGCTGTGTTGAAGTCGTCAAGTGGGCTGGCTTGATTTAGCCAGTCGTTCGCCTTTTTAATATAATCTGATAAGTCGTTGGTGTACTGGTAATCAACAATGTTTCCGTTTTCAGATTTTTCGATAGTGAAGTCTCTAGGCGCTTCTTTTGATGACTGGCCGTCATTGTTTTTGAATTTACCGTCAATCTCGACCTTGCGATTAGATACTTCTTTGGCTGCTTGGAATACCCCTAAGCCTGCATGTCTTGATTCGATAAAGGTGCTAAAACCAAGCGATTCTGCCATTTTGTTAAGCTGATCCAAACGGTTTTCTGTTAGCGGCTCTCTGGCCTCCCATTGGTCGGCGTTATTCATAGCATCTTCGTCATCATTAGCGTAAGCAGCATAAGGGTTGCTGGATGAGTAATTCTTGTCGCTTGTGGTAGCTTGGTTGTCAGTCACTACCGCTTCTTCTACTACCGTCTCATTAAACATATCAAGCGTCCCTATAGTGTCGGTATTATCATTAACTTGGTTGTTGGCGTGTGCGATAACATCAGCGAGTGATAGCGGCTCAGGCTCACCGAACATATCTAGTGTTTGACGGCTTACGCTGTCCTGCTCGATATAGCTTGCCATTGCATTGAAATAATCGGTCATCTTCTTAGCACTGCGAGCATTAGCGGCTAGGAATACCGCAAGTTCAGCGGTGGCATCGTCCACTTGCTCAAATAACCCTTGTTGCAGCACGTATTCTTTAATATCTTGATTGCTAAGCTTGGCGTTCATAATCATGTTGGTGGCATCAACAATGGCGTTTTTAACCTCGTCGCTTAGCGACTGCTCGACACTATCAACCACTTTTTCAGCCAAGTCCTGCGCGTCACTACGGTTGACCGCTTGTGCTGCTACAAACTTAGGCGCGGCCATTGTTAGGGCGTTTAGGGTGTTTTGTAGCTCAGGCTTTGTTTGATCTGCCATCATCTCAAGCAAGCGGTCATCGTCATAGGCTTTACTGAACAATGCGCCTTTAATGCGAGCGACTAGCGCTTGAGTTGGATTGCCGTTACTGTCGGTATATTGCGCCGCTTCTGTCGCGCCTAGGCTGGCTAGAAACGATTTTACGAATGGGCGGTTACTGGCGGCTAAGATGTCGCCTGACTCGCTAGGATCGAATAGCTCTAACATGCCAGCATTAACACGCTTAGCATCTGATTTGGCGCGTTCTGAGGCGGTAAAGCTTAGTTTGTCGTCTTGGTTCGCTTCTACTGCAAACTCACTACGGTTCACTTGCGTGGTACGCATACGCACAAGGATAGGCTGCTTATAGCTCTCTACTTGCTTAGCGGTCATACCGAACATATCAGCGTTCTCAGCAAGCCATTCTCTGTACTCGCTAGCATCGCCATTGGCGTAGGCCATCTTGATCGCAATAGTGCGACCGTTGCCGCTTTCTACCACTAGGTCATCACCCACGATAGGCGCGCCGGTATCAACACGGCCAGTACGACCTAAGCTCTCAGGATCAAGTTCTCTTGAGGTTTTTTGTACCCAAGCAATAGAGGATTCACGCGCACGGTCACGCGGCTGTAGCTCTTGTGGGTATTTAGGGTTTTTGCTGCCGTTCGCGGTATGCGAGGCGATCAAGAATTTAGCATCAACTAAAGCAAAGACGCTTTCAATTTTGGTGCCTTTAGGGGTTTTGGCCTTATTGGATTTGCCTTTGGTGATTTTTTTGTTGTTGGGGTTGGTTGGGGTGTGATCTGGATCGGTGTCGGTTTTCAAAACATCCGCGCCATTAGTTAGGGACAAAACTGACATATCCGCGCCTAAGCCTTCTAAGTAGTTAGAGATAAAGCCTTTAATCTCGGTTAAGCTGCCGGATAATTTGCTATCGTTATTTATTGATTTTATTGATGCCTCGTACTGGTTATCATCGGTTTTAGTAACTGATATATAGCTCAGCTCGCTAAACGAATCAGCAACATAGGTACTAGTATTTTCATTAGGATTAGTATCAGCTAATTCGTTATCAGTGTTGTGATTTGCGGTATCTTCGATAGATGTCTCGTTTAAAATAAACATATTCAGCACCCCATCGACTGTTGCAAGGTCTGCCTTATCGAACATAGTTTGATCTTGGTTGACATCCTCACTATTTGGTGCTTTAATATTAAGTGTGCTTGAAGCAACCCCTGAATAGTTATCAGGGATCGCTGTTTCAAGCACATTGTCAAACTGGTTGACATCACTGTCATCCGCTTGGTAAGATTCATCTAAGAAGTCTTGGTATTGGCTAGATCCGGTGAACCCATCAAATGTATTTTTGGTGATAGTATCCCCTAGAGCTGCTAAGGCTTCTTTTTTGTCTATACCTATGTCATATAAAACCTCGCCTTCGTTATTCTTCTCCAGTACGACTCTTGCTGCTTTTAGATTGCCACCTACTACCACTGCAACATTCAATACATAATACCCTTCGATATTAGAGCCTTTTTCTTTGTTCAAAGCAGTGTAATGCCCATATTTGCCCTGTTTAATCATTTCAGGAATAGCGGCCACCAGCTTTAGTTTTTCACGAAACGTATGATTTGCTTTAGCAATATGTTTACCACCGCGCCGTCTCAACAAAACATCACTGTCAATGGCAGGACAGAAAACAACCTTATCTTTTAAATTGTTGTCAAAATATGCCATCGCATTGTTTTTTGCTGTTTTAAAATCAACATCCTCACTTACGTCAATCTCTTTACCTGTGATAGTGATAGGTGCTGCGACATCGGTGTCATCTTGCGTAGTGCTGTCTTGGCCAGCTGGCTCTGCTACAGTTTCGTCAACTACCGACGTTTCTATAACAGGTTCGACGACCGGCTCAACCACAAGCTCAACTTTAGGCGCTTTCATAGCCGCATCAATCTGGCTATTTAGGCTGGCAATATCTTGATCCAACTGCTCGATAGTGGCAGTCTTATTTTCAATCGTCATTTTTGCTTCTGCTAGCTCATTATCTAGCTTTAAGCGCTTGGCTTGTGTACGCTTAAATGGCATAGAGTTTTTGGCAGCTACGCGCATGATTCGACTAGCCAGCGCAGGCAACTGGACGTTATCACCTTGTTTTGGTGATAATGCGGCGGTCACATCACGCTTGTTTAACATCCATTTCCAGCTAATCATGATATCGCTTGGCATTAACTTGGATGGCGTACTGTCTGGATTGTGGAACCAGATAGACAATTTTTGACCGTCTGATAGATCAAACACAAAGGCAATATTAGTCACGCCCTGGCGCTTAAATGGCTTGGTTTCAGTGACATTAGTAACTGATACCGTATCGTTACCGGCACGGCTCATCGCGTTATATAAGCGATCTTTCAATAGCCCTAAACGGTTTTTGGTGTCCATCAAGGCATCAAAGCTCTGCTCAGGTTCAGCGCCCAGCAAGTCGAGTACGTCTGCAAGCTCAAATTCGTTTACTAAGTCGCTGCGAGTATCGGCACGAGTCATGTCTAGCATGAGTGTGCTATCACGCCCGTCATGGCTTAATAGCTCTGCTCCTTCGCCCCACTCCACACTGTCAAAGGTAACGCGATCAGCTTCATAAGCAAGCTCTGAGGCGGTAATGATCGGTAGGTAGTTTTTATCCTGCGAAGGGTTGTCCATAAGCTTGTTGATGGCGTCAACTGAAAACGTGCCAGCGTTCGATTGATTGATACTGTCAAACTGAACCAATCCCTCACCAATCACTTTTAGGTTAGCTGCGCCTAGGCTGTCAAGCTGGGTGCGCGCTACCACGGTAGCGTGATCGGCATCCATAGCGCCGCCAACCGCAATACTATCGACATACAAGCCCTGTTTATCAAAGGCGTTTAATACGTGCCAGCTATCATCAGCACTACCGACTGCACTATCAAAACTATAGCCGTCACTGCCCGTACTATCCGCTAGAATGGCTGGCAAGTCTCGCTTGTTGCCAGTGATTAAACCTGTTTCGTAGCGGCTATACTGGCTAGTAGGCTGACCATTGATAGTTGTTTTATGGTGAGTATGCGCTTTATTGAGTGTGATATATGCCATTGCAGGACGCCTATGTTTGTTAGGGATAATAAGATAGGTTTATTGTGACAAGGTTTGGCGGCTATGCAGCGGGGGTGTTCCGCTGAATGTTAGGCAAAGAAAAACCCACTTCAAAGAGTGGGTTATTAGCTAAGAGATATCATCGCTCAAACATAAGTGGCCTGAGCTTCTGAAAGGTTACTGGCACTTTGACAATCTCACTACGCCCCGTACTACTAATCTCAGGACGGGCGCTTTTGGCACCAACGAGCCACGATCTATTGATAACTGGCTCGCTATTGGGTTTCTTATGATTGATAAGCCCAACGCTTAATTTAAAAGCGTACTTTTTCGACTCATTCATCGTGCCATCGTCATTAAACGCTAGTTTGTGACAGGCGCGGTATGAATTAGAGATATCAGCATTAAGGGTTTCAATAAAGGTCATGTCCATATCGTCCGATGACTTTTGCGTCAAATAGCTGGCTTGATATGCGCCTGCATAGAATGACTCACTCTCAGCACTGCCTAGCGACATATCCGCCTCAGTTGCTAGGTAGCATAATGTTTTATCTCTAAACCAAGGAATGTTAGGGCCATTGCCGAATATGTCTTCAATCTTGACCACATACATACACTGCAATAACGCTTCATGTACCCGTAATTTACCATAGAGTAACTGTAAAGACTGCATGTACTGCGAATTGGTTGCCGTACCTACTTTTACGCGCCCAACATCATTTTTGCTAGCGATTAGCCCTTGCACTAGATCAGTCCTCATAGTCATCCTCCATATCGTCTAGGCCATCTGGCAAGTCGTCGTCTTCAGGATTATTGCTCATATCGGCATTACTAGGAGGTTGCGGCATCCCTGCTGGCAAGCCCTCTTCGCCCATTGGTGGCGCGGTAATGGCAATAGCGACCTTCTCTGCAAAAGATAAGTCGTAGTCCAAGCGGTCTTCAAGCATGAGTTGTGTCGCCTCTTTGCCAAGTCCCAAGTCCTTTATCATCTGTACTGCCTGCATCTCGATAGTCAGTGTGTTGGCTTTGTTTTGCTTATTGCTTAGTGCTTGCGCGGTAGCGGCTCCAGCATCTGAGAAGAAGTCAAACTGCCACGGGTACTCTTTAGCATCAAAATATTCCCCGTACTTGATACCCCAATGAATGCTCATTAAGTGATTAAAGGCATCAATTAACGAGGTGCGAATAAGGTTAGATCGACGCATAATTTGTGCGGACGTTTGAAAAGACGCGCCATCACCCAGTCCGCCTGCCAGCATATCCGCCCAACCGACTAAGGATAAATCAATCCCCAGACCACCTGCCACGCGGCGAAGGTTGAGCATGAGCGTTTCAGGGTTTAGTGGCATATTGCGCTGTGATAAATCCCCTACTGATTGCAATATCTGCTTATCACCCCATTGCGGCAACACATGATATTTGGTGCCGTGTAATGCCTCACCGCCTTTAAACGCCTCTTGTATCTGATCGCGGTAGTTGGTCAGCATATCGGTGATGGATTTCTTATACTTTGTCTGTTGTCTGGGCGGCATCCCCTCCATGTTGACGGTTAAAAAGGCTTGCTTGACACTATCGGCTATTTGCTGATTGTTCAGTCCTGCAAGGCTAATAACAACATCCTTCCACGGCTTCTCTACTGGATAGAGGAATGAGCCACCGATTTCCGCTGGCAAGATGGGATTGTCACAGCGCTCATCATAGATCAGCGTTTTTCTGTCTTGCCATACCTGCATGGTCATCTGCGGTATCACCTCGATGCGCTGCATCTTGACGCGCAATAGCTGTCTAGGAGTAAGCTTGGCAATAGAGCGCTCGTAGTCCTCTTCCTCTAACCCATGAAAGCCGACTGTCTCGCCTGCCTGCTCAAACGGCATAATAAGCGATGGCGCGGTATGGCGATTGTTCATAAGTCCTACCACGCCCTTACGCTTGTCAGTATAGATACGTGCGTAACTGTCCCCATAGGCGATGGCTTGACGCGCTAAGGTGAAGGCGTAACGGTTAATAATGGGCGCAATATGCAATGCCTCACGCTCCACCCTATCGCGCAACTCTTTTGCTCGTCGACCTTTACCACGCACGCGCTCATGCGGGGTAATAAATATCATGTCACCCGTGGTTTCATGCCCGCCGAGTGCTGCCGTAACATGCAAGCTTAATGCCTCTGCTATTTGTGGGTCCTTTTGCATCAGCTCCCACGTTGAGTAGATATCTTGACGGGTTCGCGGCGCGTTTTCAGGGCTGTTAAAGGTGCCAAGCTCCATCTGATTAAGCGCTTCATACTGGCGATTGACATCGCCAATGCCCGCTGGCGTGGCAGACCGTTTCATCTCACGATTGCTAATCAGCATGTTTGCCATGGTATTAAGTAGTTTCATGTTTTACGCCTATTAATGCTGTGTTCTAGCAAATGTTATTGTGGGCCGCTGGTTGAGCCGCCGCCAGTATCAACGCCGCCATGTTTATGAGATTTAAGCGATATGCCGCCCGCCTTGATATCGCCTGTGGCAGACACACTGCCATTGATTGTCTGGTTGCCGTAAGAGGTGCTATTGCCGTTGACGGTATGGCTGCCAGTGATTGACTGATTGCCTTGCATTGAGTAGTTGCCCACTTGTCCGATGTTGCCTTTAACGCTCGTTTCTGCGGTGACGTTAAAGTTACTGGCATTAAGATTGACGGTGGTTGCATCAATAGTGATGGTTTTGGCTTTAATATGTACCAAGTCTTTAGCGTCCAAGGTTATTCTGGTGCGTGCTAGTAGCTCGATATTTTCTTGACGTATGCGGCGAACATCCACCACCGCTCGCCCTTGCCCGTGACGACGGTAAAAAGCAATCACTGGCATTGAGGTGTCGCCTTGCTCAAAGAACACCCACACATCAGCACCAGCTATCAGCTCGCGCTCTGTGTCCATGTCATCATCGCCTATCGGGTAGGCAATCATGGCGGTGATGCCTTCTTCTACGCCATCCGTAAGCCCTGCGATAGAAACTTTAGCCGTGCGATTGGTGTTGTCGTAGCTGATAAGTTTGGCGGGGTGTATGTATGGTGATACAAGACTCATGATCTATCCTCCACGCCAGCAAGCCACGCTTTTGTTGCCATAACAGCGGGACCGCCTAACGCTCCTGACTCGAATCGGTGCGCGGCGGTTAAGGCTACCAATGTTTTGTTGTCAACCGTTATAAGCTTGCCTGCGTCCAAGCGCTCGTCGAGCTGGCGAGTAATAGTGGCTTTGGTGATAAGTATGCGCCGCAAGTTCTGTAGCTCGCGGTTGTCTGCTCGTGGGTAGTATTCTATTGAGCGCTCAGTCCGTGCTGACCCTAATATATCTGAGCCATTGTCATCGATAGACAGATAATTGACGTTGCCGTGCCGGATAGCATTGGGATTGTTGATCCATTGCACGGCGCTTTTATCAAACAAGGTCGCCGCGCCTATCATTAGCTCGTTTAGGCGAATGACTGACAAACCGTTATTAGTATGACAAATAACCGCCGACTCTTTTTGCAGTGCTTTAGCAATGGCCACGGTTGGCATCTGACCTTTCAGGCAAATAAAGCTGGCAAGTTTGATGTCTTTTTTAATGCGGACTTTAGCGCCCAATGCGCGGTACACCTCGTTAAAGCTGGTATTATCTAGGCTGACTGCCTTTTTGGTGACGCCTAGCAGTGGCTCGCATCCTGATAAGACAGCAATGATATGCAGCGCGGCAATGCGCTTGCCAGCCTTGATAGATTGCTCATTGATAACTTGTGATTTAACGATGGTCAGCGACACGTCTTTAGGGGTGGTCAGCGTCTTATCAATTAATAATAGCTTATGCAATCGATCATCCGCTTTGACGACAAGCTCAATGGTGACAGGTACGGGCACAAGATCAGTGCGATAGATTGCGCTAATTAGATTGGTGCCGATTTGACTGCCATCTTCGAGCTGAATATTCATTAGATTGGCGCACCCACATCGTCAATGACAACGCTTATTAGCCCTATTGATTCAAAAAACTTAAACGGGTCAATATCAATCCCTATATAAATATTATCAGGCGTAACCGTTACGCCTTTTTGATACTTGACTACTTTATCCATCGCTTGCTGTGCCAATACTAAATCAGCACCTTTAGTTTTTAGAGGGGTGTCTGCAAGCGGTGCATCAGCAAGTGATAACACAATAGGTTTAATGACTGCTGAACATACAGCATAGAGATTGCCGTCTGCGTCTTGATAGTTTGCTTGTGTAAATGTATTAACATCAGCAAGGCTCTCCCCTGCTATGAGTGCAAGTTGATTAGCTTGTGGCATAAGTAGCTCGGGCACTACTAAAGTAATTCTGTGTGTGTATTGGCTCATACTAATACCCTCCTGTTACGGTAACTGTCCAACCACGACTACGCAATGTATCAATCGCCGCTTGCCCTGTAGCAGACGGGGCACTACCGCCGGACTGGTCAAATGCTCGTGTACCTGACGCAATACCTGACGCAACCAGTGATGCTAATATACCGTCAATGCTAGATTGAGACAGGTTTGTGTCAGTGAAGGTGTAAGTAAAATTACCACCCTTTATATTGTCAAACATATTTTCTGGGAAATCCACTAGGGAGGTGTTGTTATACCAAGCACCATAGAAATTAGTGCCACTACTTGTGTCAATCAAGGGAAATGATGTTAAGTTGTTGTTATACCAAGCAGTAGCGAAATTAGTACCACTACTTGTGTCAATCAAGGGAAATGATGTTAAGTTGTTTCCATGCCAAGCACGATAGAAATTAGTGCCACTACTTGTGTCAATCAAGGGAAATGATGTTAAGTTGTTGTTATACCAAGCAGTAGCGAAATTAGTACCACTACTTGTGTCAATCAAGGGAAATGATGTTAAGTTGTTTCCATGCCAAGCATAAGAGAAATTAGTACCACTACTTGTGTCAATCAAGGGAAATGATGTTAAGTTGTTGTTATACCAAGCAGTAGCGAAATTAGTACCACTACTTGTGTCAATCAAGGGAAATGATGTTAAGTTGTTTCCATGCCAAGCATAAGAGAAATTAGTACCACTACTTGTGTCAATCAAGGGAAATGATGTTAAGTTGTTGTTATACCAAGCAGTAGCGAAATCAGTAATCCCTACAAAGCTCTTAACAGCACCTTTACTCAATAAATAAGAATCTACCTTGCTCTCATCATCAGCAGACAACTCCCCTTCTCTTAATATTAGACCTACAATATTGTTTGATGAGAAATAACTACCGCCTAAAGTAAAGTTTCCAGCTGGTATATCGACACCATAAGTTGCTGTACCTGTTGTTGACGCTATCGTCATCGTACCCACCAAGCGGGTTGGTAGATTGATAACAATCGCATCGTCCACTTTATCCAGTGACAGTCTGGCAAGGTTGTCTTTGTAAACAGGTCTAGCAGCACTTACCGTCTGAGTAGCGTGATTGTTGTTGCCTGATTTATCTAACATCAATGCCACAGGGTCGCCATCTTTAGTGACTGGCACTGTACCTGCTACGCCTTGGAATAGCGTTGACTTGTCAGATGGGTCGTACCATGCGCCTTGCTGCCCGTCTGCAAATAGGTATAAAAGATTGTCATTTTTTAGCACTAGGCTACCAAAATGTTGCGACGATCTTAGAGATATGCCGCTTCTTAAATCCAAACTGCCAAAATGCTGAGCCATAACCAACCCCTATCTAATAACAACAACCGATTGATCGGCGTCAGCATTAAGCGCATTAAGGCGCAACCATACTGGCGCGTCTCTATGAAAATTAGCGTGCTCAGCAAGGGTGATACGCATGAAAACATCTGTGTCGCTAGCAGGTTCTGCGCCGCCCACCACCAAGTCAAAAAATGTCTTATTGTAGGCATCTCTATCGTTGACCGACTGCACCTCACACTGACTGGGCGCTAACTGCACCCATTCACGAGTTACTAAAACCTCTATAGTTTCTGCCATGTTGTACTCCAAAATTTATCTTTAAAAAACTCGTCTAAGGCGTTATTTTCGGGAACCTCAACACTAAACGGCTGACACTGGAATGCCTCACGCTTCATCAACTCAAGCGAATCTTTGTAATATTGCAGCGCCTCGCTTGATAACATGCCAGCGGGTTGTACGCCTAAATTCTGTGCTCCCTCCATGCGGCGGGCTTGCACAAGGTCGCAATGAGCGCGAACCACTGGCTCAATAATCAGCCAGTCATCCACACCTAAAACGGTACTTGCGTCAATCACCAGTAGCGGCTTAACACACGAGGCGTCGTCTTTTGGACAATGCTGCAACTCACCTGACCAGCCAGCATACTTCTTAGTATTCACGATCATGATCTTAACGACATCGGTAAGCATGACCGAAGAGCCAGTCGTTACTAGCTCTTCGTAAAGCTCCTCGGCGGCATCTTGCAGCGATCCGATAACATGATGGGCGTCTGTGCTAGTGGTGCTCATAACTTAGCCTTGGCTGTATTAATTAAGATTAGGGGTTAACCGAAGATAGTCACGCCGTCTAAACCACCCTGCGGTACTAAACTGCTAAGGCTGCCGAGCGCATTGGTCAAGGTGTCAGCGAATACATCCGCGCCGCTACCGGTTGCGCCAATCTTACCGCTTTGGCCAAAATAGTTATAACGGCATGACGCTTGCACTTGTAAGATTTGACTACGGCTGGCCGCATCGATTTCACCGCCGCCATCGGTAAAGGTGATTGCACAATCAATCAGTTCATACTCACGGCTGCCTTTGATGTTATCGCCGTCACCGACAAAACCGTCATAGATGCGAACGAGTGGCAAAATACCGCCATGTTTAACCGCGATGTCTTCTGCAAACTTTGAGATCGCGCCGGACTCTGTTTCAATTAGCGTCCACTGACCTTCAAAGTTGGTTTTAACCGTACCTGCTACGTGTGCTTGTAGACCGCGCGCATAGTCAACATCAGCGCTATCATTGTGACTGACGATAGGACGCTGAAAGTTTTGAGTAAGCAAGTATAGGTTGTTGTAGCCCTCTGGCACTAAAACGGCGTTACACGCCAGCATAGCCGCGCCTAGTGATTTTGCGGTTTCGTACTGTTTGCGGTACGCCTGAGCGCTAGGAGTTTTGGTTTTCATGATCGGCCCTATAAGATGATAAGTAATAGGGCTATTTTGACGTGCTTTGGGCGGGCGGGTTTAGGGGTGTTCCATAGGTTTAGTAAGGCGAAAAGTTAGCGACTTGAAATATCTCACCTGCCAGCGCAACCTGAACGCCCATGTCTTCAGTATCGATACTAACAGCCACCTCTGGCACAATCTGCCACGGCACCAAGCGAGATAGCGTGGGTGCAAGCTCTGATAGCTCAGTGATGTCAGTATCAGAGTCAATCTTGATGCGAATGCGGCTGGTCAAAAATTTTCGCACCCCTTGCGACTCACTTAAATACAAAGGATAGCTACCTGCCTGCGCTATCGAGTGCCAAAGCCTAACTATTTTATTCTGATTTGGGTACAGCATATCAAGCATGAATTGCAAAAAAGCCAGTCCGCGCTCGCTTGCCATCGACCCCCAGTTGGCATAAATAGTGCTCATAAGTTTATCGGACAAGCCCCCGTCATTGCGACGTAGCACTGCCAAGCCGTTAAGCTTGGTAAAACGCTCAACCACAGTGGCGCTACCAAGCCACGGCACACCATAACTATAGATATCATTGAGTTGGTTTACTTGATACTCTTGAACCACAGCAGTAAAAACACCTGCCATTGCCCGCTCAAGCTCGCCCGCCTTATGAGTAAAGGCAAGTGGCGCTAAAAAGTCACTAGCGCTAAGGGTTGTATTGTCCATATCACATCGTCCATATAGCATTACCGCTATCAGCAGTACGGGTTAAGTTGATGGTGATGCTATCGGTATCTAAAAATGCCCATTCATGCGGCTTTACGGGCTGGCTTGCCACATCCTCACCACTGACCGTAAAATCACTAATGCGATCTTGAAAGGCGCTTATCGTTGAGCGTATGCGCGTAGCAATCTCCTGCAAGTTAAAGCCATCTGCATTATGGTGAATAGCAGCCAATGAGCCTTTGCCATACTCCGCCAATAATAGCTCTTTGATCTGCGTGCGTACTGAGTCAATATCATGTACAGCGGCAAGCCTACCTGTAATGCTAATTTGATAAGGACGTTCCACCACCGCCTTCACCCTGACGCGACCATCAAGCAAGCTGTCAGCACGCGCCACTAATTGCTTGATGTCGGTGATAAGCTGCTCACGCTCACCCGCATTGCCAGACTTAGCAACGACCGTTAGGTTTAAGTGGTTAATGTTACTCACATTCACGCCATAGTAGCGCTCATGGATGGTTTCATTCCATATCGCCATATAGTCAAAACGGTTCATAAAATGCTGCATCACCAAAAAGGTAAAGTTACCCATAAAGACCGCGTTTCGGTCATACATAGATGGGAAGCTGGCAAGCAATCTTAGCTGATTAATAGTCAAAGGGTTAGCCCCTGCCCGCACCATGTCACCCGCTTTAAAATATAGGTTTAACTGGCTCTCGTCACTGACATTGATCTCACTAAGCGCGGCTTGTCTTAAACTGCTAGGATCAACCTCTCCGTAGCACTGAGTAATTGCAATTTGGTACACCTCGCCTGCCTGCACCGTCTTGCCAGCTCTATCGCTTGCACCAAATATCACATTAATATTGGTTAGGTTGTCACTTTGCAGCGTGTAGGCTGGCATGTTGATGCCTGCGTTCATAAAGTTTGGCGTGTGCTGATAAACCTCGCCTGTGGTGGTATTAACGACACTAATACCTGCAAAGTAAGCGTCATCTGTGGTAGATAAGGCGGCGGTATAGAATGGCTCGTTAAGCGGTACGGTCATATCAACACGATTAATAACGCTTTGCTCAGCCAATACCACCTTAGCCTCACCGCTTGCCACAGTAACCGCTGCTAGCAGTCGCCACTGCCTACCCGTACCATCTTCAATCAGTCGCCCTTGCGATAAGGTAAGTGTGACCGCTGAGCTATTCTCAACGGTGATTTTGTGCTGGCAAGGCGTGGCTACCGGCAGTATGCCTTTATTGATGGCGTCAGCGATGATGGTACGGTTTTTTGACTTGATAAACGGCTCGATAGCGTTAACATCATTGTCACGCTTTAAAAAGACGACCGCCTCAACGATTGAGGTTAGCATGGCGCGGACGGTAGGATCACCTGCTCGCCAGCGCTCGGCTATCTCTGGATAGTCGTTAATATGACTGTTAATACTGGCTAATATATTACTTCGCTCGGACATCGTAATAATCCTGATCTGAATTTTCGGTTTTGGCTTCACCTAAATCTATCGCAATGTTGCCAATAAATAGGTACACGTAGAGCTTGTCAAAGCCACGGGTCTCGGTACTAATACTAAGCTGGCTGTCATCAAGTTGATTGAGTAGCGGTATATCAAGACGTAGCTTTTTAAGGAGCTTGTCTGCATTGTCGCTAGACAGCTCACGTAGCAGCATATTGCGCAAATCAGCACCATAGCTTTGACCAAAATAGCCGTTTGGCGGCGTGTCCAGCCAATGATTGACCATCGCTTTGATTTTATCTGCATCAATCATGAGTAAGCGCCTCTTGCTTGGCTTGGCTGCGGCATTAGCTTGTCATCAGCGGCTACCTCAACAGAACCGATAAAGCGGCTATGTTTAACGCACACCAGTAGCACGTATAGCCATATCATAGGAGCGCCTATACCAAACATAATAACCAAAAGCCCGATACCGCCCGCGCCCCACGCTTCACTTGCCAGCATTAGCCCATAAAAGCGCCATAGCATAAAACTAAGAATGGCGACAAAGGGCGTGGCAATAATAATGGACGATTTTAATAACTTGGTTATCGCCATTAGGAATATCTCAGGCGTGACCAAAGCGTTAAGCTCGATGACCCGTGTCCGGCAAGCAAAGTATAGATAGATAAGCGACACCCAAACGGTGCCAGATAAAAACGCATCGACAATATAACTGTTTTGCATAACAATCCTTACAACCCTTGGCTTATGGCAGCTTACGGCTGGCTCGTCAAATTATTGAGTTGTTGCTCAAGCCCTTCTTTCTCCTTGGTCTTGGACTCAATGGTTTTATCAAGGTCAGCCGCGTCATTCACCAGCTCGTTAAGCTGTTGGGTTTTATTTTTAGGTGCGGCGCCAGTGCGCGGCTTACGGATTTTTTGTTTGGCACGTTTTTTATCGAAAGCGGCTTGACCTGTGCGTAGCATATTACCAAGCGCTTTGACCGAAGCGTCAAAAGCAGGTCGGTAGCTGTTATCGTAGTCGCCCGATAGCGGCTGCGCCTTGCCGTTGATATCAATACGGAAGATGTCAAAGCGCTCGATATCCTTGTTTTTGTCGTCTTTTGCGGTCACGACACGCAAAAACAGCTTAATGGTCTGACCGTTCTCAAGTACCATATTAACGGGACGCGCACTAGCACCCGATACGCGCGCGGTTTTACCTACCTCAACAATAGGGATGGCTTGCTTGGTGGATTTTTTAAGTTGATTAACGAAGTCTTTGACCAGTTGTGTTTTTTCGGTGATATCGGATAATTTCATTTTATAATAGCCTTAGATAAGTAGTTTCTAATCTATCCATTGTATCGCTGTCCGTGCTGGCTTGTTTGGTGTGTTCCATTGCGGTAAATGGCAAAAAACCCAGCCATTGCTGACTGGGTTTTGTGACTTAATGGCTTGGACTACTGTTTTGACCTACTGCCTATTGAGTAGCAACTAACAATCAGCATCACAACAATTCCCATCGAGACGCACTGCTTTAGCACGATACTAGAAACCGTATCCCCTAAGAAATCAGTGTTAATCAGAAGTAGTGCCATAATGATAAGCTGAGATATTAAAAAATTGAGCTTTAGTGAGCCAAGCTCGCTGCTAATATCAAAGCCATTTTTCTTTAAAGAAGCAATTAATTGGTTCATGGTCAATCCTTAGTTCTTACCAAAATTAGCCTTCGTGCTACGCGCATAACCTGCATTTTTAAGTGCCTTTAGGCGGTTTGGGTTGCCTTTATAAATATTGGCTCGCATACCCTTACCAAACGAGCGCATCTGCTTACGAATGGCTGAAGCCGTGCCAGCCTTACGACGTGCTTTTTTAAGTCCTGCGCGTTGTCCTGCGTTCAGTTTAACTTTACCGCTAATACGTTTATTGATCGTAACTTTTTCACCATTACGAATGGCTTTAACGGCTTTATAGATAAGCGTCTTGCCATTGACCTTTTTGACCGTTTTCTTGCCAGCACGCAATTTTTTCTTAGCGGCATCAAACTGGTATTCCTCATTCATGCTATCAAAGCTTTCTTCGTCTTCATCATCGCCTTCGTCGTCGCTATAAGCAAAGCCTGCGACAAATTCATCAAACGCTTCACCGTCATCTGGCATGTTCTCAAGCACCGTTTCAGCGGCAGCCAAGCAAGCGGCATCAGCCACTTCAATCTCGTCATCGAATAGATCAGCGATAACCGCATCTTCAACGCCTAGCGTTGATAACGCATCTGATACGTGAGCTGAGAAGGTGATACGGACGTTTTCGTCAATCTCGTCCATGTCGCTATCATCATCGTCATCATCGGTAAATGCTTCGATCATAAGGCCGTCTAGCACTTCACTAGGTAGCAGCTCTTCATCGTCATACTCACCATCCGTTAGTACAGCGGATAGCATAAAGGCGACATTTAAAGCAGCAAGGCGCATCTGGCTGGTCGCGGTAATCGCCATGCGTTCAGAGATAGGGTCAAGCTCCATCTTATCGGCGGCTTCTTGCGGGGTTAGTGCGTCAAATTGTGCTTGCGCTTGGTCGTGTTGACGGTTAAGGCGGCGCTGGGTAATAAAATCGCGTGACATAATTTAATCCTTTCAGTGTGGGGTTATAAATAAACAAGGTTGTGACTAGCGCCATGCGATGACGCTAATAAATAAGGCTTAATAACTACTTAGTAACAGTGCCTTCAAAGAATACTTGACGGGCGCATCCTTCAGGACGGCGGCTAAACTTAATATCTGCTTTACTAAACGGGTCATCAGCGCGTGGCGTGATTTGCAATAGATAATACAGACCGCCAAGCTCAGACGGCTGAACCAGTAATCCTGCTGCCACGCACGCATCAAGGGCACGGCTACATTCGTCCTGAGCATCACGCACAAAGCTGGTCATGCCTTTTAGTAAGTGTTTTTTGACGATAGATAGCACAAGATTGGTCGTATAAGTCTCAATCTCGGCGCTATTGGTTAAACGTAAGGCGCTATTTTTACTATCGTACTGAGTGAGCGCGTCACCATAGATCCAACGATCACCACCTTCAAAGCGTTCATTGATAACCACGTTCACGCCAGCGCTGGCAAGTGCGTTTTGCGCCTCTTCATCAAGCGATACGCCTGCCATTTTTTCCATGTCACGAAATGCCACAGGGAAGTCGTAACCAGCAACCGGTCTATTGATAGGCGGTATGCCTGAGCTGTTGGTGCGAGCATTACGTAGTAGCGTTTGGGCTAGTAGATCACCAACGCATGGACGCCATTTTTTACGCGCCAGCACGGTTGTCGCATTGCTTGGGCGTGACTTGTTAGGGTTCCAAAATACCCAAAAACGATGGTCATTAATGCTTAGTGTTTCAGTTAACGCTACGGCTGATTGCCAGTCGGTGATATTGCCGATATCGAGCAATACATGACAGTTGATTTTACCCATCACCTCGGCCAGCGCTTCAATATGAGGTAGGCTGGCCACGTCACAAGTGACTAGGTAGCGTGGACGATCGCGCATGTCTAACAACGAATTTTTAAGCTCTGTTGGTGTCAGGTCGGTTACGGTGCTGGCTGGTACGGCCAACTCAACTTGTTTGGTGCGATAAGCGCCAAGCTCGTTTAATGCGCCCATGGTTTCAAGCGCTGTTTTGATCGCTGCCGCCTTGCTTGCGCTATAACTGGTCGTGACGGACTCGAAAAAGTCGTACTGGCTATCCAATGCGCCGTAAAAGTCTAGCTTGCTTGTGATATAACCAAAATTATCGGCGTGCTGTTCTTCTAGTGCTTCAACGCCGCCGCCAGTGTATAAACGGCCTTTTAATTCCGTTATCGTACTGCCGTCGATCTTGTCATTAAAGCTGATCTTAAAAACAAGGTTGTCCAAGGGATCAGCGGCGGTAGTAAGGGTTTTTTGATCAACCGCCATGACTTTTGCCACAACGTTTGAATCAAAAGCGTATTCCGTGACAAACTCTACGCTTGCCAGCGCTGCGGGATCAGGTGATTCCGTCAGCGTCATAGAAGACGCTAGAATACTTAAATAAAGGGTCTGAGCGCTCATAATAAAATGCCTATACTGTGTTGGTATCACATCAGTATAGGCAGGATTTACTTTAGCGTTTTAGGGGTGTTCCATAGTTAATGGCGCGCTGATTACGTTAGGAACTTTTCTTTTCTTTCCAGTCGGTAGTTAGACTTGATAGTAATAACGTCCGCAACGGGATCATAGCTAGCGGGCGCGTAACCTTCTTTATCTCTATCATCAAGATGACCTACCAGCATGTCTTTCACCAAATCAAAAGCATCAATATTCCATGGCTGGCCCATAGAAGAGTTTATAATATCTTCTTCGGTGCATCGTTCGATAGTAAGCGTACTTGGTTCAGCGTAGATAGTGTATGTAACGTTACCTGCGTTTATATTTGCATCTAAAATATCCTGCAAACTATCCATAGATGATATATCAACTAACTCTTCCCACGCACTCCATCCTGATAATGGCCCCGCACCTATAAGGTCATTTTTCAAGGCTGTTTTTAATAAAAGATCATTAAAGCCAACATAGCCGATTTCTGATGGGTAGGCGTAACCACCTGATGTAAAAACCTGATCGTATCGACCTAGTAGATTTTTAGTGCTGGTTTCGCCATCTTCATCCATCCTAATAAACCCTTGGTTTGCTATGAAATCACCCCAAGGGTTTATTTCTGAGAAATAACCACTTAGAAGGGAAGCTACTACTGACTGATCCATGCTTATGTTCGATGGTATCCGTGGTTCAGCATCAAAAACAGTTTCTATCACGCTAGGGTTGTTATTCACCTTGACTTTTAAACATGCTTTTACTTCGTCCATTATTACAACTCCTCTATGATTGAGTATTCGCCCGCAAATACCGGATTGTCCACTTTAGTAATCTTGACGTAGCTTAAGTCAGCCACTGGCTCAACTGGCGCGGATGATCCACCGCCACTATTACCAGTACGCAAGATGCTAATTTGACTAACGCCACGTTTGAAAGCGTCTTCAACCGCCAAGTAGTTTGGGTTGGTTGGATCTCGGCCTAACAGCGCTTGATAGTTGCTAGACGTGACTTTAAAAGGCTTGTCCATGCGACCGCGCTTAAAGCTACCGATAATCACGCCATTGGCCAATGACGGCAAGCTGGTGCCCTCTGAGTTGTCAATCACGCCTTGATACTGGATACCAGCGGCGCTACCTAATGTTTTGCTCTCGATCATAACAAAATGCCTATACTGAGTGGTTTATGACTCAGTATAGGCTTGGTTTGGTTTGTGGTTTTAGCGGTGTTCCAGCTGGTTAAACGCCGTACCAACTTCCAACGGCGCACGAACTTACGCTCATGTTACCGCCAAACAGTAATTGCACAAGGTCATTTGCACCGCCGTCGGTTAGCTCAAAATCAACGGTTGTGCGCTTGATCTCTAAAACGCCATCTTGGCCATCTACATACGGCTCTTGGGCGGACGCGCCGTTGATATAGCCGCCACGGGTATTTACGTTAAACTGAAAAGGACTAATCCCGCCGCCGCCTTGGGGTTGCATAACGCCCGTATGGCTCAAAAACTCATTAACAAGGTAGTAGTTTGCTGGCGCGGTATAATCCACCCATTCGCCGCCATCAACGCGGTATCGGCCGTATAGGTCGCCTGTCGGCTCGTTTTGTCCGTTCATATATAAAATCTCTGCGCTGGTAGGCATACAGACATTAGGGTCGATATATTTTTCTATCACCGCGCAACTATGAACGGTTATCGTGGACGCGCCGCTATCACCGCCTATCATGCTAAAAAACACATCGTTTGCGGGGCTAACGCCGTCTGTCGGCTTAAAGGTTAGCCAGTTATGCTGCTTGGTTAGAACGTAAGGCGGTGTGATTTTTCTATGGGCGACAAGCAATTCTAAATCCATCAAGTTAATAGCGCCTTGGTCGGGCGTTAAAATCATACCCTCGCTATCAATGCCGCATATAGCTCCTTTGTTGGAATCATGCAACTGCTCCGCCCCGTACGGGTAATCAAAAAATATAACCTTATTACCATCTGAGCTAAAAAAGTTTTCTGCAAAAAAGTCTGCGCCCTCCATGGAGGGATTCAATTTATAAGTCTTAAATTCGCCGCCATTGCGACTCACTGTCACAAAATAATCGGGCACTACTTCGCGGTCGAACGACGGTAGCGACATTTCTGCAAAGTTTGCGACGCATTTAATAGCCGCATCACCTATGCCACCAGTACGCAAGATACTTACCTCGCTAATACCTCGCTTGAACGCGTCCTCAACGGCTAAATAACTGGGGTTTGATGGGTCATGGCCTAGCAGCGCTTTGTAATTGCTGGCGGTCACTTTAAATGGTTTGTCCATGCGTCCACGCTTAAACTTGCCAGCGATCACGCCATTAACGGTAGAAGGCAATGCTGTGCCCTCGCTTTTATCTATAACGCCTTGGTTTTGGATGCCAACCGCTGCGCCTAAAATATTACTCTCAATCATGATAAATCCTTAAAGTGAAATAGCTAATTATAGTGAGTGACCACAAGCCAGCAGCCACTCAATAAAATGGCGCTTAGTTGGTGACGGTCAATTTTTCGCCGCGTGTATGATTGTACTGAGCAATATTGCGCAATACCTGATCTTTAGTGGCATAGCCTTTGATGTAAATCTTAGTGATCTTGCCAGCCTTAACCAGCGTGCTAGTAGCAGGCTCTAGCATATTAAAGCCGCCATTATTTTTGACTGACACATATTCAAGCTCACTTACGGCCGTTTTGGTAGGCGCTTTTTCAGTGGGTACTGAGCTACTATCGGCTGCTTTATCGCCTGTTTTTGCTGGCTGGTTAGCTTCGTCTGCGCTAATGTCATTGCTGTTACCAGTATTCGACGGCGCATCACTGTCGGCAGTGTCAGCCACTTCATCAGACTTTTCGCTGTCGTCCGTGCTTGCGCTATCGGAGCCGGCATCGGTGTTTGCTTTACCATCGACCTGAGCGCTATGCTTATCGCTAGTATCGTCTTGAGCCGTCTGTGCATTTTCATTGCTATCGCCTTTGTTGATTGAGGTTACTGATTCATCAGCGTCGCCAGTATCGCTATCGCCACCGCTGTTACCGCTAGTAGCAGCGTCAACGCTAACATCGTCATCAGCGCTGCTATCAGTAGTCTGAGCGCCATTAACAGCTTCTTTAGTATCGTCTTTAGTTTCTGTGTCATTGTCACTCTCAAGCGTGCCTTGATGGTCAAGTAAGCGCCACACTAGGGCGGCTTTATTGTCTGCGCTCAAGAACTCAACGTCGGCCTCTATAAGCTGCATTTCAAGCTTGTCTACAGTGTTGTTGTCGTACACTTTTTTAAATTCAGGATTTTTTTCAAGCGCTTTAATATTATTGGGTAGTGCCTTTGCTTCTGACATGAGGTTGATCCTTGTAATGGGTAATAAATCTTAATGTATTTAGTTAAAAAACCTTGCTGCCAGCTATGACAACAAGGTTTTAGTGGCTATACCGTTTTACTGCTTACTAGCGGCTTAAAGCGCTGGCAAGTTAATCATCTCAATAAGCATGAACTGGTTGGCAAAACGAGGGATTGGGTTCGTTTCAGCAGCAGTACGGCTATAGATAGCCACGTCTTTCTCGTAAGCGTTACCATTAGAAGTCATAACCATTGGCGGTACAGCAACCATACCAACAAACGGTGCTTGTGCTGGACTGATAGCGCGTGGCACCAGTAAAGCATGAGCCGTGGTAGATGAACCCGTCTCGTTAAATACGCCCATAGACTTAGGCACATAATAGACGTTAGCACCGCTGGTTTTTAGTGTACCGATACGGTAGATGCTGGTTTGATCGCCTGCACTCTGACCTGTTGATGTGTAGTTCTCACCACTTAAGCCTGAGAAGAATGCTTGCCCGCGATCTGAGACATACAAGTCATAACCGCCGACCGCTAAGTTAATAGCCGTTGACAAGCGAGTGCGCGCCATACCAAGAGTGATGTTAATGTTGGCAAAAGCATCAGCGATATTAGTCGGTGATACGCCGCCTTTGGTGAAGTCAAACGTCACCACACGGCCAGTTTCAGGGTCTTGGTTAGACAGACACATATTGATAGCGGTACGAAGTAAGCGACCCGTCTGCTCAAAATACTGTTTCTGCATGGCGATAGTTTGTACTGCACCGAACCAAGATAAACCAAGCTCATTCATAAGCTGGGTGATCGCATCGATAGTAGCGACTGAGCGCGAACGGCTTGGGAAGGCGTAGATTGAACGATGACCAAATTCCATGTCGATTGATGGCTCACGTAAAATCTGATTGCCATTGTCGTCTTTACGCTCATAGTCAAAGAATAATTCAACCGTTACGTCGTCTTCAGCAGGCTCAGCACCAGCAGAGATATCGAACTGTACTTTAACTTCGTGAGTATCAAGATCAGCGGTTGCGCTGGTTAAGATATAAGTATCGGAGCCAATAGTAATCTCATCAATCGGCTGAAGGGTGCTGATACCAGAAGTTGTTGGATGACGACGGCTTTCGTCGCTACCAATCTTAATACCTTTTACAAATACCGAAACACGGCCACCCAAGAATGGCGCTTTGGTAGATGAGGTATCAACTTTAAACTGGGTAGTCTTATCCGCTTTAACGCTGGCAGTGTAGGCCACATGCGAGGTTAAGCTAAACGCACCAGTAGCACCTTTGTCCATCGTTAAGATATGACGGTTTTCAGTGTAAGGCATACCCGCCTTGTCACCGTCCATCGCGTCGCCTTTACGCATAACGCCCATGTTCATGCCAGCTACCGCCGTACCGAATACGATAGGTAGCTCGTTTGATCCCATAGGGTTAGGTAGCATAGACACTAGCGGCAAGCTGTTAGCGATACCATAAGTGATAACCACTTGTGTTGCGGCTGGCACGACTGATAACGCTTCGTGATGACCTAGTGACAAGCTATCAAAAGTAGGTTCTACGGTTGAATCGTACTGGTCAGCACCACCAAAAGGCATAGCAGCAGTTGCTAATGCGGCGGCCACAACATAAGCTGACGGCTCTTCACCACCGTTACGGCGCTTATATTCAATAATACCTTCACTGATACCATCAAAAATCGCTTCAGGATGATCTTTGATAACAGCATGGCTAAGCATACGCTGCATAGAAGAAGGTAGCTTGCTAAAACCTACGCTGCGATCAGAATGTTCGTTCTGAGCTAGCATAGAGTCAAACGCGGCGACTTCTTGACCCGCATTCGCTTTATTGGTGAAGATGTGCATGATACCGCGCGTGGCTTGCACCTCTTTATGGGCGGCATCGTTTAACTCTCGTGCTTGTTTCTCTTGCATGGGGATAATCCTATACGGTTGGGTTGGTCAGGTGATTACTAATATAAATACCAATACTGATATGCTTATAGTAATGCCTAGCCAAACGGCTCGTTTAGGGGTGTTCCATACAGCTTTTAAACGCAAAAAAGCCAGCGGTTAGGCTGGCTTGATGGTTGGTTATTGTTTATATCATAGGTAGATTAAGTAGCTCTATAGGTCGAATTGGCGGCATTGGCATTGGATTACAAAAGAGGTTGAAGCTACCTTCTTCTTTTGGCGCTGGCAAAAAGTTATCACGATACATAGCTATATCATCGGCAAGGCTATCATCAATCATAACCACATTATCACCAAGTAACAGCGTGTCGGTTATCTCGTGATAAATAACATCAAGCCTTTTAGCGTCTTTGATTTTTGCGTAATTGTTAGAATTAACCTTAACAAGCCCAAAGCTTTTAGGTATCTCGTTATTGAAATTCCAAATTTCATGAATGTCAGTTTTCATAGATTACTCGCTAATAAAGTCCGGTGACTCAATAAACATACTTTTGACAGAAGCTCATTAGGCGTCTCTTTCTATAGCACGTCTAAATAAATCAGCATCTTCTTGAGTGAATTTCTCCGCTCTATCCATGTTTTGAATAGCCATTTCCATAGCACGCTGGCTAGTATCATTACGCTCAGCTACAAAGTTTTTATAAACCATGCCTATCTGATGTAGCGTAACATCGCTAAACGGTAGTTGATCTTTAGTGTCTAGGCGCATGTTAAACGCGCCCTTAGTAATCTCTAAGTAGTCTTGATTGGTATCTTTTACATCAAAGCCATGAGCATTAAGCGACTGGCTAAATTCACGAATAGCCAGTTCTTTTATATTTTCAGGTATCTCAAAATTCTCAGTACCAATAAGCGGCTCAAGCTCTTTTAGCCTACCATCTTCGGTAAGTGTGGCTACTATTTGCGGCGCATAGCTATGCTGAAACATGAATTGTTCTTGACGCAGATACACATTGACTGGCATTAACTCGTAGGGCGGCATTTTCATTATTCACTGTCCTTGTCATTGCAAAAGGATACTTATCTACTATTTCCCTATCCCAAATAAACTCGTTTTCAAGTGTAGCAGACTGTACGCCGCTATTAAAACTATTACCCTCTGCATCAACAAAATACCCCACGTCTAAATCGTTCCCACCAACGCACTTAGCGCGAACATGGTAACGCGTCTTGTCGCTGGCAGGCAGTCCGAACTCGCGAACATAAACAATATAAGTCGCACCCTCTACATACTGCTTCATAGATTACTCACTTATTAATTATTATTTTTCGTTGCGGAATTGCGTCAGGTCATAACTTGGCGGTGACGCGCTTATATACCCTGCGCGGTCAAAGTGCTTAACCCATTCGTGATAACAATAACCCAGTAAAAAATTATTAACGATCACGTCCAGTACCACAAGACTTGGCGGGATTATAGAAAAGCTGTCTAAGCCGTCAAAATGCAAGGCGCGATCATAAGCGCTGCGCCAGTCGTTTTTGCTAAAACCTGCCAAGTCTTCTCTATTGGCATAATTGCGCTGCACTTCATCCCACAACGTATCAAACACACCCCAACACTTGTGCTTTGTGATCTTTTTATTAGCGGGAACCAACTTGCCAACCTCGATATAGTTAATCATAGTCAACCATCCTTAATCTTAATTTTTCATTTCTATTATTATAACCAGTTATTGCTACTTATAAGGCACTGCCACATCAACAACACTTTCTTCATCAAACGCATCAAGATAATTCAAGTCAAAACGCTGAGCTAAGGCGTACTTTTTACCCTGACTTGCCAGCATCGACTGTCCCATTATACCAGTAACCTCATGATATTCCTTGTGGTTGTTAAGCATAAAGCAGAATAAATCGCCCTTCTCAGGCGTCCAGTTTGGCTTAAGTTTAATGCGATCATCACCTTCTAGCGATATGTCGTAAGGCTCAACGAGTGCCATTGAAGACAACTCCTCACTGGTGACAAACATACCGCCATCGTGAAACGCACCGCCTAAGCTATCAAGTATCAATACCATGGCATGGCCTAGTGGCTCATAATCAATGGCGTGCTCATCGCTGTCGCTCACTGTACCAAGTCCTGACCAGGTGACAAAATCACGGCTATCATCACCAGTGTTGACTGGCAATACCACACGCCTGAAGGCAAAAACAGGTATCACCGACTGACTACGCAAGGTAATGATGCGATTGGTGAGCGCTTGCCCGCTTGCGACCAGCTCGTTTTCTATTCTTAAACTCACGTATTACCCCACTTACCTTGATAGGTATTAATCTCGGTTTGATATATCTCTTTAAAGTTGTCTGGCACGCCTTTTTTGCCTATCTGCCCTTTCGCGTACTGGTAGCTGGCTCGTTCTGCTTGTGTCGGCTGATTGGGTGACTTAGCTTGCGCGCGTTTTTGCTCAGCCTTGATCTGTTTCTCAGCCTTAATTGCTGCTTGCTTAATCTTTTTAGACCAGTGAAGGCGACCATTCCAGTTGTTAAGCGCCTCGGTCTGCCTTGCTGCTTCACGCTCTAATTGCTTAGACGTTTGACGGTGAGGCTTGATCTTGTTGCTGGCCTTGGCAATATCGTCCGTGGCGTACCCTTTCACCTTGGCAATCATGTGCGGACTGGTCAAGTGCTTCATGACTCGCAAGACATGCTTGCAAGCCACGCCCGTTAATTTAGGGTTGCGAGTTGAGGGGTAGCGGTTCTCGTCTATGCCAAAGTTATATTTGCCCACAGTGGCAAGGTAGCGATACCAGTAGCGGTGACGGCCACAATCGCAATCAAAGTTAATCTTACCATCAATGACCGCTTTTTTGACATCGACCACACTAGGCGCACGGGTACGGCCTAGTAGTAGCTCAGGATAATCTAGTAATTGCACTGAGACATAATGATGCGTGTCTGGGCTACCAATACCGGCATTAGTAACAAACTTAATTATGTTACCCTGGCGCTTAAAAACGCTGGCTAGAAATATCTGAGTATTGGCGCGGTTGATATCTTCACGCCTTGATTGATTGATAACATCGGTTGGGGTTATGCCGCCTAAAAATTTGCTTGATGCGGCTTTGACATTGGCAAGGTAGGCATCAAGCACCGCCGCGTTCATGGTTTTCTTAAGCTCGTTATTACGCTTGGTATCGCCTAATGTGAACTCAAGTAGCTCGCTGGCACTGATACCAGCACGGCTTTTTGCGGACTTGATAAGCGAGGCAAGTTGGCGATTATTTAGCCGCTTGCCAGCCTCGATATCCTGCATCGTTTCTTTGAGGTACTTGTTATGAGTGCTGGCATGTTTACGCTGATCGCCCACGCTTTTACCAGTACGCAATCGCCACTGTCTAAGCTCGTCAAGCGTCATGGCATTGGTTTTGCGATCCTGCCAGCTTGTCGAGTCCTCACGCTCTTCACTGAGATAATCGGTAGGTTCAGCCATTAATTACCCCGTCTATCAGTCCGCTATTGGTGTAAGTACGCTTGATTTGCGCTAGGCTGGCGGGTAATGGCAAGTAGATGCGGCGATTGGGTAACGCCTCACCTACTCTATTCGTGCCAGCGCATAGCATGACGACATCTGCATTATCACGGTTGCCATAGGCGCGGTAGGCGATTAGCGTTGGGTCGTGTATCTCGTCACGCCCCACGTCCCAGATAATGAGCTTGTCGGTACGCCCACGCCTGACCAGAAGGTCAACGTGAGATCGGACGGCGTTTAGGTAGATATTGGTTAGCATGTTAGCGCCCTTTGGTTGTGCCGCCTGATAGGTTATTGATGGTCACGCTACCTTCTTTTATGTAACCTGCTAGGCCGCCGCTGGCTGGTGAAGACTCCTTATAGTTACTATCGGTTGTCTCGGGCTTCGGGAAAAGTCGGAAAGTTGGCGGCTGCATAATTGTATCTTGCACGATCAAAGATTCAATTATGCCATTTTCACCATTTTCACCAATATCACCACCTTTACCACCCCGCGATTTAGATAGGTTAGGCCTAACGCTGGCTTTATAAAAATGGAACGGCCAATACGAGCCTACGCTGTACCCACCCACACCACCTGACGTAACGCCACCGTTAAGTGCTCTTTTGCAAAGCCCTGATAAATTGTAGCGCTCATACACTGAATCAGACCAAATGTATTGAAAAAATACCCTGTCTTGTGTATCTGAATCAATATCCGATTTATATAAATCATAAACCTCCCCGTTAGGGATGGCTGATACAGCCTTGGGGAGTGTTGTTGGTACTTTGAGTGCTGGGCGAAAATTGAAGTTTTCTAGGGTGACTACGGATTGACTGGTGCTCTCTAAAATTACGGAAGGCACTTCAGCACTGGGTGTTATTTTGATGGTAGCGTTATTAGGCATAGCCTCAAGCGCTGATTTAATTAGGTTTAAATCAGGGTTTCTATTATCAGCTAAAAACCATTCTGCTGAACCCGCGTTAAGAGTCGCTAAGCCATAAGGCGCACCGCCACCTGACGCTGTACCGTTTTGCTGACCCACTATAGCGGAACCTTCTCCTTCAACCTCATTGTAACTCCAAGCACCACCACCGCCACCGCCGCCACCGCCGCCAGCAATAACGCCATAATTATCGACCTCGATACTACCCTTAATGGCTGTGCCGCCGTTTTTGCCCGCTGTAGCCACATCCGATACTGAGAAACTATTGCGATTATAGCTATCAATAAGGGTGACTGCCCCCATACCACCATCACCGCCACGCCCTAAAATACGACCTCTATTTTCCACGACAATCTCAGCACCGCTAGTCCAGTTACTACCTTCTATCATGGCTGGCGTGCTCGTATTGGGCGCGATAATGTCCACGCCAGCATCAACAATAAAACGTATCTTATCGGTTGCTGTTGGGTATGAGCCGTTTTGCTGTTTGTAATACTCAGCCAGATCAATACCATTAGTGGTACTTTGCGTTATGTGTAGGGCTGTCTCATTATGTCCAGCATCATTGACCGGCACGTTTATTGATAGGTTCGCTGGTGCGCCCACCGTTAGTCGGACATGCTTTTGCGGTTCTGCCACGTTATCGTCGGGCGTAGTAGTAAAGTCGATGACCGCTTGCCCGTTTCTGAGTATGACCGTGCCGCTATCGGTTTTATCTGGACTTGTTATATCGTTATTACTGCCGTTTAAAGCACCCTCTTTTACCGACCAGTTAAGTATTTGACCGTCTGGTAGATTGTTAGCCGTTACCGTAAATCGCACTGCACCGCCTTCATTAATCGAGGTCTTACTGGCTTTTACATTCCATACTGTCGCAATAACATCGTCTGGATTGTAGCGCTCAAACGTATGTGTTGTTTGCAATGGGTAGACGTGAGGGCGTGCGCCGCTGGCTAGTACCTCTGTCATGCCTTTTTGACCTAAAACAAGGCCGTAAGTATTAATAAATGGATCACTAGGATCTGACGACACAAAGATCTTGCCCGTAACTCGACGCCAAGCGGTATCTAAGCCAAGAATGTCATCAAAGATAGGCTTAGGATTGACTGGCTCATGTGAATGGTACTGATAACCCATCGGGTAAAGCGCACGCATCGCAAGTTGGAAACGGTTTTTATTCAAGTATTGCGGGTGAGGATCTGGCGCGGCTAAATGATTCTCCATCATTACAATGGATAGCGCCCCATTGGTATCGGTGGTGACTGTTATATTACTGGCATCAATATCATCTAGCGACAAGCCAAGGGCAATAACAAAAGTGACATCAGGGTGCAAGCTAAACAAAGGCGCAGCATTCGAGCCTGCAATCGCAAACAATACGTTGTCATCGGTCATCAAGCCAATCTCGTAAATATCGGTTATAACATTCGCCGTCATCGAGCTGGTAAAGCGCAAGGTATTGCTTTGAGCCTCAACATCCCCTGACACAATACTACCGCGCTTAAACTCAGTCGTGAGTGCGGTCTCATTGCCTGTCACGGCGCGCTTTTTGGTGCCGACTGCTACTTGTGTTAGATTGATTTTGAGTTGTGCTGAATCTGCATTAGCAGCGAAGGCGGCTTGCTTGCCAGCCTCGGTGATCGTAAAAATAATAGGGTCTGCCATTGTTTTAATCCAATAATCAGTATAGTAATGAGTATTAGTTTAACGTGTGCCGGCAAGTACGGTGGGTGGTGTTCCAGTGTGCGATAGACCTATTGATATAGGTCGTAAGACGTTGCTTTATGGGTGTATAAACGTCTTTTAATCAGCGAGAAAACACAAAATGATGTGAGATAACTTTAGACATCGAGGTGTAGCTTGCGGTGTAATTTAGACATTCACGTCTAACTTTAGACCAACTTTAGACATTAAAAAACCCACCTAAATTAATAGATGGGCTTTGCGATTGTGGTTGGACTCGAACCAACGCCACATTATACGATGGTAATTGCTCTACCGACTGAGCTACACAACCTAGTTTACGCCTTACGCGAACCTTTGTTAGTCAGCTAGTTTCATGCTGTGCACATCAAATAGGAACCCCTGCTCGATACAATCTGCTAGCACAATAATTATAACAGACATTCATAGCTAAAGCATAGCTGCCAGCTCGTTTAAATCCTCCCACTGCTCTTTATCCTTCACGCTACCGACAAACTCCGCCTTGTTGACTGGTGAATAACTAATCCGCTCCATAAAGCCAAAAGCAAAAGTATCTGCTAAATCGGGTGAGGTGATGCCGTCTTTTGCCATGTCTTTTTTACTGACAATGCCCCAGCGTGAACGCTCATCAAAGAAGTACGGTAAGCGGCTCATTTGTGTTTCCATATCCTTAATCATCTGGTACTGAGCACGCACCTTATCACTCACACTAAAGATGCCGCGCTCAACGCTTTTCGCCATGCTGACATAGGCGTGAGCACGCTTATTAAAGTACAGCGCTTTCAAGTTATTGTTAAAACAAGGCACGCCCCAGTTGACCGTTTCAAAGTACAAGCCTTCAGACTTGAGTAGCTGACACAATCCCATGCCAGCACCCATTGGATCAATAACTAGCGTTGCCCCTGCATACTCAGCCATGACGCTATAAATATTGGCTTTTAGCTCATTGATATTAGCGCGATTGCTAAACAGCGGTATATCAGCCACATGGACATGACGCTCAATACGCCCGTTATAGTCTTTATCAACAACTTTCATCACCGTGATAACGCTATGATCTCGTCCAACGTCACCGCCCACATCGACTGTCACAATATAACCGTACTCGTCATCCTCAGTCACAGCAGGCTTACGTGCCAGCATGTTAGTGATCTCAGTACGAGTGAGTAAGTATTTGCCTTTGAGTTCGGGGAATAGACCACGTATGCGGATTAAGTAGCCTGGGTGATCGCGGCTGCCATATTGATATAATGCCTCGATCAGCTTTGTTTTGCTGACTAGCGGCGACTCTTCACCATTGAATATAAGATTTACCCATATACCGCCATTGGTGAGGCTCAGACTGTGGTGCGTGTCATAGAAAAACCCCGTACTGGTGGCGGGCTGGCTAGTCAGTACAGCGCGGTTATTCTCATGCGTCAATGCCCCAATAACGACTTCCATCACCTCGTCATCAATACCAGCCGCTTCATCACCCCATACCATGTAGTAATCGCCATGCTGACCAGCGATATTGGTTGGCGAGTGTTTAGGCGCGGTTTTAGCGAACACAAACCACGTATCTTTAAAGTTTTTAATGTAGATTTTTTCAGCGAGCACCACCACAAAATCAGCAAGCCAGCCAACTGCGGGATTATTCTTGAGTCGCTGCAAACAGATATTAATCTCTTTCCATACGACTGTGCGTAGCTGTCCAATTTGCGGTGCTGTGAATAGCATGACTGATTCAGGATAAAACAGCAGATGCCATAAAGCGACGATGCCAGCCGACCTAGATTTACCTGTACCATGACCAGACGCCACAGTGGTTCGACTGCCAGGCACGACAATCGACTTAAAAAGCGTTTCTTGCTGCGGGGTTACGCCCTGACCATTGGCATAAGTCATTCCTAACGCTTCGACGGCAAAGCGTGTTATGTCATAGCGATACCGCTTACATACCTCACGCCACTCTGGTAGCTCATATAGATTCTCAATCACTAAAAAGCCTTAGATGCTAAACGGCATCATTTCAAACTCACTGTCATCATCATCCTCTAGCGGTTCACCATCGTCACTAGGCTGGCGTGTAATAACATAACCCCCATGTGCCTGTCTTGCTGCCCAAATAGCAAGAAGTACCGCGATATGCCCGTTATTCATCCCCATGCTGTCAAAGTCAAGGGCACGCCCGCGCTCGTCAAACTTGCGCGTCTGGATAACATTTTTTGGATCATAACGTGCCAGCGAGTCATCAATGCTTAAAAGACCTGCTGCATTAGCCGCCTTGTAAGCACTCATAACCGTACTCATCTGCTCCTTCTCATTAAACGCCATGCCCCAATGTCCAAAAAGATTAGGCGTATCAGTAACGACAATCGTATTCTCTTTGGCTTTTGGCTGATCCTTCCAGTGATCTTGCTTGGCGACTAATATTTTGCCACTGTCAGCCGATGTCACTGCAAGTATGCGCACCGGATCACCGTCATAGCTTGCGGCTCGTGCGTCAATAGTAACTAGGTTGGGATTGGTGGGCTTGGCTGGCGTGTTGGTCATAATCAGTCTTTAACCTCACTCTGAGTAATAACCCCAGTGTCAGGATCAGCATTAACCCGCGTATGCCTGCCAGCGGCTTTGTCAATCACATCAGCCTCAATAACCACGCCATTTAGCGACTCTGGTGGGTCACGATGGCCTTGCACTGGTGGCAAGCCTGGTGGAATACTTCCGTCTGGCTCTCCCGTGTCCGTTATATCGTCGTCAAGATGACCTAAGCCAACCACCGTAGGCTCAAGTCCTACGACCACACAATCAACCGTAGCACCATGAATGTTTTTAATGCCGACATCGATTTTGTCAGGATAAAGCGTGTTTTCAACGACCTTAAAGTTCCATTTGTCTTTGACAATAGACGTGCCAGCAAAACCAAGCTCATAAGCCACGTCAAAACTACGCTTGCCCTCATGTGTCCAAAAGTTTACAAACTGCTTGGCAATAGATGAGGCGGCGTGAGGATCAGCGGCAAAAAAGGCAATTTGACAGCGATAAGCAATAGCAGCGGTACGAAGTTGCACCACACGCTGCAATGGGTCCGCTGGCACGATGACATTTAGCCAGTTGGCGTTAGGCTGCACAATGTCACGCTCAGGTGGTGACTCAATAGCACTAATGGCTGTGACCATGATAGGCAGATAGACAGATGGCCCACTGTTAGTAGTATCACCCATTGCCTTGGCATTCTCGTTTTGCTGTATCGCTTTTAACATAGCCTCAGCATCATCGACCATTTCAGACTTTGAGACAATAATAGCGCCCTCGATGCGGCGCGTTTTCCAGTCGCGGATAGACTTTTGACCAGACGGTGAGCACCACTGTCTAAAGTCACGTAGCACCAAACCCCACGCCACTTGCATAGACTCAAGGGGTGATAGTAGTCTGTTGTTGCTCATACCCACCCCTATCGATTACCAAATAAGAAAACACGCTCAGTCTTACGCTCGCTATCCAAGTGCGTTTTTTTAGCGCTCTCAGTCGTGCGTAAATCTTTGTCGCTAGTACCTTGATCGTTAAAGCTATCCCATTGCGCGGCAATCTCACTAAATGGCACTGACGGGCAGACAAGGTTGTCAAATAGCACTTCTTTGCGGCTGGCACGTTTGGCTTGGATGTTCTTTTGACGCAACTCACGATTAATCGCCTCTTCTTGAGCGGCGACCACTTCATTCTGGTAGTGATTAATCATAGCGTCCGACTGAATAGCCGTTAAGATACTGTCGTACTGGTGGACAATGGCTGTCTCTAATGCTGACTTGATAGCGGATTGCTGCGAGGTCATGCCAGCGACACTATCAAATGCAAATTCACCATCCTCTTGCTCGATGAATAGCGCGTCAAAAAGTCCGTCACCGCGATTGGTGTTGTAGTTTGGCTGGCGCACAAAGTCATAGCCGTAAAAGCCTGTGACATCATACAACCCGCCAGCGCCACGTTTGCGCATGACAGCACTAGAAAAGCCGCCTACTTTGTTGGCATATAGGCGCTCTGAGTATTTACCGCTATCAGTGTCTAAAAACTCATGCTGCGTTGAGACATTGCCACTATTATCAGCCGATAACTTGATAGTGCGGATAGCTGGTTCAATGCGGATTGTTTCATTAGTATTAGGGTTTACCCAAACGTCTGGCGGATTCATACCGAAACGTCCACGCAACTCATGGCCATAATAGCCGTACATATCACCGCTATTGACCAGCTCTTGTGTGCGGCTTGAGTTGATGTTATCAACCATCGACTGAACGCTTACGTCTGATCTATCTGTACCGATATCTTTTGAGCGACCACGATCACTCAAGTTATAAGTAATCAGTTTTGTTTTCTTAGCCATGAAAAAAGCCCCTTAAGTAAGCATAGTTAATATACTTAGTTTAAGGGGCTTTGCTGGGGTGCTGGCTGGGGTGTTCCTAGCGCTGTATTCTTGCCAGCGCATAACTAACAACCGTTAGTTAGAGATATAGGAAAGCGCTATTACATATTAATGCTTTCGTAATTTTTTAAAGAACGACTTATTCATAACTAACGTTTCTGTCTGTACTTTCTCTAAACCTATTTCATGCTCTAGCATCAAATCCAATAAAGCCATCTGATTAATTAAAATTAAACTATGGCTATTTAGGTTTTGAGCATAATCCAGTGCTGGCTTGGTAAAATCACTTGTAGTAATAAATATACCATGATGATACTTAGTATCAGGTGTAAAACCACCAACGAAATTGCGCAGTTCTCTGTTTGATATATTATTACCTTCGCTGTACTGCTTAGCTTGGATATAATAAGTATGAATATCATCAGCGCCACAGTCTTGCGTGATAATACCGTCTATACCACCGTCATTACTCTGTCCTGTATGCTTTGCGCTGAAAATGGCATTTGGATCCTCTCGCTTTAACGAGGCCTCAACCACACTCAAACAAAGATGCTCAAACTGTAATGGGGTTAAATGAAAAACCTCATCCAGTATCATTTTTGGCGTCACTTTTACATGGTCGTTCGCTGCAATTACATTGGCATAGTTATTCATAAATACAGAAGTACGGCGCATCGTTTCGCTAATTAAATGATTAATTAAAGGGTCGCCTTTTTCCCCATAAGCAGCTTTATTAACCTCGCGCAAGACTCGGAAGCTCTTAGAATCGAATCTACCTAGGTTCGACTGGTATGTATTAGAAGAAACATCAGAGTGTCGGTAATTTGCAAAATTATCGCCTGCCAGCCAAAAATAAATCTTACCAAAGGGATCTATCTGTATTAAATTTTCAGGCGTAATCCTGCTATTGAAGGGGATAAGGTGAATAGAAGACTGCCCTAGATTCGCTTCAATATTGAAAACCTCACTTTTTATCGCGCCTATTGCCACTAGGCAAGATAGCATTATCTCGGTTAAATACGCATAACAAGAATCAACCATGTCCTCATCTTCATCGTCTGCATGTATAGGAAACTCAGGATTCACAAAAGATATTTTTAAATGCTCGCCTGTAATTCCCGTAATTTCTTCTACCTTCTTATCAAAAGCTTTAGGAGTAATACCGTTGGTTCGATTGCATAATTGCTTAACTGCCTGAATACCCGCGTTGAGGATGTCACCAAAAGGTGGCATATCTGAAGAACCTTTCATTGGACTCTCTTAATTTTAGTTAAAAAAATAGGGCTGCGCCTTAAACGCAAGCCCTTCTTCATAAACTTATATTTTTACGGTCTTACAAATAGTGGAAACTGATCGGCAAACACACTACATATCTCTTTTTTATTACTGGCATTTTCATACTCTGCCTGAAAATCAGCCAACCCTTCTTTTAAAGTTTCTTTCAATCGATCTGACTCCCCATGATCTTCTGCGAGTGCCATACATTGACTGGCTTTACTAATTACAGCCTCACTGTAATCTTCATATCCACAATATAGCTGCGCTGAAGTAGCCAACCCATGCTCATACATTAACTGCGTACAGTTGTAGTCATCACTTGCCAGCGCTGGCGTGAATAAGCTCAATGACAAACTAACCCCACATCCTATCTTGACCAAAGCCGCCTGTAACCGCATGTGCTAACCCTCTATCCGACAAATTTTGATTAATTGTATCATTACTTGATTGCAATATAACAGGTTTATTGCTGCCACCACTGTCTAGTCGTTCTTTAATCTTAGGCATGGCGGGTATTTTTAGCACGGGTGTGGCTGGCAAGTTAGCAGGTTTGTAGCTACCGGTTGATGCAAGACTGCTTGCACTGGTCATACCACCAAGGCTAAAGCCTGTGGCGCTACTACTAGGCTTCGCCTTATTAGCAATACTGGTATTTACTGAGTGGCTATTGGCAATGCCAGCAGCAATCGCGGCACGTTCTCTTTTTTCACTCTCTACATTTTTTGGGCGCTCATAATACTGCGATACCACCGAACCCGCTTGAGCCGCATTAGTGGCCTTACGTAATCGCTTGCCAGCAGCCTGCTCTGTGCCCTTAGTCAACTCATAGTCAACAAAATCTAGTTGTTCGGCATAGGTTGCTTGTTTGATATTCTTACCGTACTTCTTCTTAAAATTAGCTTGTCTATCTGGATGCCACTGAGCCACGCCATAAGCTTTACCACTATCACCACTTGCCTTATGATCGAACTGACTTTCTTTTTGTAAGTTAGCAACGAGTCCAGCGGCTTGCTCTTTCGTCCACCCTTTGCTCATAAAGAAGTCCATCGCTTGGTTACTCTTAGCGATAGTAGACGAGCTTCTGGGTGCTGCTACAGCCTCGCTATTAATCATACGGCTAATAGTTGGCTTGATGCGTCCTGACTGGATATCCTCGTAGTAATCGGAGTTAGGCGCTGCGGTATTGCCGTACTTCTCGCCTTGCTTGTAATCCGAAACCCAACCGTCTTTAGTGTAGATCGCGGCGTGACCGTAGTTATGCTTAGACTTCTTGCTTGATGGCATACTCATAACATCACCAACTTGCGGTTGGTAGTTTTCATCATAGGCCACGTCCTCAAACTTACCTTCATTGCCCTTGCGTAGATTTGTTGCTACATCAACGCCGTGGCCGCTAGCTTTTAATCCTTGCGCTTGAAAAGCGTTATTAACATACTCAGCGCATTTGCCAAGTGATTCATTAGCCGCATTTTTTATAGCGTAGTCTGCCGCCCTTAACGCCTCTCCTGCTGGAGCGCCATTGCCGCCACCATCAAACCCAAAGAAGTCTTTAATACCTGCCGGCAAGTCCTTAACCCACGATCCAAAGTCACCAGCCGTCTTTAATATCTTAGAAAAAAACGGCTTAACCCCATTATTCCACGTATCACTCATTTTCTTAGGCAAGTTATAAGCAGTAATAGAGTTCGTCCAATCCTCAATATAAGGGGATGCCGCTGCGCCTAATGCTTCACCTGCACCGCTACCAAGCCAGTAACCAACACCACCGCCAATAATGCCACCAATAGCCGTGCCAATAACTGGCACAACCGAACCTATGGTCGCGCCTGCTGCTGCCCCTGCCAATGCGCCGCCAGCACCACCAGCAACACCGCCCACACCTGCGCTCTTCTCCTTGTGATTGAGGCCGTCCCAATCCATAGCAAGCGAACCTGCCCCAATCGCTGCCCCAATATAAGGTAGCTTTCTACCCAATCCTCTTACTAAGCCGCCACCTAACCCGCCTAGTCTACCAAGAAGCCCGCGACGACCACGACCACCGCGTCTGTTGCGACCACCGCCACCCAGTAAGCCACCCAGTAAGCCGCCACCAGAACCACCACTGCCTTGCTTTTTAATCGCCTTCCATATTTTATCTAATAACTTCTCATTCTCACGATTGTGGCGCGTCTCATCGTTAGGCAATGGCTCTCGGCGCTTCATTGACTTAAACTTTGACCAACTGAACTTAGCACCGCGTCCGGCAAGCTTGCCAGCGCGTCCGATAGGAGATAGCAGTTCTTTAGCCTCTCTAATACTATCAAGCATCGGATCCATGCCGCTAACATCATTACTAAGGCCGCCCATACCACCAGGCAAGCCAAAACCTCTTTTGCTATTACTACCATCCGATATAAAGCGCCCATTGGCATCACGCTCACGTCGAGCATTATCGGGTGAGTTGTTGCTTGAGCTTGTACTGCGATTACTTGAGCCGGATGAATTGCTACCACGATCAGCTGCGCTTGAGCTGGCACGGCTAATCGTTGAGCGACTAGCTGAACCGCTAGATGATCTATTGCTATTACGGTTATTGGTGCCATCGGTACTAGCTGAAGAGGGTATACGCGGGCGTCTATCGAGCGAGCTTGAGCGCGTGCGACTTATGCTTGCGCTGGCTTGTGATTCGCTACGATAGTTTGCGGATTTAACAGCGCGGGTAAGCTCTCGCATTCGTGTGTTGCCAATTTGGTTTTGGCTCTTGAGTATCTGAATGATCTCTTGCGTATCATCATGGACGTTATCAATCCCGTCCTTCATGCGATTAATGCCAACGATAAAGCCGTTAGCATCGTAATTTAGGGTAGTCATAATTGAGTGCCTGTATGTGTGTTAAGTCACTCAATTATCGCACTTGCCAGCGTTTAAGCGCCTTGGTGTTCCTTAGTCGTCAACTTGCGTATAGTCTATCTCTTCTATGTCGTCGTCATCGTCTGGCTCAGGCGTGCGCCCAAAGTCGCCGCTACTGGCTGTCTCCTTAATCCACTCAAGCCTATCATCAAGCTCAGCCTTCAATCTATCCCTTGCTTCTCGTTCTTGCCCGTCAATATCACCCAATGCCTCAAGCGCTCCTAAGCGACGTTCTTGATCGGACTGGCTAAAGTCCTCTGGGGTGATTCCGCATAAAGGCAATTCTACCTCGCTTATTGTCTTTGAAGCACGAGTGGTCACATCGAGCGCGTTGGCCAAAATATTTATCACTGCTATCTTTTTTTGTATGGTCTCAGGATCAGCGTCTATGTCCTCTAAATCATCAAGCAAACTGAGCGAAAGTGAAACCACATTGTCTTGAATATCGCCTTGTTTTTCCCATCTTTTACGGTGTTTAATAATCATGGTGGCGCGTTGCTTTGCGCTCATGACAATATTGTCGGTTATTTTCTTAATAACTTCGTTTTTTGGTGCGTTGGTGCGTGGTTTTTGGTCATTTTGTGCTTTATTAGTTTTAGAGCGCACCAACTTTGTTTTTTGTGCTTTTTGGTGCGTAGTATTCTGCTTGTTTTGCTCGCTTGGTGCGTGTTTTTTATTGCCTTTGATGCTCTTTTTTTTAGGTGATACGAGGTTGTTTTTAACCCACTCTTCTTTGCGTCGCCTCCTACCAACCGAAGTATGAGACTTAGGCGCATCCTCACCAAAATGAGTGGTAAGCTGGTCAGCAAGCTCTCTGTCAGTAATGATTGGTGTGTTTTCCCATATTAATTGTGCCGACTCCCAAACATCATCAGTAATATAATCAGCCACAATCCACCCCCACAAACACATCGTCAGGGTTAGCGGTAAAGCTATCGTCATTCAAGGTCTTAGGCTTGGCTAGCGGTATGCTGTACTGATAATGCTTATCACGATCTGCAAGCAATCTATGTCGATCCTCTTTATCGACACGCGCGGCTATCTGTGCCATCTGCATATCAACGGCTTGCACCTGTCTTGCCTGCTTAACCTCGATATCTCTAATAACCTGCATAACATCGCCTATCGCCTGATAAGTAGGGCTACCCACTACCGTGTTAGCGCTATCAGTCTTAGCAGTCTGGCAAAGCCTTTTTGCGCTGGCCAGCAATGCTTCGTGGTCGTTTTTACAGATAGATTTAACATGAGTCACCATGACGCTGGCAAGCTCAGTCGTTAGCATCTGAATAAGACTTTGAGACTGATTAACCACATGATTGACCGTACCTGCCAGCATATCAAGCTCAGGCTCACATGATAAGCCTAGGATATAATCCATTGATTGCCCATATAAATCTTGAAAAATAAGAAGGTCTGCCAGCGATAGATTGTGCTTGCCGTTTTCAATCTCGCTGATGCGATTGCGATTGTTTGACACACCCCATACCGCTTGCATGACCTCTGTTTGACTCATGCCAGCGTTACGCCTTGCCGCTGCCAAGTTTAGACCGACAGTCACATTAATACTTTTTAAATCACGCTTAGTAAAACCTAGTCGCTTAGCCATAGTGCATCCCTGAGATAATGAACATTGCAGCCACTTTGCAATGCAGATATAATCAACTCGCTATCGTTGTTCAGATCAAAAACTTATGTAATATCCAAACGTCCTTGCCTGCCAGCTTGGACGTTTTTTATTTATGTGCTACCGCAAAAACCCTGTGCTGCCAATCCCTACGGTCAAACCCTTGTCCAAAACACTGCTCACGCTTACTCATATCAACGCAATAATGGCGAGCTTTGTTGCACTCCAAATCTGCCTTGCTAGCCTCGTGACCCCATAACTTGCCGTTACTATCTACAGTTAAGCATTTAACCCAGCGGGGCATTGACGCTATCAAGCTTTTGGTGATTAATTTATTCATGCGCTCACCTCGCTACAAGACGCCTCACCTGCCAGCGCCATGTAAGCGGCACCGTCAAGATAATTATCTTCTTTGTGCTCGCCCTGCTCTGACCTTGCCAGCTTGAGACACGCCATAAACTTATAACCTTGTGCTGGTGTCATCTTGATACTCGTCAACGCCTCAAACATAGCTACAATCTTATCCATGCTACGTTCAGCACCATTGCCATTTTTATCGTATGACTTGCCACGTTCAACCATTGTTGCCACTGCCTCATTGAGTATCTGCGCGGCTTTGGGCGCATCACACTCCACGCTCAACTGGTGCTCGTTCATGCGCTCGCTTGCAGCGTCATACGCCTTATTGAAAAACGCCGCACCTCTATCACTACCCACAGCAGCATCAAACCTAACATTGAGCGATTGACCAAACGTCTGCGCTGGCGTGTCATCGTTGAATGTGTCGTCTTTCAATTTTTCTTTAGCCAATAGCATTACCTGAATCTCCTCCTTGCCTTTACCAAAACAACACCTTAAACAAGCACCGTTATTCGTAATAAACCCGCTATCCGTCGAGCCAGCCTGACACCGACTTTCACATAGCGGGCAAGACGTTGCTGTGCAGTCTTTTTTTGGTATAGTTGTCTTTACTTCGCTATCATTAGCCAGCGACTCAGGTATAGCGGGCGTCATCTTAGGCACAACAGTCATAGCGATAAACTGTCGCAAGTCATCACAAAGCTGGCCACCCCTATCTATCAAAATGCGGCGTAGCCCGTTATTGCTTACAAAAGACGCTCTAGTAGTTACATTGACCTTGTTAGGTATATTTAATAAACAAGCACTTTTCTTAGTGGCATGCTCTCTAACATACTTATCAAAAGCGGGTTGGTGTATCTTAATAATCTCTGCCACATCGCCTTTCCTAAAATAAATATCGTTATCTATAAAGACAGCCGTTAATCTTTTTTTATTAAGATTAAAATAATAGATGTTTAAATCAGCATCTTTATCGACATCAATAGGATCAATATTTAACCGATCAGCTTTAAGCGCTGGCACAATGCTATCCCTAATAGCCAATCTCAAGCTGTCTGTCTTACCATCACGCCGCCCTTGCAATATGCTGAAACACCCTTTTTCAGATATGAATCTATGGCGGTTTAAGCCGCTATGCTCGTTCTCCATCAAAAAGTAAGTCAGATCACTGTCAGTCACATGGTTGGTTAATGATTTACGCAAATTACCCACCCCTAACGCTTCACCAAGCTGGTAGAACGCTAACCACAACTTGCCATCTGCCACAACCGTAGTTATTGGCGAATTATTTACGTTAAAGCTAAAACCCCTCTTAACATCACTCATAAAATAAATTCCTTATTGTTTTTAACCGTGGTTTCGTAAATGATGATCCCGTACTTATGGGCCATCTGTTTTGATTTATCGATATAAGTTCTAGTGCGCCTGCCCTTAAAGTCCTCTACCACCTCGCAATCTTTTTCGATATTAAAATAAACAAAGTCAGCGATATAATTCATAGCCCTGTGCGTTATCTTGCCAGCCTCATCACGCATCGTAGGGGTCAGCTCAAACGGTACTTGCAAACGTATGTCTCTGATCCGTCCCTGCCTCTCAAATCGCTTTAAGTGACAGTAGCGGTCCCCTTCACCCGTGCTATCAAATCTTATGCCGTCGATGACGACTGGAATATTATTATGCTTAGATTTTTTAGCGCCTTTTGCGGGCCATAATCGCGCTATTTTTGCAGCGTTTGCCTGACCAACCTTACTTTCAGTGATATTCGACCATCTAATTGCTGCTTTACGTGCCAATTTCACACCCTCCTTCGTCTTTAAATCGTTCTGACTGATGTATGTACCGAACCCGTCACCAAGTCGCTTAAATCACTATCTAATGCGATACCGTCTTTACCCCACCGACACGGATCATTAAATCTCACCCCGTCAATCTCAATCGCGCTACATGAGTAACGCTGTAAATCGATGTTGTATGTCAAACCAATCACGAAATCTCCTGCCTTGGTCACTGCGACGTTTTTAAAGTACGTCATGGCGTTCGGCTTGCCAGCTTTGAGCGCTTGCTGGCGAGCTAGGTACTTCTGCTCGCCTGGCGTGTAGTCGGCTGGGTCCTTCTTCACGCACTCACCTCCCAATCCTTGCTACCCTTAATAAAACTTAAAAAATCCGTGTGGCTGATCTCATGCAAATTATTCAGCACGACGCCAACCGCTGCTGGACACGCCTGCTTAACGGCACTCACAATATCGTCATAGGCTGGCATGTCCGGCTGCTCAAATAAGACAATATCGTTAGAAACTGGCTGCCATGCTTTCGGGCTGCTGCACCAAGGCATGTCGATATGCACGAAGGCAATGAAGTGTCTGTCTGGTTTACTCATACCTAACCCCACTTCTTAAAATCAATAACCCAGACCCAATCATTGTTCTTATAAGCACCTAGACCGTACTTTTCGTCCCACACATCATCAAAATAACGAACATCATCCACAAGGCTTAACTGAGACTGGTCGCTTTTTCTGCCCTTGCGCTTAGGGTATCCACAAGCTCTAGCGTCCTGCTCGTTTATGTCCTGTATGCGCTCAATCCTAATGCCAGTTACTTTGATATTTAAACCAGTACCAATACCTACCCTGCTATCAATCCCCAATGATGGGTGGTGCAATCCGCTACTAGGGTATTTATCAGGCGGTATCGGCATTCTTGCCTGAGTTACTCTGCCAGTAATGACGCCTATTTTTTCAGCATCATTTAGTATTATCGCCTTCACACTGCCTCCTTCAAAAAACATATCCAATGAGTGTTTGAGCGCTTTCCGCTACGATGCCCGACTACTGGCTTTTGGTCTGTCAGTGCCAAAATGTCTTTTACTGGAATCTGATCTTCATTCCACTTGAATATCAATGTGCCGTTGGGCTTAAGCACTCTGAAACATTCCGCAAAACCATCTCTGATCATAATTGGCCAAGTTTCATCGAGTTTGCCGTACTTGAGTGCCATCCATGAATCCTTGCCAGCTTTACGCAAGTGAGGCGGGTCAAAAACGACCATGTGAAACTGCTCATCATCAAACTGCAGGTCGGTAAAATCCATTACCATATCTGGCTCGATAATCAATTCGCGGCCATCGCATAGCGTGTGCTGCTCACTGCGTTTGTCTGTAAACACCGCTCGTTCATCCTTTTTATCAAACCAAAACATTCTGCTGCCGCAACAAGGGTCTAGTATTAGCTTCACACCGCCACCCTCCGCAACTCTGCCAACTGCTCACTGATCTTCTTATCCACCTCACTACCTGCCTGCACTGGATGATGACTGTGTGCAATCTGACGCTCTACTGGCACTAAAGACAACGTGCCAGCCTCATGCTCGCTGCAAACCTGCTCATAAACCTTGCTGAAATAGCTCAGAAACTTGTTGTCTGCGGTTTTGAGCCTACCCATGCCAACTCTGTGCGCTGTTAGCTGTACGACATCGTGGAGCCACTGACGCTTGACGTACTTGTCTTCGATCAAGCCGCTTTGACTGCAAGCGTTATCAAAAGCTTCTGTGGCTGAGGGGTACGTATCAATCTCACCTTGCTTGCATAGCTTGATAAACTTGTAAGCTCGCTCTACTGGATAATCCTGCTGCTTCATTGCTTGCCAGCGTCCACGTTGGTACTGTTCGCCGTTGATACCTGACTCTAGTAGCTCAACTGCCCATTCGCGTGCCTTGGCTGGCGTGTAACGATGTTCTTTGTTGTCAAACAATGCGCCGTACTCTTCTTTGAGTTCTGCAAAAAGATTTAAAACTTTAGCTGTAGCAGTCTGTATGGCTGTCGGGCTGTACTTCGATTCCAAACTCTTCGTTAAACTCTCGCTGCATCCGCTGTTTGTATTCTTCTGTAGTTTCTCTGCGAGGTTTGTTGTTAGCTGATTGGTTGTTTGCATATCCGTTCCCCTGAAAGTTGTTTGTTGGCTGTGGGTGTTCTATCTCATCAAGCCACGCCTTAGCGTTCAACCAAGTGCTAGGATGTTTTCTATAACGTGGTTCTGAAGCAAGAATGATGGGTGTCTGTGCTTTTACAGCAATCATGATCGTTTCAAAAAGCTCAACTGGATTGCTTGGTTTCTTGTGGCTGCCTTTACCTGTGAATACGTTATTCCAAGTCTTCTCTGCTTGTCCCTTGCCCTTCTTGTTTGGGTAAAGTTCATAGAACTCTTCAAAACTTTCATCAATCCAATCACCTGAATTATCACTGTCACTGGTATTCTTATTACTGGTAACCTTATTAATATTGGTATCCTTATCTGTCGGATTTACATCCGTGTTTTTACCTGTATTCTCGGATTTATTTCCGACCTTACTCGGATTTATATCCGTGTTTTTGTCCGTTTCACCGTTACTCGGATTTAAATCCGAGTTGATTTTTGCGTTCCATGTCTTACCTTTTTCAGTCAACATAACAAGGTCTTTTACGCCTTCTTTGATGTACACAATTAAGCACTTTTCTTCTAAAACTTTTAAATTACGATAAACAGTGTCGGCTTTTTTATAGACGACTGGCAGTTCATCCAGTACCTTGTTTCGTGAAACCCAGTAGTAAACATCTTCGCCTACGATATGCGTTTTAGCCCATGAGCTAGATTCGTTAAGCAAGTCAAACAAAGCGCCTTGAGCGACGTTTAAACCCCACTCGTGGCATTTAACATAGTTAATACGACCGTGGTATCTCATTTCGAGGCCTCCCATTCCTGCATAGTCTTGGTGCCTTTTTGTCGGTTGCACGACCGACAAAGTGTTTGCAGGTTTTCTATATCGTTACTACCGCCTTTTGCTACCGGCATAATATGATCGATACATAGGTTCTTACTTGCACCACAAGCAATGCAGCGATAGTCGCTAGCTTCAAGCACAGACCTCTTAACAGAATCCTTTAGCTTCTCTCTATGATTGCCACGCCCAAATAAATCATTTCTATCCCATGTGGCTAACGAAAAAGAGCTTCTGCCAAAGTCTGATGCAGAAATATTGCTAATTAAGTCTGCACAGCGCAAACAAACAAAAACATCCTGATCTATGTAGTCGCTATTCGCATCTTGGTCGCATAACTGGCACTTAATAACACCATTGCAGATAGTTGCTGGTGTAATCTCACCAATAGGCTGCCTTGTATCAACGTGAATGGATTTTTCTTGTTGTTCGGCTTGGTAGTCTCTGAATCTCATACCGCCTCCAATTCTTTGTTGCGCTCTTTCTCAAGCATCTCTGCAATCTTAGCCACGCCTGCTGCAGTAAATTTAACCTGCACTGTCACAAGGTTTTTACCGTTCTTGCCTGCATAGCTTGTGATTTTTTGAGTCATAAAGCCTTGCTTGATACGGTGCGAGTAAGCCCTTAACTTGCCTTTGTCATCGCGGTACATAAACCTTGATGACACTGGCTTGTTTTCATCGGTACAACGCGCTATAAACTTGCGCTCTGGTATGCCAACCGTGTTTGCTGTCTCACGTATGCCAAGAGAGCCTTTAGCGTGACTGAGCGTGTCTAATGCCGCTGCTTTAGGCTTTAACTCTGTGACCTGAGCTTGTGCCGCTTCTTTAGCTTTATATTCTTCTGCCCATGCAATCGCTGCATCTGCTGGATTAGTAAAGTTAGGTAGTGCTGGCATGACCGGTTGGCTAGCTTGCGCCTCCAGTTCTTGCCAGCGCTTAATCACCGTATATCTAAAACGTGAGTTATAGCCAGCGACTAAAGTGAGCGTTAAGTCTTTGTTTAAACTAATCTCTGACGTATAGCCGCGACTATCAAAAACCTCTTTAAAATCAGCATCATCCATAGATGGATCATCTATCTGTGATAGCATTGACCGAATATCGCGTATGACATGCGAGTGATCTTTCTTGGTGAGCGCTGCGATTTCACGACTGCTCATTGTTTTGCTAATGTCAGTTACTTGCATAATGTTGTTCATAGATATATACTCCAATTTCTAGGTTTAGTTTTGTTGAAACGCTCTCAGTTTGCCCTGATGAGCGTTTTTTATTGCCTTTTGCGCTGCTCCTGCATCTTCTCAGCGTGTTTGATTTCACGCTCCCACGCCTGAATGTCTTGCTCAGTCATTTCATACCCTCCAGTCTTGGTTGCATCTTGATTTTGATTTCTTCGATCTTGCCGTTGTTTAACTTCTTGGTTTCTTTGCGCTTGGCTAGACCGTGGCCGTGGAAGGAGCCTTCTGCAAAATCGACCATTTCTTTTCTCTGCCAATATTCAAGCTGCTTGGTTAATGATAGGTTTTGCTTTTCGAGATAAATCCAGCGGTCAACAATGTCGGCCGTAAATTCAGGGGATAATTGAGCAACTACTACAAGACTGTCGCGCTTGGCTTTTTCGCCTTGGAAAACATACACTTGAGTCACCACGCCATTTGCTGATTTAATCCCATCCACCATTGGGGGTTGGGATATAATCGCGTTGCGATGCTTGTTATTGGTTGATAGCCGCTTAATACTCTGTTTAACCTTGTCGTGACGACTGCCTACCAACTCGGCAATATCAAGACTGGTCATCTTGGCTTCGTTGCTGCTAAATAAATCGCTTAGTATTAGTTCCATTTTTGTCACCTTTTCGGTTACCGAAAATCATCTACTCGATGATCCTTATTGATTTAGGGTTCTCGATACGCTTACGCATATCTTCTTTTGACTTCTTAACAAGTTGATTGGCTGCGTGAGCAGTAAACTCATCTACCGTCATGCCAAGTTGGTTTGCCGCCCATTTGATGTCGTCTATCTCGTCTTCCTTAAAATGTGTTGGTATATCAGGCATAAGCCCTCCTTTCGGTTACCTAAAAACGCCTAAACTGCGTCTTCCATGCCTGATAGATTTCGTTCAAACTCTGCTTTAAGTTCTTCGACCAGACGTAGCGTGGCTTTACGGACTAAAGTGCTTTTTTGTAATCCGGTTAGGTTCGCTACGCTGTTTATCGCTTCAATTTCATCATCATTAAAGCGAGCATTGACCCTGTGGTCTTTGATGTGTCGTGGGTTGTCGTACATGGTTAGGCCTCCTCTAGCTTTATAAGTTTTGGAATATCGGCCTTTAAATCGCCGTTGGTTTGAAGTTCGATAATTGCTTGCCGTCCTTCAGGGATTCCGTTTTGTTTGTAATAGGTCAGTTGCCCGATAGGGACGCCAAGTTGCTTACTTATGTCTCTATAGCTCTGACCGTCGAAGTAATCTAATAAATCATCGAAAGTCATGTTCGTATTCCCGTTCGCTTAATGTTCGTATATTAGAACACATTGTTCGAGAATATGTCAAGCATTTATGTTTTGATATGCGAACAAACAGGAGGAATACTTATGAATAGCGCAGCAGATAGAATCAATCAAAGAATGTCGGAGCTAAAAGTAAGCCAAGCTGACATAAAGAGGGCGACTGGCGCAGGTAAGGCGACTATTAGCAGTTGGGTTAATGGCAGCACCAAACCATCAGGCGAGTATGCGAGCAAATTAGCGGCATATTTGCGCTGCAATACTGATTGGCTGCTAACAGGTGTGGGTAGCATGAATAACGCGCCTAGCGAGCGATTAACCCCACTAGGCACTGAGCGTGTCGATGTTGACCATGCTATGAATGGCGAGGTGCCAGTTATCAGTTGGGTAGCCGCGGGAAACTGGGCGGAGGTTATGCCGACCACGTTAGATGATGTTATAGACTGGATTCCAAAGCCCGCGCATTTATCTGATATGGCGTTTGGATTAGTGGTTCGAGGTCGTAGTATGTGGCCTGAATTTAAGCCTGACGAAATTGTTTACGTTGAGCCAAACATAACACCTTGGGATTTAAAAGACGGCGATCTGGTCATTGTGCAATGTAACGACGATACGGAAGCCACGTTTAAGCAGCTTGTTATGGGCAATGGTTATGATGATATGTACTTAAAACCACTTAACCCTGATTGGCCTGACCAAAAAATGCAGCCCATGACCGAGTGCAACTTGGTTGGCGTTGTAGATAGTAAATATACTCGTTATAGATAAGCTAAAATAATTTAACACTCAAAGCCCCGTATATCGGGGTTTTTTATTGCCTATGTGAAAATAGTTCGCTTTTTAGAACAAAAGTGTTTGACAGTTTGGTTCGTATATGCGAACATAGCGTTACTGGTTAAGAACAACCACATCGCAAGGCAAAACGCAGACGACGCAGCGATCACTAGCTGTCAATGCTGAATTAACCAACGGTCTATGACCACTACTACGGAGATAAAAGCATGGAATTTGAATTTACGGTATTTCTTGATAGCGGCGAAGAAATTACCACAACTGAATGGGTTCATGATGTTGATGAGCGCATGGAGGATTTGCGCGAACAATACGGCGAAGATTGCCACGCTGTTAGAGCAAAGCCTTTGAATCAGGAGAACGCATGAGCGAAGTAGATATAAGGGTGCTTAACGCGTATAGAGCAACATCAATCTACACAGTCAACGCGGTAAAAGCAGCAATAGAGGATATGGGGCAGAGTTTAGCGACCAGTTAGCCGCATCAGCAATGCAAGGACTTATTCAAGCCCACGCTGGCAAGCAAGTGAGTAGCGTTCAGATAGCGCTGTCAGCAGTGCAACACGCCGACGCTTTAATCGCTGCGCTTAACGTCAAAATTCAGGCATAAAAAAGCCCCAATCAGCATGAACTGATCGGGGCATAACACTCTACTACGGAGTAATTAGATTATGACAGGTTTATTAGAACGAATCAACACTGGCAGACACGCCAGCCCAATCGAACTATCAGGTTCAGAATTAGCAAAAGACGCCTTACGTGGCCGCAACCATGATGACAGTTTGATTTTATGCGCTGTGTCAGATGTTAGTGATGCAGATGCAATTGATGAAATGTTTGTCACGTACATTCATTGCTTTCACGGTACGCAGTTTATATCCGACCTTGGTGTGCCGCACCTATACGCAGTGCCAGTCAGCGAGACAGGCAACCCATTAACCAGTAGTGAATTAAGGAGAGCAATGTGAGCAAGTTACTAGCCAGCCTATTACTGGCAGCCGTTGGAACATGGTCAGTCATTGCTTTTGCAGTCGCGCCAAACGCTGTAGACAGCGAATTTGCAAATCAAGATGCACAAGTCGAGCGTCACAAGTTGATGCTGGCGGGTTACTACGAGGACAGTGATTTTGATGCTGATTTGAATGATGTTGAATACGAGATGTCAGACAAAGCCAAAACAGCGGCACATGCAAACAAGGTTATCGCGGAAGCGTATGGGAGAAAGTCATGAGTAAGGACAGAAGTACCAATGCCTTAAATGGCCACTTGCACGACCAGTTGGAACGCCTTTTAAATCCAGATATGGAAGAGAAAGACTTGGATTTAGAGGTTAAGAAAAGCAAGGCGGTTGCTTTGATTGCAGCGCAAATTATTGATGGTGAGCGAGTGGTTAATCAACGCGCCAAGTTGATAGCAGACCATGCTCCCGCAAAACTCGAAGAGTATTTGATGCCGCAAGGAGTTACCTATGAGCCATGATAGTCGCAAACGCGCCCCTATTGCTTATTCTGATATTGAGCTGGCATGGATAGAAGTTAATCAGGCAGGTATCAGCAGAAAAGAGCTGTCTCAAAAGTTTAATGCAAAATTTAATCGCAATGTTGCTCAGCAAAACATCACTGGTCTTTGCAAAAGAAATAAATGGGCAAATGGCCGCGATACTCGCATGAAGAAAGGTCAGAAGTCATGGAATAAAGGCGTTACTGGTTACATGGGTGCTAACAAAACTTCATTCAAAAAAGGAAGCGTGCCTCACAACCATAAGCCTGTGGGCTACGAACGAATAAGAGATGACGGCTATGTCACAGTGAAAGTCGCAGAGCCTAACAAATTCCGCCTCAAGCAGTTAGTGGTTTGGGAAGCGCATCACGGAAAGCTAAAGAAGGGTTATAACTTGCGGTTTCTGGATAACGATAGAACTAATTGCAATATCGACAACTTGATGCTTATACCGCGTGCGGTTAATTCAATAGTCAATAATCGCAATCCAGCCAATACACAAAATAGCGACCTCAATAAGTCGATATTACTCACAGAAAGCATTGCATGGCATGCGAATAAGATGGAGTGCCAATTATGAGTGAGTATCAACAAGATCAAGCCTCATGGGAATGGATGGATCAGGAAGAGCAGCACTGGTTCGCGAACAATATCAGCGAGCAAGCCAGTGAAGATGAAAAACAAATGATGGGCCAGATGCTAGCGCAGTTTGATAGCGTGTTTGGTCTTAGTGAGGAGAGTAACTAATGGCTATCGTGACTTTAATTCTAGGTAATAGCGGTTCGGGCAAGTCTTTTAGTATGCAAAATCTCGACCCGTCGCTATGTGGCGTTATCAACGTCATGGGTAAGCCGCTACCCTTTCGAGCCGGCAAGCAATTTAGAAAGCTGAACACGGATAATGCTTACGAGATTAATGATCGTTTGCCAACCTTTCAAGCGCCTATCGTGATTATCGATGACTTCCAGTACATCATGGCCAATGAGTTTATGCGCGGTGTGACCGATGAAGGTGGTGGCAACTCAGTATTCCAGCGCTTTAATCGGATTGGTCAGAACGCTTGGAACATTCTGAACACGGCTATCAATAATACGCACCCTGACCAACGCATCTACATTTTATCGCATATCGAAGAGGTGGAAGGCAAGACGAAGATTAAAACGATGGGCAAGATGCTCGATGAAAAGATTGTACTTGAAGGCATGGTGACTATCGTACTGCAAACCACCATTCGTAATGGCGAACATTACTTTATGACCAAGAATGACGGCACCACCACTGTTAAAACGCCGCATGAAATGTTTAACAGTGAGTTGATACCGAATGATTTAAACGCTGTAGATGACGCAATCTGCGACTTCTATGGCATTGCAAAAAACCCTAATCAACAGGCGCAAACAGCCTAACTTTAATTTAAGGATTTACTTATGAACTTCCCTACTATCCAGCTAAACGAAACAGCAGCCCTTAAAGCCAACACCGGTGGCGGTATGTTTTTTGATGGCAATACTGAGCAGCTAGTCAAAATTGGCCGCGCTGAGTTTGTTGTATCAAACAACACTGGCACAACCGGCATGGCTTTTGATGTGTTCAACAAAGATGGTCAGAAAGGTTACTTCACTCTTTGGTTTATGAAGCAAGACGGCAGTTATATCGAAGGCTTTTACAACCAGCTACAAAGCATTATGGCGGTCACTGGCGTTACGACACTCACCCCAACGCAAGCTAATATCGACAAGTACGATGCTGCGGCTGGCAAGGTGGTCCCAACTCAGATGACGGTGGCCAATGAATTAATGGGCAAGCACTTCACTGGTCTGTTTATTGATGAGTTTGAAATTTACAACGGTGAGAAGCGCAAGAAGACGCAGCTGTTCGCCGCCTTCAATCAGAAGCGCCAGACTTTGCAAGAACAAAAGGACCAGGCACCGCCACAGCAGATTGAGGTGCAGATGGAGCGCCTGATTGGTTACTCGCAGAAGTCAGAAAAGGAAGTTGATGCACAGATGGGCGGCAATCGAGGCGGCTATAACAATCAACGTACTAGCCAGCCACAAGGCGGTCAGCAGAATAACGGCGTCACCTATCAGCGTGGCGGATCTACTCAGAACCAGCAGGGGCATCAAAACCAGAACAACGCGCCAGCCAACAACCCTGCCATGAATGGCGGTGGTCCAGTAGATGAACAAATCCCATTCTAGGAGGCTGTAATGATTAATTGTAGATACTGCAAAACCGACAAGCCGACCGATGAATTTTACCAATCGGCTATTCGTAAAAATGGCACTGGCGATTGTAAAGAGTGCATACGCAGCAGGGTTAAAGCCAATCGAGCTAAAAACGCCGATTACTATAAGCAGTTTGACCGTGACAGAGCTAACCTACCGCATCGTGTGCAAGCTCGCAAAGAGTACGCTCAAACCGAGCAAGGCAAAGATAGGCAACAAGCAAGTGTTAAGGAGTGGAGAAAGCGAAACTCTAGTAGCTATAAAGCTCACGACCTAGTAAACAACGCTGTCCGTGATGGTCGATTGCATAAGCCCAGTCAATGCGAGTTATGCAGCAATGAGTCAGCCCTACACGGCCATCATTGCGACTACAACAAGCCGCTGGATGTTATGTGGTTATGCGATCCGTGTCATAAGGCTTGGCACAAAGATAACACGCCTATTTACTGTGACGAGCGCAAGCTGGCTTGACGGTCAGTTTTAACTTATTGGAATAACCAGTTCGGCAGCAGCACAGGCGCAAGCCTAGAATGCTTTGGAGATATGAGGACTGCTAACTATCTCTCGGCATACCGTAATAGTAAGAGGCAGACAAGCCGAAAGCGAATCTCGTATGCGAGTAAATTCTAAATCCGACTCACCGCCGTAAGCGGTCCCTACTTAGCTTGCTACGGAAAAAATACTATGAACACAAAAACGGCAACAATTATCGACATCAAGGCGACCGACACAACCAGGTACGCCCAAGCGACGCAGGTGGCATCGTCGCAGATCATGTTCACTGATACAAATCAGGGCGTTATTGAAGTAAACCCCAAGAAGCCTTGGGAAGAAAGCCATCATCTCTGTTATGTAAGGCGCTCAATCACAAGCGAGCAAAAAGGCTTGTACGGCATTCATCACAGAGAGCTGGACGGTGCTGACTACTACAAAAATGTCTTAAGTGACGTTATGGCCAAGGTTGAGACAGACTATATCGTCTGTCACGACGCAAAGCAGATCATGCAGCTATTGTCTAACGCTGGCGTGCCGGTCGATGCTTTTGATTTTATTTGCATGTCATCGGTCACCAAAAAGCTTTATCCAAAACTTGGTAGCTACACGATACCGACGCTGATTTATGAGTTTTGCGAAAACACCGCTATCGCTTGTATGCCGCACAACTGGCATGGCCGTCACGACATTGGGTTTATGCGTCACGTATTTAAGCAAGTCAGCATCTTAAATGGCCTGCACACGATGCAGGATTGGTATGAGTTAAGTTTGGAGGTGGTGCATGGATAGCGATAAGTTGTTGGAATGCTCGAAGTTTAGTCACTTGGTTTTATTTAAAAAACCACCTTGTGATATCGGTAGTGTCTTGCTGCACCTGCCGACCAGTAGTTATAAGTACGATCTTTACTTTCATCTGTGCGACGAAGATAAGGTAAGGGTGTCGTTATGGCGGTACTTTTCAAACTCTTGGCACAGCGAGATGCAAGATAGCGTGACGGTAACAGTTGATGATTATATCGAAAATATGCACGTTGTCGATGAAGCTTTGTCGAAAGTACAGGTCAATGTCTTGACCAACTGCGCGTGGATCGATCAGCGCGACGCACAATCTATTTACAAGCACTACAAAAGCTTAGCGTCGAGTGCAAAAACAAAAAAGCAAATGGATATGTTTGCATAGGAGCAACCAATGGCTAAAGCTAAAAACCGTGATAAGCGCAAGAAGGTAGCACAGCGCAAGGCTAATCAAGCCAGCGCTGGCAAGGCTGAATACTACGACGGGTATCTACGCATACCGCTCGACAACATGCTAGACGGTGACGAGGTACGCAACCGCTCAGTGTTTGTTGGCGAGTGGCACGCTAAACGCGCTGAGATACTAAGCGAGCCGCGACTCTTTAAAGTCACAGCGCATATCTTTAATAGCAAAGGCGATAAGGCAGTTGCGACTATCGACTATCAAAGCGCTGGCACGAATGAGAGCATCGCAGAAGCCGCTACTATGGCTTTTGACGCTGCTAGAAATGGCACGGCTGATATGAATATGCGCGAGTCCTATATTGTGGTTCGCGCTCAACGGAATAATAAGGAATTAAAGGTATGAACACGCCAGCAATGATTATAGATTTTGAGGCGACCGATGTTAGCAAAGAGGCTGAAGCGACACAGCTTGGGTATCGAAATGTTTATTTTGACCACACTGATAACTGTTTATCAGCGGAGGTTATTTACGATACAGGCAGTATCGCCAGCCACACAGTCAACTGCAAACCTGACCGAGCAATCAGTTATGGCGCAATGGCAGTCAGTCACATTACGCCAGACGACGTAAAAGATTATCGCAATCATAAGATGGTGGTACCGCAATATCTGCCAGTTGGCGAGGCTTATATCATCGGCCATAACGTCGATTTCGATATCCAAGTCGCTGCTAATGCTGGCGTCGATGTTAGCCAGTACAAACGCATTTGCACGCAAGCGCTGGCGCGTCGATTGCTGCCGAACTTGGATAGTCACTCACTAGGTGCACTCACCTACGCGATTAATCCTGATCTGGCACGTCAGTATTGCCGCAATGCTCATAACGCTGGTTACGATGTGACGTTTACGCTATGGCTGCTGGAGGAGATATGCGAGATTGGGTTCTTCACCAGCATGGAACAGTTATATCTTGCCAGCGAATCAGCTAGAACACCTATCGTTTTTGATTTTGGCAAGCATAATGGCAAGGCGATTAAAGAAGTGGCTTGCCACCCTAAAGACCGTGAATACTTTGACTGGGTTTTCGACAATATCAAAGACAAGCCGTACTTGATCAAAGCGTGTCGGCAGGCAGTAGATAATATTAAGTTGCTTAATTGGCGGCATGAGCGAGGCGGTTTGCCTGCTATTGCTGAGGTTGATAACGGCGATAGCTATCATATATGTTCAAGACCTGACGCGCCAGCACCGTACATCGCTATCAAGAAAGCTGGCGGGCAAGTGGTTGATGATGCTTATTTTGACAACACTAACGATGCAAAGGCTTGGTGCAATAAGCATTTCAACATGGGAGCTTTTTATGAAGAAGAATAGTGAAAAAGTGGTTGTCCGGACCGTTTCGGTTGATGGTCGTGAACTAACGCACATTGGCACTCAAAGCGGCATTGAGCTTTACCAAGATGATAAAGCTGCTGAAAACATTTTATATGGCGTGAAAGACTATAAGGTTCTTTTTACGATAATGGCTGAGTCTCTAACCGAGGTTGGACATACCGTCGAATTTACGATGCTTACAATTGATGATGAAAGCGATGGAGTCGGCTGTGAATAATAAAAAAGAAGTGAATGGTAGGTTTTTTGATGCTGAAGTAAGGTGCGAGAGGTTTATCCCTATCTATATGTGCTTGGCTGAACGACCAAGCCAAGACTTGATGGACGCTGTGCTTGAAGAAGATGGTATTTACGATCTGCTAGACCTACCCCACGATATTGAACCATCGGACGTTTATGAGGTGTTGTATCACACGGGCAAGTTTGGTTTTCTGGCTGAGTTTGCCACACCCATACCTATACATTTTGGAGAAGGTGGTAGATCGTGGACTAGCGGCTGGGGTTATTATCGAAAGAAATGGTTTTACGCCGATGATATCGAAAGCCTTGAAGATGCAGCGGTTGAGTGGGCGCAAGATCACTTTGAAGAGTGTAAGGCTGAGTCGATGAAGGAGAAGCAAGGTGGATAAAGAACGCATAGACAAGATGGCGCTTTCCAGCGGTCTTGAACATAAAAAACTTGATGATGGCTCGATGGGTTTTCGTCCATACATCTACAAGTTTGTTGAGCGCATCGAAAGCCATCTTTCTCATAAGTATGACGAGGCACGCAAAAAGGATCAGCAAGACTTAACGACACTGCGGCAGCGAGTCCAAAGTTTGGCTGGCGAGAATATCAAATTGCGTGCTGCCATTGGCAATGCGCGTGAATGTTTAGATGAGGTGTCTAATGGGTGATGCTAATTGTCCTGAATGTGGCGGCGGTTATACCTGCCAAGATCAGGTTACGGATGGAGAAGTGGTAACAGCGACTTGCCGCGACTGCAAAACCGAGTTTGAGGTTGAGGCAAGTGTTTCTTTTAATATGGCTTGATGGAGAATGACATGACAGGCGTTTACTATACGACAAACGACATTAAAGATATTTTTGGCTGGAAGTCTGACAATACTGTTTATCGAAAACTGAACTCAGGGTTTCTTCCTAAGCCCGATTTACCGGGCAATCCAAACAAGTGGTTAAAATCCAAAATTAATGCTATTGTGAGTCCTGATTGCGATACGAGTGTTAATCCTGACTTTGGGACCAAACCTAGCGTTAGTTAGTCACCACTTTTAGTAATAAGGGTATCTATAAGGGTATTAACCACTGATAAATATAATAAATATATATTTATCAGTGACTTATATTATAACTTCGAGTCTTGGTGGGCGCACCAATCATTGTATTTAGACATAACCTCGCATTACCTCAAACCCTCCAAACCCCTTATACATATACATAGTTGTCTTTATTGACCCCACTCTCAACTTCGAAAGTGATTGAAAAAAGAAGAGCACCTCACTAATCTATTGTTTTCGACCAAGAATACAATGGAGTTGTGAGATGCCCATAGACG
>NZ_RRYV01000029.1 GCF_014861395.1 Psychrobacter sp. FME13 | reverse complement strand
ACGATCTAAGTATAGCTTATTCTGAAATATCTATGCTAATTGATGACACGCCCTATTTGAGCATCAGCTGATGAATACTACTGTAAGTAGCTATTGATAGGAGTGATATCTGGCGGGATATCATTCTCTCCTAATGCTTCTAGCAAGTTGATTTCGATCGTGCGTGAGAGGGCAGTTAATGGTAATTGATTCGCCGCCAAACCAAAAGGTTCCTCTAGCTCTTCGCTGAGTGTATCCAGACCGAAAAACGTATAGGCTATCACCGCACATATTAATGGTGTCACCCAGCCTAATGAGGCCACCAAGCCAAACGGCAACATAATACAATACAGATAAGTTGTACGATGCACCAATAACATATAAGCAAATGGCAGAGGTGTATTGTGGATACGCTCGCAGGCTGCCAAGACTATCGTCATAGACGTCAAGCGCTCGTCCATGTTTTGTACCATCAGCTCTGACGATAGTTGCTGACGGCGTACCTCCCCAAGCTGTTTACCCATTAAGCGCATCAGGTAATCAGGCAGGTTTTTGGCTTGATGCATGGCTGTATGGTGTGTCGGCGCTACAAACGGTTCTATCTCTTGCCAAGGAGATGTACCACGCAGTCGATGGCGTACCGCATGTGTAAAGGCAATCGTCAGATGAATCATCGATCGCTGAGCCTCGCGTCCAGCCTGAGTGTCTTCATCTACAAAGGACAGCACTTGGCGAGTAAAACTACGGGCGTCGTACACCAGCTGGCCCCACAGGCATCGACCTTCCCACCAACGCTGGTAACTGGCATTGTTGCGAAATCCAAGAAACAGTGACAACGCGACCCCCAGCAATGTAAAGGGCGCTGTTCCGTAGGAAGGAAAAGTATTGGGAGACAGGTGCTGAACAATCGTAACGATAACGCTCAGTAGGGTGACAAGCAGAATCTGCGGATAAATTTTGGGAACGATTGAGCCGCGGAGGGTGAAAAATATCTTAAACGTATTGAGTTTCTGCCGGACAATCATGCAAGTTCCCTAGCGACGAAGTGTATAAATTCACTGTTACGTGTAGGGTATAATTCTAATATAGAATTAAAATCTGTAAAGCCCGAAAGTCTATAAATTTATTCAAACAGAAGAGTAGGGGAAATATTCAATATTGATGATTCGAATAGCCAAAAAAGGTAAATCCTGGTCAAAAGGGAGATTTTTTATTAATCCATTTTATGTATGTTAAAATAAGTCAAATATCATTTTTTAACTCTACAAAAGCTGCCACCATAAAGATGAATACGCCACCCTAGCTGTACCTCTCCTCAGTAATAATTGCTCTTATAGCAATTACTCTCATAAAGCGTCTAACGCTTTTTCTTGTGCGCATGCACTGCTTTAACGTTTGTATCATTATTCGATATATCTAGTGGATTATGAAGATTACACCACTAAAAAGTATGTTATGACGATAACTCGCTAACTATGATCGTTCACATTTTTATATTTATTATCTGACAGGTAATGGGCAAGGTACCTAAATAGAGACGTGCCTAGCTAGAGATGTGTCAGACTTTTTATGTGAGCTGATCTTAACTATTTTTTAGATGCTTTCCAATTAAATGTTTTCCAAATAATGATTAGATACCTCGTTTATGGACAGACTATAGCAGTTTCTAAAAACTGAGTTAAATATGTTAAATACAATTAAAGAGCATTGGCTATCCAATGCGCGCGGCGATGTCTTGGCTGGCATGGTCGTTGCTTTGGCGCTTATTCCTGAAGCAATTGCGTTTTCTATCATTGCAGGTGTCGATCCCCAAGTAGGGCTCTATGCCTCATTTTGTATCGCGGTAGTGATTGCGTTTGTCGGTGGTCGTCCAGCGATGATTTCAGCGGCGACTGGTGCAATGGCGTTATTGATGGTGACGCTGGTCAAAGACTATGGATTGCAGTATTTGTTAGCAGCCAGTGTGCTGACAGGTGTTATACAGATCATCTTTGGCTTCTTAAAGCTGGGCAATCTGATGAAATATGTGTCTCAATCTGTGGTGCTGGGCTTTATCAACGCCTTGGCTATTTTGATTTTTATGTCACAGGTTCCTGAGTTGATGCCGCAGGCAGGTTCAAACTTAGTACATGTTTATGGTCTTGTGGCATTAGGCCTCGTCGTTATCTATGGCTATCCATACATTCCAAAGATCGGTAAAGTGATTCCATCGCCATTGGTCAGTATTGTACTGGTCACGGTTGTAGCCATCTTACTAGGTGCAGAGGCTCGAACCATCAATGATATGGGGCAGCTACCTGATACCCTGCCGATGTTTTTGATACCTGATATCCCGTTGAACTTAGATACATTGATCATTATTTTTCCGTATTCTATCAGTTTGGCGATAGTTGGCTTGCTTGAGTCGATGATGACCATGACTATTGTAGATGATTTGACCGATACCAAAGGCGACCGTACGCAAGAGTGCAAGGGTCAAGGTATTGCTAATGTCGTTAGTAGCTTTTTTGGTGGAATGGCAGGCTGTGCGATGATTGGTCAGTCGATTATCAACGTCAAATCAGGTGGTTATACGCGTCTCTCTACCTTAGTAGCAGGTGTGTTTTTATTATTGATGGTAGTATTCTTAAGCGATTGGTTAAAGATTATTCCAATGGCTGCATTAGTCGCTGTGATGATTATGGTGTCTATTGGTACTTTTAACTGGGGCTCGTTTAAGGAGCTAAAAACCAAGCCGTTACAAAGCAATGTCGTCATGATTACGACTGTCGCTGTGGTGGTTGCGACGCATAACTTGGCCTATGGCGTATTGATCGGTGTATTGCTGTCAGCATTGTTCTTTGCCAATAAGATTGAGCGCTATATGAGTGTGCATAGCCACATGGATGCAGCATCGCAAACGCGTTATTATCAAGTTGATGGGCAAGTATTTTTTTCATCAGCAGAGCGTATGATTGACTCCTTTGATATTAAGGAATCTGTCTCTAACGTGGTGATTGATGTGTCGCGCGCGCATTTTTGGGATGTGACAGCAGTTGCTGCGATAGATAAAGTGATTATTAAATTTCGCCGCGAAGGCACTGAGGTAGAGCTCATTGGTTTGAACGAGGCGAGCCAAGCGATGATAGACAGTTTTGGTGTACATGATAAACCAGATGCTGAGCAAAGCCTAGGCGCACATTAACTTTGTATTAATAGTATCATATTCAAAAACACAAAAAAGCCGAGATTAACTCGGCTTTTTTATTGGTACTCATTCTGTTTTGATCTTAGTCATTTTCAAGGAACGAACGCAAGTGCTCAGAGCGTGACGGATGACGCAATTTACGCAGTGCTTTTGCCTCGATCTGACGGATACGCTCACGTGTCACATCGAACTGCTTACCGACTTCTTCCAATGTATGATCCGTTGGCATATCGATACCGAAACGCATTTTTAATACACGCGCTTCACGCTCAGTCAGGTTACCTAATACATCGCGAGTGGCTTCTTGTAGGCCAGCAGATGTCGCATCATCGACAGGGCTTGAGATCGTACCATCTTCAATGAAATCACCTAGATGTGAATCTTCATCATCACCGATAGGGGTTTCCATTGAGATAGGCTCTTTTGCAATCTTAAGCACTTTACGGACTTTGACTTCGTCCATCTCTAAACGTTCGCCCAATTCCTCAGGCGTTGGCTCGCGTCCCATTTCTTGTAGCAACTGACGTGAGACACGGTTTATCTTATTAATGGTCTCAATCATATGCACAGGAATACGAATGGTGCGCGCTTGGTCAGCGATAGAGCGGGTAATCGCCTGACGAATCCACCATGTCGCATAGGTCGAGAACTTATAACCACGGCGATATTCAAACTTATCAACCGCTTTCATCAGACCGATGTTACCTTCTTGAATCAGATCCAAGAACTGTAGACCACGGTTGGTGTATTTCTTAGCGATTGAGATAACCAAACGTAGGTTGGCTTCGACCATTTCTTTTTTGGCGCGGCGAGCTTTTGCTTCACCAACTGCCATACGGCGTGCCACGTCTTTCATGTCGTGGATTTTCATGTCGAGCTTTTGCTCGTAATCACGAATTCTACGTTGGAGTAGAATAACGTCGTCAGTGACTTTTTCTAACGTACCAGCAAAAGCAGGTTTGCCTTTGATACGCTCAATGAGCCAATCAACATTGGTTTCATTACTAGGGAAGGTTTTACGGAACTCATCGCGCGGCATACGACCACGGCGAATCACTAGACGCATGATTTGACGCTCTTGCTTACGGACGTCATCATAGACATCATGCATGATAGCCATAACTTGATCTGACAAGCGGTTGTTCAGTTTTAACATCATAAAGCGTTCTGCAAGCTGTGCATAAGCTTCATCCGCTTGTGCGCTGCCACGACCATAGTCGATTAAGGCTTGCTTGGCTTTGATAAATAGGTTTTCGATTTCTTCTAGACGCAAGCGTACTTCTTCTAGATCGATGCCGCTGGTTTCTTCTTCGTCTTCGTCATCTTCATCATCGTCGTCAAGCGCCGTTTCTTTTGCTTTGACTGGTGGTGGGTTTTCTTTCTCTTCTTTGATACGCTCACGCTCTTCTTTCGCTGCTTCTTTTGCTTCTTGAGCAGCGATTTTATCTGCTTCGGTTTCAGGATCTAAGAAACCAGTGATGACATCAGAAAGCTTTTTGTCGCCATCCTGTACTTTTTGATATTCATCGAGGACGAACTGTACCGTACCAGGCCAGTAAGACATGGCATGCTGTACGTCACGAATACCTTCTTCGATACGTTTGGCAATGGCAATCTCACCTTCACGGGTCAGTAGATCGACGGTACCCATTTCGCGCATATACATGCGTACAGGGTCAGTGGTGCGACCAGGCTCAGTTTCAACAGAGGCTAGTACTGCCGCCGCCTCATCTGCTGCCATGTCATCATCACTTGAATCATCGTTCATCAAGATGTCATCGGCATCAGGGGCAGATTCAAAGATTTTAATACCAACGTCAGTTAGCATTTGCACAATATCTTCGATCTGATCGCTTTCGGTAATAGAGTCGGGCAGTTGGTCATTCACCTCAGCATAGGTTAGATAACCTTGCTCTTTACCCATTTGGATTAAGGTGGCCAGTTGAGATGTGGACTTAGAAACTGACTTATCGTTCATAAATACTCGCTTACTTGCATCGGACATTTTTATATTGTGACGCGCTATCGCTGGCTGGGTGCGTTGATCTTATCAGTCGATTGATCAAAATGTGGCGTAGAGGTTGTCAATAATATCAAAAATGAGTGGATATGAATAAAGGCTCAAAACACTACAATAACAATGCTGAAAAACAGCTAAACATTAAAAAATACTTCAAAATAGTATTCGTTCAAAACTGCTAATTAAAAATAATACCTAAAATTTGTGCCTGACGATGCATGCTTATAATCTTTCACTAAGCAATGCTGCAAATATACAGCCGCATAGTTTAACACAGACCACAGTAATCAAGCACGAGACAGTGATATTTACCGACCATTTTCTACTGATTATTTGCTATCAGTTCAATGTTTAACATTATTTTGGATGCGGTTTTGACTACTCGGCATAATCATTAGTAGTGGGGGCAGCTGCTATACTTTTAAAGGGTTGATGTTTTATTTACAAAAATAAGGGTCAATACTAATATTCAATACTAAGATTGAACCGTGACCATTTGCGATGAGCGTTCGGCGTGTTGCGCACGTAGCCAGTTACTTAGATGCTGTGCTTGGATACGAACTATTGCTTGTTTGATATGGTCAGGATTTTTTATCAGCTCTTGCATTTTCTTTTTTATATTACGTTCGAGTAGTGAGCTTACTAACTCTTCTATCAAGTCATCAAGGCTTAGCACATTTCTGGTAGTTAATGCTCTATAAAACCCACCCCAGCTACTGCTTAAAGTGGTTTGGTTTGCTGGGTTGAGATTCGATAATACAAAATGTGCTGCTGCATTGGCGTCTGTTGGTAAGTACTTTAGGCAACGCTTTATGGTAGTGACCACGTCCAATAGCGCAGTATCTTGCAAGTCCTCCCATGCGATTGAACGTAATACATCGTCAGCGGCTTTTTGCTGAATATGAGCGGGTAGCTTTAAGTTAGTCAATCCTGACTGCTGCCAAATTGACTCAATCGGGTCTTCAAGCAATGCGCGTGGCTGGAATAAAAAACACAGCTGCAATTGCTGACTGATGGTCATGTCACCATCAAAATCTAGCAGCGCGTCTTTTGCCTCGACGTTTTGACTGCGCTTGCCGCCCAGCTTTTGATACACATCATTGTTCAGCAAGTACTTAAAGCTACTGCCTTTGGGCAATGCCATGGTTAATGAGCGTACTTGGGACATGAGCTTGGCTTTACCCTCTACCAAGGTCAGATCGTAACGCTCACTTAAATACGCAAAAATATACTGCGACAATGGCATGGCATTGGTGATCTGCTCACGCATGGCATCACTGCCCTGACTCTTGATAAAAGTATCAGGATCATGACCGTTAGGTAAGCTCAAAAACCTCAGCTCTTTGTCATCGGCCAATACAGGCAGGGCGACCTCTAGCGTGCGCCAAGCGGCTTTTTGTCCAGCGCTATCCCCATCGAAGCTGAGTGTTAGGGTAGGGTTCAGCGTCAGCAGTCGTGATATTTGGCTCTCGTTGATCGCTGTGCCCATAGAGGCAACAGCACCATAGATACCTGCCTGATAAAGGGCAATAACATCCATATAGCCTTCGACCACGAGCCAGTCATTGGCACGTTGCTGGCGAGACTCATAATAGCCATACAGCACATGCTGCTTATGAAAAACGGGTGAGTCAGATGAGTTGATGTATTTGGGCTTTACCTCGTCGTCTAGCGCTCGACCACCAAAGCCGATAGTACGGCCTTGATTGTCCCGAATCGGAAAGATGACTCGATCTCGTAATAGGTCGTAATCACGTCCTGATTCTGACTGACGCACTAAGCCTAACGCTTTGAGACCCTCGATATCCTGTGGGAACTGATGCTCGAGATGCTGCCAACCAAATGGCGCGTAGCCCAACCCAAATGTCTCAAAAATATCCTCAGTGATGCCACGCGATAAAAAATAATGCTTGGCATGTGGATGAGTAGTGAGATTGTGCTGATAAAACTGCTGAATTTGCTCTAATAAATCATAGAGGTTGCCATCTGTATTAGATTGGCTATCCATACCCTGTAGGTCGGCACCTTCATCGCTGCCGCTGAGCCAAGTTGGTGGATAGCTCGTATCGCCTTGATAGTCTGGACCGTAATTACCTGCATCATAAGCGTCTGCCGGATAAGGAACAGAGTCGTAGGCATCTAGTGGCGGATAGTCGTTGTAGCTATTTTCATCGTAACTAATCGGCGGTACATGGCTTTGTTCTAAACCGCTTTGGTTTGAGTTTTCTGGACTTAGGCTGCTTTGGTCGTTCGTGGCATTGGGTGCAGGCTGAGGTAGAATCGGCTTAGGAGCGGCAGGTTTGGGTACGCTACGCTGATAGCTGACGTTTTGCTGTTCTTCTTTGGGGACTTCAATACCGGTTTGCTTTGATAGCTCATTAACGGCCTCAATAAAGGTCAAGCCTTCATAATCGCGAAAAAAACTGATGGCATTACCACTGGCACCGCATCCAAAGCAATGATAGATGTTTTTTTGTGGATTGACATAAAATGAAGGAGATTTTTCGCCATGAAAAGGGCAACAGCCTTTATATTCATTACCTGCTCGTTTAAGCGTGGTATGACGCCCAATAATACTGATTAAGTCAGCTTGGCTATTTAATTGTTCAAGAATATGGTTTGGAATGCTCATACAAAAAACAGTTTACCATAGGTCAATCAGGTTGGAACACAAAGCGTGTTATAGAAACAGAAAAATAAGGCCAACATTATCGTTGACCTTATTTTTTTATGATACAGCATCTAAGTCACTTGTTATGAAGTACGAAAACGCATTTTATATAATGCAATAAGTCTTTGTTATTCATGTTAAGTGACTATAGATTAAGGGGCTATAGTTTGAAAAATTATAGCTTGAGAGATTATGGAACCATAGGAGCATCTTGGTTTGGTTGAGTGATGCCTACTGGTGGCTGACTGTTTTGCGGATTGCCGTTTGTACCACGTGCAGGCGCAACATTGGCAGCTGGCGCGTTAGCAGGAGCTGCATTGGCGCTAGGCAATCTTAGCTGATTGGCATTACGGATTATCTGAGTTTTGGTCGCACCATTATATTGACCTGTCCCTACTGATTTATCTTCTACGCTTGAGCGACCCAGCTTTCCAAAGGTCAGTTTATTCAGCCAACTACTATCACGTTTGGTATCTAGCTTCACATTACCATTACTGGTTAACTGATTAGGATAGTTAATTTGTAATAGGGTTTTGTACTCATTTGATAGATCGGTTAGACCCAGTTTGTCATAACTATAGGCTAAGACAGTCAGGGCTTTTGGGATAGATTCACTGAGTGGGTAATATTGAAATACCCATTTAGCACGGTTGGCAGCGGCAACATAAGCCTCGCGCTCGATATACCAATTGGCAGCAGCCATCTCACTTTCAGCAAATTGATTGTAAATAAAAGTCATACGCTGTGCTGCATCTGGTGCATAAGGGCTGTTTGGGTATTTACCGACCAGCTCTTGAAAGTTAGCAAAGGCAATACGTAGATAGGCGGTATCGCGTTCAGCTTGATTGAGCTTGAACAGTTTAAAGCCTTCTGATGAACCCTCCATATTGGCCACACCGCGTACGTAGTAAGCATAGCTGATTTGTGGGTTAGAAGGGTATAGGCGGATAAATTGCTCAGCACTAGCCGCTGCCATTTCGTACTCACCACTCGCATATTGTGCATACATCATATCGAGTAATGCTTGTTCAGCGTACTGACTAGTAGGGTAAAAGGTACGCAGGTTGGTCAAGTCTTCAATAGACTGATTGTAATGACCTTGCTCAATCTGTTCGATGGCCTCGTTATAGTAACTTTGTTCAGATTTTTCAGCAGTTTCTACCGCCGTATCTTCTTCGCCGCCGCCACTCAGGTTCTTAAAAGTCTGACAACCCACTAGGCTGACACTTAGGGTAAGTAGGGTTATTGAGGACAGTTTGATAAACGTGTTGCCAACAGCTTGCATACTTCTTCTCCGACACAGGACGCATAATAACAGCAGCGTCATTATGCTATATAAAAGGTTAATAATAAAAAGCGATGATGGTGCTACCTCGTAACTGTCTGTTATTGATTATATTTATCGTTAAGCAGACTTATCATCAACATGATTTTTATTGAATGCGGTTTATTTTAATAGTGTACGAGGTCAAGATGACATCTCACTCTAAAGTGTGTTGAACATTAAGCAGTGCCTATGTGTGAATGTTCAACATCTTTTAATAAGAAAGTCATTTTTTAATTCAGTGCCATAGCATACAGCAAAATATACTCATACTTTATAGAATAACGTTTGCTTCGTCTATTTTTTCATCATATTCCATTTCAGTTCGGCATTTTAGCATGAGCGGCTATCACGAGCGATATCGAATGTCGCTGATACTGTTAAATATACAGTAAATTACAGCAATGTCATATTTGGGAGAGTTAATCATTGAGTCTTGGTGCAAGTAAGCTCTAAGTAAAAATGATAGATTAGGAATAGCTTCTATAGGGCTTAAGCACTTGGCATGGTACACTATCGTGATATTGCTGCCGTTTTTTTTGATGATGATTGCTTTCACGATGAGTGATAAATTAGCAATGGGCAGACTATTTTTTTGTAATTTTTTTTAAAAAGTTCTCTAATGACATCATGTTAAGGACTTTACTACGTACCCATTTATTATGAATAATAATGCTATGACCACCCATTTACCACCGAATCAGTCGTTAGATACTGATTCATCAGCACAAGAGTCACCGATGCCAAATGATGTTTTAAAAGATAGTGAGTTACCTGACAACAATCAGCCCACACCTGATGAGACAGTGCATGATGATGCAACGTCAATTGAAGCGGATTTATCAGAAACAGCGTTGCTAAATAGCGATGAAGACTGTGATGACATCGACGATAGCGATGATGAAACTTCAGGTGTAGGTCAAGCAGTGCCAGTCGTGATAGATCTGACCCACACGGTCACAGAAGATGAGTCAGGTCTGCGTATTGATAAAGTTGCCTCGCTAGCATTCAAAGATTTCTCGCGTGTGCAGATACAAGGTTGGATCACTGATGGCAATTTGCTCTATAACGGTAGTGTGCAAAAGCCAAAGGTTCGCGTCAAAGCCGATGATGTGTTGCATCTATCAGCGACGTTAGAGCAGCATAGTGAAGACCAACCAGAAAATATAGATATCGATGTTGTCTATGAAGATGATGAAGTGCTCGTTATCGACAAACCTGTCGGCATGGTCGTGCATCCTGGTGCGGGTAATCAAACCGGCACTTTGGTCAATGCGCTACTATATCACTATCCACAGCAGCACCATCTACCGCGCGCAGGTCTGGTGCATCGGATTGATAAGGATACCTCTGGATTATTACTCATCGGTAAAACAAAACCTTCTCAAATGGCACTGATGGAGCAGCTAAAAGACAAATCCGTATATCGCCATTATAAGTGTGTGGTCGCAGGTGATCAGGCAAGCCTGCTGCGCCACCGTCGCATCGATGCACCAATTGGTCGTCATCGCAATCAACGCACGAAAATGACAGTCATGACAGCAGGGCGTGAGGCGGTTACTCACTTATTAGATGTGACACCACTTAATGAAAACTATTGCCTTTTAGATGTAGGGCTTGAGACAGGGCGTACGCATCAAATTCGTGTGCACTTAAGTCATGTGACCTATCCGATCGTTGGTGATCGCGTTTATGGTGGGCGTCGCCAGTTACGTTCAGGTCTCACGGAAGCGCAGCGTCAAGCAATTAATAACTTCCCGCGTCAAGCGTTGCATGCTTATACTTTAGGGTTCGTGCATCCTACGACAGGTGAAGATGTGGAAGTGACCACGCCGCTACCAGAAGACATGCAAAAACTGATCGCTGTGTTAAGTGATGGCTATGATGACGAATAATCAGTCTGGTAAAGTTACTCATAAACCATGCTGTAACGCCCTGTCGTTGGCATAAAACCGATTCATAAAGATAGTGAATTTTGGCCATGATGAATACGATTCCAATGACGTTGCTTGCGCAAATTGATGATGTCGCTGTTTTTCAAACGGCTGCGTTTCCTAATGAGACGGTTCACTCGCTTGACTCAAGCAGCGAGTCTGCAGCACAGACAAGCGCATTGCAACCAGGTCAGGCGAGTTATGGTGAGCTTAATTTAGGGCTGCATGTCAATGACGATGCGGCAAAGGTCTTGCACAATCGCATGGGATTGTTGTCTGCTATTAATGCAAGCTTTATAAGCCTGTCATCGAAAAGTCTTCAAAATACGCCGATTAGACGTTTGCATTGGGTTAATCAAGTTCATGGTAGGCAGATTCACGATGTCGATGCGCCTGTCTTAAGCATGGCGCCCGTGGCAGCGGATGCGATGGTTAGTCAGCAATCAGGTATTGGATTGGCGATAATGACTGCCGACTGTGTGCCTGTTGTCTTATACCAGCCTGCAACTGGACAGATAGCAGCGATTCATGCAGGCTGGCAAGGACTGGCTTGTGGCGTGATTAAAGCGGCTGTAAATAGGTTTGATGACACGCTACCGATTAAGGCTTGGATAGGCGTGTGTATCAGTCAGGCGAATTACGAGGTGAGTGTAGATGTCCGTGATAAGCTATTAGCAGGGTGCAAAGAAAACCAAGCCCTGTCAGCAAGAGAGCTGGATGATTTTGTCGCATTATTTTCTATACCGTCTGCCAGTAGCAGTACTAATGGCAATGACAAAGTTAAGCTTGATTTGCCTAAGTTGGCTGCCATGCAGTTGGAAGCTGCCGGTGCTATGGTTATGAATGAGTTACCTGTTGACTGTAGTTATGCCGACAGTCGCTATTACTCTTATCGTCGCCAGACACATTTACAGCAACCTGCCACGGGACGTATGGCATTAGTAATTGCTCGTAACATACAGAGCAGTGATCAATAAATATCGACTCAACTCTAATAATCTAATTGATGACACGCTCTAGTTTAGTGAATAAAAAACAGCCGATTGAATCGGCTGTTTTTTTATTCTCGTATGGTTATCTTTATTAGCAGACTGAGTCATTAGATTTTGGTACTGACAATCCGAACACAGGACGTAAGTACAGAGCCAAGAAGGTGCCTGCCATGGCGAGTATGCCCCAAATATAGCCGTGTAAGCTGAAAGAAGCGATACCACCAAAATAAGCACCGATATTGCAACCAAATGCCAAGCGTGCACCATAGCCCATCATCAAGCCACCAATGACGGATGCTGCAAAATTACCCTTAGTGATTTTGGTGAACTTGAATAAGCCACCAGCCGCCGAAGCAATAAAAGCCCCAATAATAATGCCGAAGTTCAGTACGGTTGTAGAATCAGCAAATATAGACGCATTAAGTGCTGCTGCATTCGTTCCTTGCCAATAACCCCAATTGGCGACATCAACACCAAAAGTGCTCGCAATTTTAGATCCCCATAGCGCAAATGCAGAGGTAATACCCCAAGGTTGACCACGTGTTATCAATGTCAGCGCATTTAGAAGACCTAATATGATGGCTGCTGCAAACAGTGGCCAAGAACCACGAAAAATACGTTTCCAGCCTGTCGCAGAAGGTACGGGCGCCATCTTAGGTGCTTTGACTGTCTCTTGCAATTGGATCTTGCGTTTCGTTTACGGGTTGAACTTTTATCGCTGTCAAAGTGGTGATCTCCTTTGCTAGTATTTTTGATTGGCATGCATTTTTATAGCTTTTGTAAACACTACTTTTGAGTTGTTGGTTGTACTCATGTGTTGTTAGTCAACATAGGAATAAGCGCTACATCATAGTCTTATTGCATCGAAAATAAAAACAAGTTGGAGAGAAAATCTAGAATTAGTATATGCAGTTATGGAATAAATAAAGTGTGATGATGAAAAATCTGCTCTTATCATGTTAGTAGATTGGCTACAATAGACTTTAACAGCATCAGGATTTACATAAGAGAGTTGATAATTTGTCAAATATTGCTACTCTATGCCAGACTGTTAACAGCATTGGTGATTACTGTTCACTTCATGACATATCCTAATATTATTCATTCATCCATCCATTACTAGAGCCCGTATGACTATATCTATATCGCCTGACTCAACAGCCATTAGCCAAGCCAAAAATCTGTCTATTGCTGTTATTTATCATAGCAATTATGGTCATACTAAGCGTGTGGCTGAAGCAATCGTGACAGGTGCATGCCAGCAGTTACCAGCATCGCAAGTCAAAGCGGTAGATGTCCATGAAATAGATTGGGCATTCGTAGATCAAGCAGATTTATTGGTGTTTGGCAGTGCAGTATATATGGGTAGCGTGACTGCTGAATTTAAAACCTTTATGGATGAGACCTCAAAGCGGTGGTATCACCGTGCATGGGAAGGCAAGTGGGCAGCGGCGTTTGCAAACTCGGGTGGGTTGAGCGGTGATAAGCTCGCAGTGTTACAGCAGATATCTCTGTATGCGATGCAGCATGGGACGAATTGGATTGGATTGCCACTGATGCCGACAGGTCATGAAGCGCATGACTTAAACCGTCTGTCTAGCTTTTTGGGTTTGATGACGCAGTCGCTGGATGGTCCACCTGAAAAAACACCTGGATCTGGTGATATTGATACTGCTATTTGGTTTGGTGATCATTTGGCTAAGACCATTATTAAGCATCAACCAGCGAATACACAGAGTTAAGGCGACTTTATCGACCATACCTGATTCAAAAAAGCAGCCATTTCTAAGGCTGCTTTTTTGTAGTTCTATATTATTGAGTGCTAATCTTATACCATGCACAAAAATTAGAGTAGCAAGGAAAACAAGTGCAAGTACTACTCACTGTAGACTAAACAAGTTTGACACCGCTAATCGTATTTTTTGGGATTGGTATTAGCATTAAGTTGAGTAGGGTTAGGCGTTGAGGTCACAGGAATAGGGCTGTCAACAAACTGGATGGATTGGCAGCCTGTCAGTAGCGTCACTGTGCTAAGTAAACTGGTAAGAATGAAGGATTTCATAATAGTATCTCGGTAAGGCTGCGACTATATAAGCGTGTTAAGTTTAAAGCTTGCTCTTATGTTATCTGGCTATAAATAGAAGATTATTCTAGCACTTGATAATATGCTTATTTGTATAAGAAAGCGCCCGATTAGACTATCACGCGCTTTCTTAATTATAGTCTTAGTAATCTATAAAGCTGCTTTAGAGGAAAAGCTACTTTGGACTGGCTGACCAGACGGGTGAGCGTATGATGCCTTGTGCAGACTTACCAAATGTCTCGCCACCATTTAGTGATTTTATCGTAATAACGCCTTTATTACCTTGTTTTGAGGCATATACCACGCGTTTACCATTAGGTGAAAAGCTTGGTGCTTCATCAATACCTGTATTACCCAAGTTAGCCGTTACGGCACCATTGCTATTCATAATAGCGGCTGATGAGCCATTTAAGAAGGCAATCTGCGATCCATCAACACTGAACTGTGGACTGGTGGCATAACTGCTATTTGACAGCTTAATCGTACGTCCTGATGCAAACTCATAGCGATAGATTTGTGGCTTATTGAATCCTGCTTTGTCGGATACAAAAACAAAAGACTTGCCGTCAGGTGCATAGCTTGGCTGCACTTCACTGCTTGGCCAATTGATAATTCTATTAGGCTGACCACCACTGGCGCTTACTTCATAAATATCGGCACTGCCTTCAAAGCTGCTAGAAAATAGTATTTTGCTACCATCGGGTGAGAATGAGGGACTCAAGTTGCTACCAGAATAAGGCGTGAGTGCTGTAGAAGAGCCGCCATCTACGTTCTGTACATAGATAATAGGATATGATTTATCTCGCTGTACAGAGTAAGCAATGCGTTTGCCGTCGGGCGACCAAGCGGGTGAAAATATAGACCCTTTGGCTGTATAGATGGTTCTGGCGTTTGCACCATCAGCATCCATGATTTTCAGGCTTGAGGTTTTGTCTTTGCCTACGCCGATTTCTTCAATATAAGCAATACGACCTGAAAAATCCCCTGGTGTTCCAGTAATCAACTCATATATTTTATCGGCAATGACATGGCCAGCATAACGCATGCTTTCTTTGTCATCCTTAGCTGTTAAGCTCTGTTTGCCTGCCAGTATTCGCCCTGATTTGACCTCAATGACTTCATATTCAGTGGTGACTTTGCCGCGGTTGGTGCTGCTACTACCGACGACTAAGTAAGGAACTCCGATACTTTGCCAGACTGGTAGCGTGCCTGCTAACTCGCTGCTGCTACTTGGTTGCTGTGGCAAATTTTTGCTAGTCGTTTTTAATTCTGTGTTATCTAAATCATTTAAGATAATAGAAGACATGACGGTGTCACCAGCGAAGGGAACGAAAGCGACTTGGTTTTGTTGAATAGGAATTTCGTAATCTAGTTCCAGAACGACAGGAGCTGCAAATATACTTGGAGCAATTAATAAGATTGATGTACTGGTAAGTAAAAATGTGAGTAAGTTTTTATGAGTGCGCATGAGTAAGTCGAGCTCCTGAAAAAGTATAGTTATCATTCTTGTAGGTAATTAATCAGCTATAAAGGTACGGCAGCATCTTGGACAGTATAAGATTCTTAAGATAACATTACCAATAGCATAAAATATGAGCAGCTTATTAGTTACTACCTTTAAACTCTATATTAAAAGTAGGATATTTGGGATCGCTAGTATCTATTGGAAAGCTATCCGCATCCCAAACTGCTTGTTTGGCTGCCTCATTGACCTTACTATCAGGTCCTGAAACCGATACATTGGTCACCTTGCCATTAGCATTTACAGTAATTATTAGCGTAGCGCGTTGAGTCGCACCTTTCGCTCCTATCGGCGGATTATAGTTACGTTTGATTAGGTTGATAATTTCATTGTTGCTAGCACCACGACTGCTTTTTTTTGCGTTACTTGTTGCTTTATCGCCAGATATAGACTCGCCTTTTGCCAAACTATAATCCTGAGGTGCGCCATCAGGATCATTACTTTCAAATTCTATATTAGTACTATCAGCATTGGGACGTGCAATAGTAACAGGGTGCTGTTGTATATAGCGTAATTTCTCAAGCTCAGCTTTATCTTTTCTTAGCTTCTCCTGAATTGGGTCGTGGCTTTCTGCTATCGACTCATCCAATTGTTCTGCCAACTCAGCCATTTGCTGCTCATATACTCTATTTCGTTCAAGCAAGCGCTGATGATGTTCTTCGCTCATGAGTAAGGGGCGACCAGTAGTGTCGTCGGGACGGCTAAAACTAGGAACTTGTTGTGAGCTTGGTTGGGTGCTGTTTTGGTTGGCATCGTTACTGTCAGACTCATTTGCTTGCGTAACTATCGACGAACTGCTGTTGGCACTGGCTGCTTGTGCCTGCGCGGCTGCACGATTGGCCAGTATCTGCCCTTGCATCTCAGCCAGTTGCTCAGGAGAGACCATGACCGTTTCAAGGCTACCAACCATCTCTACCTCAGCGTTTTGATAGCTATAAACCAGCAAGCCAATCACAAGGCTATGCGCTAATAGACTGAATAGCATAGGCATAGTGAGCCCATTTCCTTCAGGTTGGGTAGGCACATAGACGGCAGGAGCATTATTCATAATATTTATACTCATGAACGTGGTTCATTGGGTTGGCTACTATTCTATTGTCAGCTTGATTGAGAATGGTGCTTATAATTAAGGCACAGCAGGCGCGGGTAGTGGTGCACCTGTTAATAGTCCGACCTTTTGAATACCTGCTTGTTGTAACGTTGCCATTAGCGTCATAATGACACCATATTGATTGTTTTGATCGGCATTTATCATTACCTGCACTGGCTGTTCGCCGAGTTCGTTACTCTGAGACTGTAAATTGGATAAGGTGTTAATCAATTCAGGTTCACTCATCGGTAAGTCGATATTATTTTCATAACTGATAAAAATCTCTCCAGTATCCGTCAAAGAAACAATCACAGGTAGCTGGCTTTGGCTCATGGTGTTGGTTTGCTCTTTTGGTAAATCAACATCAACACCAGTAATTAGCATCGGTGCTGTGACCATAAATATGACCAGCAATACCAGCATCACATCGATGTAAGGGACAACGTTCATCTCCGCATTTAGCGCTTTTTTTTCACGGCGATAGGGACTTTGTTTCATAACCCTTGCACCTGCGTTGCATTCGCTGGCGTTTCTCTTTTTGTGCTGCTTTCTACACTGGTCTCACGCTGGAGCATGCCGGTCATTTCATCACAAAACAGCGCCCGCGAGTCATACAAGCGACTGGATTTTGCGGTAAAGTGATTATAAGCCAATACCGCAGGAATAGCAGCAAACAGACCCATCGCCGTCGCGATCAATGCTTCAGCGATGCCAGGTGCGACCGAAGCTAGAGTAGCTTGCTCTGTTTGAGACAACCCTAAAAAGGCATTCATGATGCCCCAAACGGTACCAAACAGTCCGATATAAGGCGCGACCGATCCGATACTTGCTAGCGTCGTTAGCCCTGACTCTAGTAATTGCTGCTGACGACCCAAACCAACTCTTAGCTTACGCTCAACACCATCGATGATGTCGTCTTTAGGTTGGCGCTTTTTATGCATTCTGAGGTATTCTGAAAACCCAATATAAAAAATTTGTTCAAGTCCTTGGCGTTCAGGTGATCCTTGCACACCTTGATAGAGTTTGGCCAAATCTTCTCCTGACCAAAACCAAGTCTCGAACTGTTGGTCGAAGTTTTGGGCTGTACCAAGCCGTGCACTCATACGAAAAATAATCACCCAACTGAACAAAGAGGCTAATAATAATAGTGCCATCACAATCTGCACCAATAGGCTGGCTTGGGTAACAAGATCGATAATATTTAATGACTCAGGCATGTAATAAACTCACGGATAGTTGACGTCAGCTGATATGGTGCATTACGCATACCAGATAGGATCTTTGATAACATAAAAATATGATAGGGCAATAATTCTGCATACTTGTATCAACCGCTTAGTTTACTGTTAAATGAAGGAAAGGTCATTATTAAAATGTTAAATACCACATAATTATATAGATATTTATGCATATAAGCTTACTTGCCAAGGTCGAAAGGATTTTATAAATAAATCTCTGAAATATTTTTTAACAGTTTTTTCTAAAGTTATGAAAGCAGGTATTTGTACTCACAAGGTACGGGTAGCGATTGAATTTGCATAGTAACTTCTCTAGAATGTTACACTTCGTTACTGATGCCTTCTGGTAATGACGTCACTATTTGTTTGTTGATGTCACCTCTATTTGAGACACCAATAAATTTGTTCTTTCACTAGCAAGCTGGGCGCGACACTTATGAATGCAATCGAACGTTATTTTGGAATCAATGGTCAAAACACCACGATTAAAACGGAAATTCTTGCCGGTTTAACGACTTTTTTGACGATGGCTTATATTATTTTTGTTAATCCTAACGTGCTGGCAGATGCTGGCATGGATAGAGGTGCTGTGTTTGTTGCTACTTGTTTGGCAGCAGCAATCGGGTGTTTGATTATGGGGCTTTATGCTCGCTTACCAGTTGCTCAGGCTCCTGGTATGGGGCTGAATGCCTTTTTTACTTATGGCGTTGTGCTAGGCATGGGGTATACGTGGCAAGTAGCACTTGGCGCGGTATTTTTGTCTGGTTGTATCTTTGTGCTGTTGAGTCTGTTCAAGATTCGAGAGATGATTATCAACTCTATTCCTGTGTCACTCAAGCAAGGCGTGGTCGCTGGTATCGGTGCATTTCTAGCGTTTATTGCATTACAAAGCTCAGGGGTTATCGTTAATCATGATGCTACTTTGGTCGGTCTAGGAGACATGACGACCTTTGGACCTGCAATGGCTGCTATCGGATTTATTGTCATTATGGCTTTATCCTACAAGAAAGTCCCTGGTGCAGTGACGATTGGTATTTTACTGGTGGCGTTGGTTAGCTTATTAACTGGCAATACGCAATTCACAGGTATTATATCTACACCGCCATCGATTGCTCCTACGCTGATGCAGCTTGATATTGCTGGTGCGTTTGATGTGAGTATGATCAGCGTTATCTTTGCTTTTTTATTCGTGGATTTGTTTGATACAGCAGGTACGTTGATTGCGACCACTCAACAGGCAGGATTGGTCGACAAAGATGGTAAAGTTAAGAATATGGGTAAAGCCATGTTTGCGGATTCTACGGCAACGGTCGCAGGTACATTTCTAGGTACGTCATCAACGACCAGTTATATTGAAAGCGTTTCAGGAATTGCCGCAGGTGGTCGTACAGGGTTGGTCGCTGTGACTGTCGGTGTGTTATTTTTACTCAGTATTTTCTTTGCACCATTGGCCAGTATGATTCCTGCTTATGCGACAGCAGGCGCGATATTTTATGTGGCAGTATTGATGTTAGGCACACTCAAAGATGTTGAGTGGGCTGATTTAACTCAGGCGGGACCAGTCGTCGTGGTATTGTTATTTACACCATTAACGTACTCTATTGCCGACGGTATTGCACTTGGTTTTGTTACTTATACAGCGACCAAAGCATTGACGGGTAAATTCTCTGACATCAGCATTCCAGTATGGATATTGACCATTGTGCTATTGGCAAAAATTGTTTTTGTTTGATTGGTTATACTGCAAGTTAGGGTTTGTTGAGTACTAAAATGTCAATGCCGTTGTTCTGAAAAATCATTAGCATGTGAAAATCTCTCTTTATCTATCACTGATAAAGAGAGATTTTTTTTGGCCGAAATATGGGTTACATCATTACGATTTTTTTTAAGTATTTGATTTAAAAAAACAATTGATTTTCTATCGTAAATAGGGAGATAAGACCAAAGCGTCATTGTGAAAAAAGTGCTGATAACTGTTTGTTTTTTAGCGGTATATTAATTTATAAAAACTGACAATATCGTTAGTTTGAATTTTTTTTTTCATGATACTATACTCAAGTTAAGCGCATCACCTCAATCAACGCCGTAGAGGTTTTTCTTACAGTGAATTAGTATCATATTAGATGATGGATTTGTGTTTATTAATACGATTTACTTTCGTTTTGATAATATGGTGTTAAATGATTCTATATTTAACATTGTTATCGCAAAACCTGATCATCAAACTCCTTTCACTACTAGCAAGAAGAAGGCACTAATGCCGCTTAACTTTTTATTGTTGCCTTTGTATTGTTAACGTAGCCGTTTAACACTTGAACGACCTACTTAATGGTTCCCAGCTGATGCTGGATTTTCTCGTTTTGTGATGGCGCCATTTGGTTCTTTGATTATTATTGTGAGTAGGTATTTATAACGACTATTTATTTAGTGGTTATAGCCAGCTATGCAGAAAAATTAGAATTCCTAAAGCACCATTTATTATGGTTTTTAAACGATAGTTATGGAGTGGTTATGAACCCAGTAGACCAATTTACCCCGCAAGAGCCGATTTTATTCAAACCGGTTGACTTGTTGTTGCCAGAATACATGACCCAATCAGCAGACACACTACATGATCGTATCACGCCACTATACAGTGTCGATGAAGAACGTTGGTTGTCTGAATTGTTGCCACTTGCCAAGCCTAGCACTGAAGAACGTGATGCAGCGGCTGAGCAAACGCGCCAGTTGGTAGAGTATGTACGTAATGATGGCAAAGCCGTCAAGATGGTCGATTCTCTACTGCTTGAATACAGTCTTGATACTCAAGAAGGTATTTTGCTAATGAGTTTGGCAGAAGCGTTGATTCGAGTGCCAGACAACTATACGGCTGATGCACTGATTCATGACAAAATGAGTGTGGCTGATTGGAAAAAACACATCAAGAATGACAATGGTTTTATGGTCAATGCTTCGTCATGGGGCATGATGATGACAGGTCGTGTTGTTAGCATTGATAGCAATACTACGGCGTCAGGATTTTTGGATCGCATGACTAAGAAGATGGGCGAGCCTGTCATTCGTAGTGCCATGCAGAAAGCCATGCGTATCATGGGTCATCAGTTCGTATTAGGCGAAACGATTGAGGGTGCGAATAAAAATAGTCAGCCATATCGTAATAAAGGATATACCTACTCGTTCGATATGTTAGGTGAGGCGGCGATCACGCATAAAGATGCCGAAAAATATTTCAATGACTATTTGCATGCGATTAGAGCCACCGCTAGCATTAAAGTCAAAGAGGGTATGCCGAAGCCGTCAGTATCTATTAAATTGTCAGCACTGCATCCTCGCTATGAAGCGACACAAGAAGCACAGGTAATGGGGCTACTGCGCCAACGCTGCTTGTTGCTTATAGAAGCGGCACGTGAAGTCAACGTGGATCTGAGTATCGATGCTGAAGAAGCCGACCGTTTAGAGATTTCTTTAAAACTGTTTGAGTCTTTATATCGCGACAGTTTGACAGAGGGCTGGGATGGTCTAGGTATCGTCGTACAGGGCTATTCTAAGCGTGCAATTGCTGTATTGGCTTGGCTGGCTCGTTTGGCGATAGAAGTAGGTGACCGCATTCCTGTACGTTTGGTAAAAGGTGCCTATTGGGATACTGAAATTAAGCTTGCTCAACAAAAGGGTTTGTCAGGCTATCCTGTTTGGACACGTAAAGAAGGCACGGATACGGCTTATCTTGCCTGTGCTCGTTTCTTATTATCAGAGCATCTACGCGGATTAATCTGGCCACAGTTTGCCACTCATAACGCGCACACACTTGCGTCGATTATGACCATGAGTCAGCATAGAGACTTTGAGTTCCAACGCTTACATGGTATGGGTGATGCACTTTATGATCATATCTTACAAGCGTATAAAATTGCGGTACGTATCTACGCACCTGTTGGCGCACATAAAGACTTACTGCCGTACTTAGTGCGTCGCTTGCTTGAGAATGGTGCAAACAGCTCGTTTGTGCATCAATTGTTAGATAAGTCTTATCCAATTGATAAACTGACCGTACATTCATACGACAAGCTGCTGACCAATGCCACGTTGCATAATCCAGAAATACCGTTGCCACTAGAAATTTACGGTGAGCGCCGTGCCAGTTTTGGTCCTAATATATTCACAGAATCACAGTGGTTATCGTTCAAATCTGAGATCGACAGCCATTTGAATAAAACTTGGTCAGCGATGTCTGTTATCAATGGCAAAGCGATTGACAGCTATGAAGATAATGGCGTTACTCATAAGCTTGATCGTCAGGCGGTCAAAGCACCTTGGAACCATGAAGTAATCGCTGGTGACGTTGTCTATGCCAATGCAGACATTGCACGTCAAGCGGTTGATACGGCGGTGGCAGGAGAAAGTATCTGGCAAGCGGTACCTGCTACTAAGCGTGCTGAAATACTGCGCAAAATAGCTGATCTCTACGAAGAAAACTATGCTGAGCTGATGGCGATCTGTCAGATTGAAGCTGGCAAGACCATGCAAGATGGTATCGATGAGATCAAAGAAGCCGTTGATTTCTGCCGTTTTTATGCGGATGAAGCTGAACGTCTGGATGGTGTCGTCCATGAGTTTGCCGATTTATCTGGCAAGCTGTCACGTCAAGTGTACAAACCGCGTGGTACGTTTGTCTGTATCAGTCCTTGGAACTTTCCATTGGCTATTTATACGGGTCAAATTGTGGCAGCACTCGCGTCGGGCAACACCGTCGTGGCGAAACCTGCCGAGCAGACCAGCTTGGTTGCGCACTTTGCGGTACAGTTGATGCATCAAGCAGGCGTGCCAGTAGAAGCATTGCAGTTAGTAATTGGTGCGGGCGACGTTGGTGGGGCATTGACAGCCGCTGCTGATATTGCAGGTGTTATTTTTACTGGTTCAACTCAGACAGCACAGTACATTAATCAAAGCCTAAATAATCATGAAAAGGCCAGCGGTGAGCTGCCCGTGTTTATCGCTGAGACTGGCGGTCAAAACGCCATGATAGTTGATTCGACAGCACTACCAGAACAAGTGGTTAAAGATGCGGTTCTATCAGCGTTCGGTTCAGCAGGTCAGCGCTGTTCAGCTTGCCGTATTTTGTGCGTGCAAGAAGAAATGGCTGATGATTTGATTGAGCTGTTACAAGGTAATATGGCGGAGCTGTCTGTCGGCAATCCGTTATACGCTGCGACAGACGTGGGCCCAGTGATTGATGCAGATGCCAAGCAAGGTCTTGAAGCGCATATCGAGCGTATGCGTGATGAGCCGACTGCTACTATTTTGGCACAAACACCAATGAGTTCGAGCTCAGTGGTGAGCCAAGAGCAGTCTACTTTTGTATTGCCAACGGCGATCGAAGTAAACAGTATCGATGTGATCGGTGGTGAGCACTTTGGCCCAATTCTACATGTGCTACGCTATCAAGCGCGTGACCTAGATAAGCTGATTGATGCGATTAATGCCACAGGTTTTGGTTTGACCTTGGGTATCCATAGCCGTATTGAAAACACTACTGAACATATTGAGCGCCGTGCTGTGGTAGGTAATACTTATGTTAACCGTAACCAAATCGGTGCAGTCGTAAACGTACAGCCGTTTGGTGGCTGTGGCTTGTCTGGTACTGGCCCTAAAGCTGGTGGTCCGCATTATGTTGCTCGTCTGATGAAACTAAGTACTGAATCAACCAGTACGAATCAGTCAGGTGTTAATACCGCAGTGACGCAAAACCAATCTCAAACAACCACTCAATCAGAAATCGCGTAAGGAGTAGCAACATGGCGACAGAATTCAAAAAAAATCATGCCCAGGTTTGTGAATCTTGGCGACTGCTTGGCGCAGTCAATCGCGCTGTTTATCTACAAGCGGCTATTCCAAAACTGGCCTTACTCACGGGTGATGCCAACAAAGCAAAGCGCTTGTTTAATCATTTGTTGAATGAAGCACCTAGCCTAGATGAAGTGCATCGTATGACTGGTGCTACTGGTGAGTCAAATGATTTGTATGTGACGGCTCGTGGGAAAACCATGGTCATCGGTGGTGATTCTGCCAAAGCGATGGCAGTACTTGGTCAGTTAATAGCGGCACTTTTGACAGGTAATGAGGTGATATTACATTGCCCAAGCCAAGAAGAGATGTGCAATGAAGCGGCAAATATACTCTATGATGCTGGTATCAGTGATGACGTCATTAGCGTGGCAAACGACTCGCAAACGGTCACATTGTTATATATTGACCGTCTTGCGCAAGTTGCTGTCGCTGGCAGTCGCAGTGAAGTGCAGGAGATTAGCCAAGAGCTTGCCAACACCGACGGTATTTTGACTCAAGTGATTAGTGTGACCGATATGGAAGGTTTTTCGGAGATGCTAACACCTGATTATCTCCATCGCTTCGTCACTGAACGAGTAAAAACAATCAACACTACGGCTATTGGTGGTAATGCGAGCTTGTTGGAGCTTGGTACAGAGTAGTTGATTTTACCAATACCAAACAATAGAAATGGTGTTGGAATCTAATCGAATTGACACGACGGTCAGCGTTTATTTATTGATATTTTCAATGAATAAGCGTTGACCGTTTTTTTAATTAAAGGTTCAGCAGACATTAATTGCTCAATATTGATGAGTAAAAATACAATTTTATGAGTTGTGTATTAAATAAATATAATGATAATATGTAAGAACTTAACCAAAAGGTCAGCTTTAAACACAAAGTAGCAACCTTGCCCAACAGACCCTAAATACACGTTTATTTCAATCTTTATATCCACTTGTTGCGTAAACCTATTTGTTTAGACATCTTGTGACGATATTGAAGCACTCTCCTCAGTCAGATTAAGCTTGAGCAAGTCAGAAGTTCAGAAGGCAGTCAGCTTATCCCATATGCTTATAGATATTTTTATTGATTTAGGTTTGACTAACAGTTGATCCTACTTTGGGAACAGTGTGCGACCGCATTGCATAACTTCCTCTCAGAGTTTAAATTAATTTTCTATATAACTTTTACCCTGATAGCCGAGTATTGCCATGATCAGTTTTTATCTAAATGGAAAGTTTCATGAGATAGCCGACCTTAATCCTAATACAACCGTTCTTGAGTATTTACGTCTGCACGAAAGGCAGAGTGATACGAAAGAGGGCTGCGCTAGTGGAGACTGCGGTGCGTGTACCGTTATGGCACAGCCGTTACTTACTAATGGTAATGAGACTGCCAATCCCACGCCTTTTTATACCCTAAATTCCTGCATTACCTTGTTATCATTGATGGATGGACATCATTTGATGACCGCGGCTTATCTCGCAGACAATCCTGAGAATCATCCAGAGCGTGCCTCCTTGCATCCTGCGCAACAAGCGATGGTGGACTGTCACGGTTCGCAGTGCGGCTTTTGTACGCCAGGATTTGTCATGTCATTGGCAAGTGTTTACGAAAATCATCGTTTGCAAAAAGTGAAAGATGCGACGACAGATGAGCTAAGTTATGATGATATTGTTGCTTCAATATCAGGAAATTTATGCCGCTGTACGGGTTACCGCCCGATTATTGAAGCTGGTTTGGCAATGGCAGATATTGGTCAGCAACGAGATACTGCGAAGGCAGCACAGAAAGATCTTACGCTAGCATTAGCGACGGATGCGATGGCAAATCGTAAAACAGCTGATCCACTACACACAAACATTATCACTCCTGCATTGACTCACGGTTCACAGAAATTATTTATACCACAGACTATTGATGAGCTGAATCAAGTATTAGCAGCGAATCCGAAGGCAACGATTTGGGCTGGTGGTACAGATTTGGGCCTAAGTGTGACGCAGCATTTTATCGACCATGACGTTATTATTCAGCTATCTGCCATTGATGAGTTGAAATCTTGGTCATTAAATGATGGAGAGAAAAGTGTAGCGCCAACATCTACAAAATCGTTAGTGCTTGGTGCTGGTATGAGCTACAAGAAAATGCTGCCTGTACTTGAGCAGTATTTTCCTGAGTTTGCAGCATTGTTTGAGCGTATTGCCTCTCCGCAAATCCGTAACATGGGGACGATCGGTGGCAATATCGCTAATGCATCACCGATTGGTGATTTACCGCCTGTCTTATTAGCATTAGATGCGCAGGTTCATTTACGCCATTGCGATACGGATCGTAATAGTGATGAGTCTCCAGCGTATTACACTGATGAAACCCTACCTCTATCTGAATTCTTTTTGGATTATAAAAAAACCAAGCTACGTGCAGGCAGTTATGTTGTCGCCATTCATATCCCGCTATTACAAGACAATCAGCACTTATTTATTCATAAGATAAGTAAACGCTATGAAGATGATATTTCTGCCTGTCTACTTGCGGCAAGGATCGATGTATCGGTAAATGATATGACGATTGATAATGTAAAATTTGGGCTGGGCGGTATGGCTGCAATACCTTTGTTGGCTGAAAAAACTCAACAAGCATTAATTGGAAAATCTGTGGCGGTCGACAGTTTCGAGAAAGCCGCGAAAATGCTACCGATGGATGTCTCACCAATGACGGATGTCAGAGCCAGTCGTGAGTATCGTATGCATGTGGTGCAGCGGCTATTGGTCAAGTGCGGCAAGCAGTTAGTCGCAGCGGGGCAATCAACAAGCGTCTCATAGAGATTGGCGATTTATAAACTCGCCATAAGCTTTGCTTGCCCAAAATTGTTATGCATTACATACAGATATTTATAACAGTTATGATTTTGCGACCGTGATTTTTTGATATGGTTTTTATTGGATTAGCTCTTAATAATTATATTTCTATCAAATCAAGTATTTATGATACCCGTCGCAACATAGCTTTTATCATACCGTCAAACCATCAATAGCCAAGTGTATAGGTGAGAGGTTTGACCAAAAATATAAGAGATCACCATCATTCTTCATCATTCTTCATTATTTGACAGCGACAGTATTCGACGCGTCCGCCCACCCAAAAACAAAATTGGTACCAGTGCCAAACATGACAGTGCGATCAGCCATGTGATGGGTACGGCGACTTATGTCGATGACATACTGAAACCGCAAGGCACTCTACATTTAGCCATCGGTAAAAGTATCCATGCGCATGCACGCGTGTTGAGCATGGATTTCAGTGCAGTAAGAGCCGTTGATGGAGTAATAGACGTAATTACCTTTAAAGATATTCCGGCTAAAACCGATATCGGTCCTGTATTTGATGGCGATCCATTGATGGTGGATAAGGTTGCTGAGTATGTGGGTCAGACCTTGTTCGTCGTCGTTGCAACCAGTCATCGTGCTGCCAAAAAAGCCACGCTCAAGGCAAAGATAGAGTATGAGCCTTTGCCAGCGATACTCACTATTGAAGAAGCATTAAAGCAATCACAGTTTGTACGTCCTAGCCATTTTATGACGCGTGGTGATTCTCAAGCAGCGATTGACAGCGCTTATACTCGCATTGCAGGTCATATTCATATGCTGGGTCAGGAGCATTTTTATCTAGAAGGTCAGGTATCATATGTCGTGCCTTGTGATGACGGTGGGCTCGAAGTCTACACCTCCTCACAGCATCCTAGTGAAGTACAGCAGCTCGTCGCTGAGGTTATTGATCTGCCTTTTCATGCTGTGACGACAGTCGTACGTAGAATGGGTGGCGGGTTTGGTGGTAAGGAGACGCAAGCCGCTGCGTGGGCCTGTCTGTGCGGTATCGTTGCCAAACGCCATAATGTGCCAGTGAGCATGCGTTTAGATCGCCAAGATGACATGGTGGTGACGGGTAAACGTCACGAGTTTGCTAACCGATATGACGTTGGTGTCAATGACGAGGGTCAAGTGCTCGGTGTTGATATGCAGTTAGCTGGATTGTGTGGCTATTCGCCTGATTTGTCTGATGCTATCGTCGATCGCGCGATGTTTCATTGTGATAATGCTTATTATTATCCAGCGGCACAGATAGCTGGTCACCGTTGTAAGACGCATACCGTATCCAATACGGCTTATCGGGGTTTCGGTGGTCCGCAGGGTTTGCTAACGGCCGAATATATGATGGATCATATTGCCTATACGCTAGGCAAAGATCCGCTACAAGTACGTTTGGCGAACTTATACAAAGATGGTCAAAGCACTCATTATGGGCAGCCGATTGAGCATTTTGATTTAGTCACTATCATGCAAACGTTGGCAGACGATAACCAATACGATAAACGCCGACAGCAGGTTACAGCGGCCAATAAAAAAGCGGCAGCAGAGGGCAGTGATAAACGCTGGGGTCTGGCATTGACGCCTGTTAAATTCGGTATCTCGTTTACCGTACAACATTTGAATCAAGCCGGTGCGCTGGTACATATTTATACCGATGGTAGTATTCAGATCAACCATGGTGGTACTGAAATGGGGCAAGGGTTGTATGTAAAGATTGCCCAAATTGTCGCCAATGAATTCGACGTGGATGTAGATACGGTTAAAGTCACGGCGACCCGTACAGATAAAGTTCCAAATACATCGCCGACAGCGGCTTCTTCTGGCACAGATATCAATGGCAAGGCGGCACAGAATGCTTGTATCACGGTTAAACAACGCTTGATTGAGTTTGCTGCTGAACATTTTGACGTTATCAAGGAGGAGATTAGGTTTGAGCGTAATCACGTTCATATCGCTGATAAAAATATATTAACGTTTGCTGAGTTGGTGCTATTGGCGTATCAGCACCGTATCAGCTTGTCTTCGACCGGTTACTATAAAACCCCAAAGATTTTTTATGATCGCTCAAAAGCATGGGGTCGTCCATTCTTCTATTTTGCACTTGGGGCATCCTGTTCTGAAGTCGAAATTGATATCTTAACGGGTGAGTATAAAGTGCTACGCTGTGACATCCTGCATGATGTTGGACAGTCAATCAATCCAGCCATTGATATTGGTCAGATTGAAGGTGGGTTTGTCCAAGGAATGGGTTGGTTGACCGCTGAAGAGTTAATTTGGGACAAGAAAGGCAAGTTGGCTTCTAACGGTGCCGCGAATTATAAAATTCCAACCGCTCATGACTTACCAAAGCAGTGGAGCGTGAAACTGTTCGATCGCAAAAACGAAGAGCAGACTATTTATAACTCTAAAGCCGTCGGTGAACCACCGTTCATGTTAGCCGCTAGTGTTTGGTGTGCGATAAACAATGCCATTGCAAGCGTCGGTGATTATAAGTAGGACTTACGCAACAATCAGTCTAGGCGAGCGTAACTGCTCGCAGAGATAGTCA
>NZ_RRYV01000297.1 GCF_014861395.1 Psychrobacter sp. FME13 | reverse complement strand
CGTCTATGGGCATCTCACAACTCCATTGTATTCTTGGTCGAAAACAATAGATTAGTGAGGTGCTCTTCTTTTTTCAATCACTTTCGAAGTTGAGAGTGGGGTGGAATATGAATTTACATATAGAAACTATGATGCATAAATTCATCAGAAAGTAGTGACAATTAGTTTCAAATCATAACGCAGATAACTGTTATAATTTTAATCTATCACAATGAATGCTACTGTATGGCACTACTGCTCCTCTAATCGTTACTTACTGGTGCATGTTGATAGAAATAAGCAATGACACAAGTAGTTACTTAATTATTTACAATAATAATGTATTCGCGATAAAGTGGAATCACTTAATAAGAGTTAGGATCTATTTAGATACGTTTTACAAAGATAGCTTATTATTGTATCTACCTTCAGCCATTATAATTAAAGCGACACTTAAAATAATTGGCGCTCAAAATATAACTATATAATATTTAGGAGAGATTTCATGTCAAAAGGACAAACTTTACAAGATCCGTTTTTGAACTCGCTGCGAAAAGATCGTATTCCTGTTTCTATTTTTTTGGTCAACGGTATCAAACTACAAGGCCAAATTGAATCGTTTGATCAATATGTTGTTCTGCTCAAAAATACTGTCAGTCAAATGGTCTATAAGCATGCTATTTCAACGGTAGTTCCAGCTCGCAACCCTCGTAGTAGTACATCTCCAAGCACTAGTGCTCAACCCCAAAGCGCTCCAACTGGTTATCAAGGTGGTGGCTTTGAACGTGGTAGCAACCCTGCTAGCGCAGGTGGTTTTGAAGAGCGTGGTTTTGCTTCTAACCGCAGCGGCTTCAATCGTGGTGGTTTTAGCCAAGGTCAAGAACGCGGCTTTGAACGTGGTAGCTTTGGTCAAAGTCAAGAACGCGGCTTTGAGCGTGGTGGCTTTGGTCAAGATCGTGGCTTTGAGAACCCAGCAGATAACGGTGGCTTTGAAGACAGGTCAAACGATGGATCTAATGACAACAATGGCTAAATGTTTACATGCATGATTGGAGGTGCATTGTTAAGACCTAATTTATTCGATTAAGACCTGCTTTTATAGTGGGTTTTTTTGTATAAATAAGTGTATGACAATGCATCTAGTATAGATATAGTTCAAAGAAATTCTACATGGCTACGATGGTCTCTTTTCTAGATGTAGTACTTGTACAATCTGTAGTCAGCTGCTTTACACCCACTTGATGTTTCTTTGACTATAGTTATTTATGTTATTTCTTTCATGTGACGGCAGTTAATTTATTACCGTTTTTGAAATGAAGCCACGCATTAGGCATAGTGTAGTAAAATATCTGGTGGTGTTCTAAAAAGTATGCTGGCATCAGACATAGCCATAATTGACATAGAAG